>CAYHEV010000144.1:0-2530 GCA_964355725.1 uncultured Candidatus Bathyarchaeia archaeon | reverse complement strand
TTTCCGAAGTCCACGACATCTCTCCTTACCTCGCCCTCGATATGCTTCACATCCTAGCCCCCTTGATCCTTCCCCCCCCTTGCCTTGGCGAACGAACACGGCGCACCTTTCAAGGTCGACATCCTTGACCAGGAGTGCAGACACCTCTCCGACCCGTAACCCCGCGAAGAGCATGATGCGCCCTGAGATGATGTCCTCGAACTCCTCCAGGGCGAGCACGAATCTATCCATCTCCTCGTAGGTCAGGACCTTTGGCAGCTCCAATCTTGTCGCTTTTCCCGCAGAGGGCTGGACTTCAACCTCAATATCGGGCATTTCTACCTCATTTTCGATGTTATTTGGCATAGTCCTCCCTATTATATGACATCTGGATAGTTAGAGCCTATGAAGGGGTGGTCGAAAGTAGGCTTTCTAAAAGTGGTACCAGGTAGCATAAAATAGAAAGTCAACGCATGGCGTTGTATGGCTCGCGAGAAAACGGTTGTGAAGCTGTCGGTGAGCCTCCCTACTGATGTACTCACCTGGATTGATGAGAAAGTCGAAGACCATCACTTTGCAACTCGGTCCCATGGGATAACCGTCGCCTTGGTTGAGTTGCGTAAACGGATGGAGAAGGAGAAGCGATAAGGTTAGAATAGAATACTGGAGTTCTTTTAATGCACTGACTCATCAATCGCAAGGATATCTAGAAATTAGATACTAGAGATGATTCAAACATAGCCAGATAATAAGAGGATGATGAAATCTAGTACGATTATTGATAATCATGGTTCGACCTCAAATCTCTCTGAAAAATAAAAGATAAGAGGTTTTCCGCGGCTTTTAATTCCCCGTTTTCAAGTTATTCGCCGTTAAATCCGAGGTATCTGGATACGAATGTAGGCGGGCTTGGTTGAGCCCACTTCTTCCCTCTGTTCTTCTGGTCGAGCTTTGATGAATTACAACAGATTTATCTTATTTGTCGCCATCCCGCCACCGTAATGACCGACGACATTGGCATTAAGAGGCATTGTCTTTGGCACGCTGCGGATGATAGGTGCGCTAATTGTAAGGCTAGGCGTGTGCGCCACGATGTTTTGGGTATTAAGGATTATGAAATGTGCCGCGGCCAGGAGGATTATGGCAACTGTGATTTCTTTAAGGAGAAGCCCGTTCCTCCTGTTAAGCAGGCATAGGGTATTTTGCAGCACGGGAGTGCGAGTCTTGTTCAACGTTTTGTTGAACCTGGATCCGACCCGTCAAATGTGAAAGGTTCTAGAAGAGTGGGGAGGAAATGCCTTTGGCACGAAAAAAACGGGCAATGCATCTCCTGCAAGGCCAAGAGGGTGCGCTCCGACGCCCTCGGCATACCTAATTTCGAAACCTACTGGAGGGAAGAAGATTACAAAATCTGTAATTCTTTCAAATGGATACAAATCCAATCAGACAATCCAAGAATGACTGGGTCGCATTTATTTAATCGCGTTCGAACATACCGTGCA
The DNA here is from genome assembly GCA_964355725.1 of uncultured Candidatus Bathyarchaeia archaeon. Lineage (GTDB taxonomy): Archaea > Thermoproteota > Bathyarchaeia > Bathyarchaeales > Bathycorpusculaceae > CAYHEV01. The sequence goes on along the minus strand of CAYHEV010000144.1, from coordinate 1,049 downwards.
TATCATATGCCCAACAAACAGGCCTTCAGGCTACATTTGGATCTTCGATCCCCAGACCGGGAAACGAAGCTTAATGCGCTTGAGAAGCTAAAACAGCTTCTCCTGGTGAAACAAGGAGATACTTCCTACCTCGAGCCATTGACAGGCTTGCTATCCGCCGATGATTTGGAGGTGCGAAAGAGCGCGTCATGGTGCGTAGGAAAGTTGGCTCAAAACAAGGTGATGGGGGCCTATCCTCTTGATTTACTGATCAACCTTCTTAAGGACGATGAGCCAGAGGTAAAGGCGAATGCGGTATGGGCCTTGGGTGAGCTGCCGGGAATGAAGATTGGATTGGACTCCTCCATAGAACCCATAAACCAGCTCCTTTTGGATGTGAGCGCAGAGATTAGGGGGATGGCCGCTTGGGCTTTGGGAAGGATCGCAGAAAGGATGGGCATCGGACGAAGCACTTCAATTCCCTTGTTAAGGAAGCTTATGGAGGACCCGAGCAAATATGTCCAAAAGAGCGCAGAATGGGCCTTGGCGCGCATCATGAATCTAAGCTCTGTCGGATCCGGCAATCCTAAGACTTGAACTCGATCTATTTCATTCTCCCTAGGCCGAGAAGCGATAACGCTTTTAATCTATTGGTGGTTTCGAGAGGCTGAGGTCCGAAAATGCGGTTGGGATTGGGAATCGATACCGGCGGCACATTCACCGATGCGGTCATCGTTGATCTTGATATTGGAAGCGTCCTCGCCAAGGCGAAATCTCCAACCACTTACCAGGATCTATCCATTGGGATCATGGGAGCATTGGATAGGGTAATCGAAAAAGGAGGATTCCAGGTTAAGGGGATCAACCTGGTCGGCATTTCCACCACTCTGGCCACGAATTCCATTCTGCAAGGCAAAGGGGGCGAGGTGGGGTTAATCGGAATAGGATGGACCCCACAGGATGGTTGGGAGCTTGGTTGCAAGAAGGCACGGTTCGTAAGAGGCGGATGCGACTCCATTGGAAGGGTCCAAGAAACGCTGGACGAAGTGGAATTAAGGCAGGCTATCCAA
>CAYHEV010000143.1:0-2548 GCA_964355725.1 uncultured Candidatus Bathyarchaeia archaeon | reverse complement strand
GGTGATGCCCTTCCCCAGAGACGAGACAACACCACCAGTCACGAAGATGTGCTTGGCCATATGGATGCGATCCGCTCCCCTCTCAGGGTGTCGTGACTCGATGCGACCTTCCGACCTTCAGCCATTCTAGCGGTACCGCCGGCACTTCGCGCGACCGTATCCGACGCCTTTCGGCGGAAGGCCCGGGTCACAGCTCATCGGGACTAGACTCGTCGGAGCCGTCGTCAAAGACCGGCCTGCCGAGGCGATCGAGCCACCGCAGTGCGGCGCTGCGTTCGATGACCTCGGAGTACGAGTAGCGCTCCGCCAGGCCGTTGACCAGCAGGAGCAGCCCCGCCACGATCCCGAGGATCGCCAGCGCGGGACCGCTGCCCGCCGAGGCCGCGGGGGCGAGCCCCACGAATATGACGTAGCCGAGAAGCGCGCCGACCGCGTTCGCGCCGCCGTCGCCGAGCATGCCGCGCTCCCGCACGTCGTAAGGCCACATCGCGAGCATCGGCCCGCCGAGCAGGACCCCGACGATCGCGACCGCGAGGATGGTGCCCCCGACCGGGACGTTGCTCCGAGCACAGAGCACGAGCGTCGAGAGCAGAGCGAACGCGAGCAGAACGAAGCCGACCTTGAGCGCGCGGCCGGGACGAAGGTCGGCGAGGTTCACCGTGTTCGCGGACAGCGCGATCACGAGCGTGCCGAGCAGGGTGGTCACCGCGATCGCGAAGACCGGAGTCCCCTCCATGCGTGTCGCACCGAGCCCTTCGGAGAGCGAGGTGTAGACCGATGCGATGAATGCCGTGAGCCCGATCCCGAGGAGCTTCAAGCCTCCGGTGGTCATCTCTCCGGCGGCGAGCGAACCGACGTGTCCCCTGAACCCCTTCGCATCCTTGCCACCCCACACGTCGTCGATGATGCCGAACACCATGGCCGCGATCGCGACGCTGACCATTGACGAGAGTGGCAGGATTGCCTGAAGGCCTCGGAAGACTCCCGAAGGCTCGAGGACGCCCGTGACATCGACGGGATAGAAGTACAGGCTCAGTCGAAGCGCGACAACGCCGAGCGCCCAGACGGGGAACGCGATCCACAGCGCCGGCGCCACGAGCACCCCTCGGTAGTTCATCACCGTGAACCGACCCGCCTCGATGGTCGGCCATATGACGCCGAGCGTCATGGCAGGCAGACCGTACGCGCCGACCACGGCCGCGGCGGCGATGCCGATGGCGGCGATGACCATCATGCCGGCCCACCGCTCGCGTGCTCCGCCAAAGCAGTGCCGGCCGCCGCGGTCTCCGCTGCCGGAGCGGGCGCGTCACTTCGGGGCGCCACCAGCACGAGGTAGGCGAACGCCAGGAGCAGCAGTGTCGTGAGCGAGACAGCCATCACGACTCCCGAGTCTTCGCTGAAGTAGGCCACGACCCCGGTGACGAGGATCGCCCGCATCGCTCCCATGAAGAAGGCGTCGCTTGCCGATACCCACACGAACATGCCGCGCGGTCGGAAGCTGCCGTAAGACAACCACACGTACAGGGCGACGAACACGAGGATCCACGGCGTCGTGGTGAGGAGGTCACTGCTGAGCGTCGCCTTCCGAACGAGCATGGCCCACAGCATTTCGCCGCCACCCGACCCGGCCGACGCGATCGCCTTCCCGACATGTGTCTGCGTCGACACCAGCGAGTCGACCCACGCCGCCCCCAAGGTGACGGCGGCGGCGGCGGCCAGGGCGACGACCACGACGCGCCACGTCAGGCGCCCGCCGGAGATGAGTCGGGTCGCAACCACCACTGCGAACGTTCCCCACACGGCGACACCGAGGTTCGCGCCCGCCATGGGGGCGACCGCCGTGGCTACGAGCACGGCGCCTACGACCGGCACTGCCCACGTCGCGAGACGACGCCCCCTCGAGCCGCCGATCAGGTCGCAGAGCACCGCGATGCCTATCAGTGCGGAGCTGAGCATGAGGGCCGCGGCTTCGTTCCCCAGCCCGTAGAACCTCGCCGCCTCGATGGGCGAGTACCCCAGCGGCGCGGAGAATGACAGCGGGGCCCCGAGCCACTGGTCCACGGCGAATAGCGTCGCGGTAGCCAGCATCAGCACGGCGACGGCGACGCGTGGTCGCAGTATCAGGCGCACGACGAGCACCACGAGCCACACGCCCGCTGTCGTCCACAGCATGCCCGAGAGCACCCGGTCACTGCTCTGCGGAAGCGGCTCGAACGCGAACGCGAGCCACATACCCAGGGGCACCGACGCCAGGAAGAGGAGCGCCGCCTCGAGAAGCGACGACGCCGCACGGGGAACCCGGCGCCCTCTCCACACCCAGCTTGCGAGAAGTGCGATGGCGACGAGGATGACGATCGCTGCGGTGTAGTAGGTGACCACCTCGTACTTGACCGCAAGCGCCGAGCGGGCAGCGCGGTCGACGGTTGCGAGGCCGGCGAGTCGTTGGGACGGGGTCCCCGACGCCGCGACACGCTCGACCGGCGATCCGATGAACCCGGCAGGGAGCGGAATGCCTGCGGCATCAACGGCGGTGGCCGAGAGATCGGGA
>CAYHEV010000142.1:0-2570 GCA_964355725.1 uncultured Candidatus Bathyarchaeia archaeon | reverse complement strand
TGGTTGAAGCCCAATAGACTGTTCCAGAATCAAGGAAGAAAAATCTTTTCCAACCCCAAGAAAGGTTAAATCGACCATGAATTCAGCGCGCGCTTGGAGCTACAAGACAAATGGCGCGGTATATTCTTCTCCTGCTGTTGTTGGTGGTTTTGTTTTTGTGGGATCTGAGGATAACAATGTTTACTGCCTAAACGCTATTAATGGAACGCAGGTTTGGAACTACACGACAGGTAACGAAGTGTTGTCTTCTCCTGCCGTGGTTAATGGAGTAATTTACGTAGGGTCAGAGGATGGCAAAATCTATGCTTTCGGTCCTTCGCCGACTATACCAGAATTTCCTTCATACCTCATTCTGCCACTCTTCGTGATGGCAACGCTGCTGGCGGCACTCGTCCTAAAACGGAAGCGTAACATAAGAACATAATCGCGCGCGCGAAACGCAAAGGCCAAAAGCTGGATACTCAGGTTGTTTGTTGGCTATGACTATAGGGTTTCATTCCAAGTTCTTGAAGGTGGCACTCTATCCGTTGTTATCAAATGTGTTGGAAAGCCCTTTCCGGCAAAGCTTGAGGGACTACGCAAGATTGAAGGAGTTCTGAGCGAAGCTTGTCTGGTAGTATTTGGTGAACGTCGACTCTGGCCCTTTGCGCCTCTGGACGAGCGCGCGCGGACACGGAGACGGTCAAGCTAGATTTTGATGATGCTTCTTTCCACACTGTTAGGTACTGGGCTTCGAGAGCGAGAAGACACTTCAAACTTGGAGGCTTTTTCATTCTCAAGTCCAGCGAGAAATGCTACCACGTCGTGTTTGACCGCAGAGTTACATGGTCGCTCAATACGTGCGTGGTGGCTTGGGTCGCTCTCTTGTCGCATAGGTCGGGATTGAAGAAGTATTGTTTGATGCAGTGCATTAAGAGAAGCTCAACTCAGCGAATATCGGGAAAGAAGGAGAAGCCTTCGCCCAGAGTCGTCTATCGATCCGGAAAGCAGAACAAACAGGTCAAAGATTTCCTGAAATACAGGCGAATAGTGAAGCGCGCGCTACGCCTAAAAGGCGCCTAATGCAGTACGGGCGAAATCTGCAGCATATGATTCGTGTGAGGTCATCTAGAACTTTGAATGATTCCTCTAGAGTGAATTTTCACAATCCTTATTTTCTCGTTCAACAATCTATTAGTAATGTTAGTACATGAACACGGGACAGGAGTTCCTGTCTTCATGTTTGCGCTAATTGGCGTGAAATGGATGGGAGAAATGGAAAATGCGTTTGATTAAGCTGTTGGAGTTTCTGCTTGTTCTTTTGATGTTAGGTTTCGTTTCCAGTGGTATTGTCGTTCATGATGTGCAGGCACAAGTTGTCATATTACATCCATATGGGGAGGGGACCTATGAGCCGCTGGCCCGTGCTCTACTCTGGTCAGCTTTCAGCGGCCACGTAGATGTTTCCTGGGTCAATCCGACCTGGGGCGGGGTTTTTCAACGCGTGGAATCGGCAGCCGTCTATGTGGGTGACGGAACCGAGCCTATGGCTGATGTCGGGGCACACGCTAGCATCTCACATACGAACGCCTATGCGATAGCTTTTTCGGCTGAAGCTTATGTGTCGCCCTTAGCTTGGCCATATCGAGTCTTCGACAGGAATACGGGCAGTTTTTTGAACCGGACTGGGTCTCTGTCGATCCCCATGAGAGTTAAATACAGGGTTTCCTTGTCCACGAAGGTGGAGCCAGGTATGTATCGAGGGTCTATGATTGCATTGGCTCAAGGACATTTCGAAGTTACAGATTGCGTTTCCACCGGGGATTTATCTGCATCTAGCGGGAAGACTCTGGGAATTGCAGGAACATTGACTTTCGATTTGACTGGACCTCCCTGGCCCGAGTTGCGCATGGTAATTGAGGCCAGCGCCTGGGTGCAGATAGTCACTCCAGGTTATGGTCAATCGACCGTCGACTTTTCAGCCGAAGGCGAAGCGGCAGCTGTGGTGGATCCCTATCTGTACATTGATCCAGCATTCCCTCTGGCTGACCAACTAGAGGTACGCACCCTCAAGTCTATTGACGCACCTCGGGATGATCCATCCTCGTGGGTTCCGGCCGTCGAGGCGCCCGTCGACTTCATTCCGACAACGGCAACCGTTGACACCAACCCAAGAACCGTCAATGAGGTTGGAAGCGAGACCACCAAGATCTCTGGAAACCTGGTAAGCAATGGAACAGGCCTCGCGGGCAAGACAATGAAACTGCACTACCAAAACGCCTCAGCAGAGTATGAAACACCAGGCGGAAACTGGACTCACATAGCCGATGTGATAACTGGCTCTGGCGGCTACTACGAGTACGACTGGAACCCAGAAGATGCGCTGGCAACTGGCAGTTACTGCATCAAAGCCGCATTCGAAGGAGACGTTGACTACGTGGAGAGCTCCGCCACGACGGGTGTCGATGCGATTCCGAACCCAGTAATAGTTCCCGAGATACCCATGGAAACAATAGCAGCGCTGGCAACGATGACGCTAGCGTTCGCAGAGATAGTTGTTCTCCGCAAAAAGAGAACAGCGCGCGCGCTAT
>CAYHEV010000141.1:0-2576 GCA_964355725.1 uncultured Candidatus Bathyarchaeia archaeon | reverse complement strand
ACGATTACGAGGACTTCTATATTGACATTCCAGTGAGGATAACGGGACAGACCCATGACGTCGCCTCCCCCTATTCCCTCGTCTGGTATGGATACGTGACTGTTATCGCAACTGTCTCGAACCTTCCAACAACGAAAGCGGTATTCATCTTGGTTAATGGCAAAGCGTTCGAGATGACTGGTACGGGAACGAGTTATACTGTCACGATTCGAGGTTGCGATATTGGGGTTTGCACATCAAAGACTATTCAGGTATTCGTCGGAGGATATGATGGTCAAGGAGATGAAGCCGATTGTGCGAATGCTATCAGTGTCACCACGCCTCCGGAAGGCATTGAATCCAATATGAAGCAGACACTTACTATCGAACCTTACTCCTCGATAAACGATTACGGCGAGAGAACCTACGGAACATCTTATGACATCCCATGCCTGATAAAACAGAAGGATACGGTCATAACCGATCAGAGTGGAGAACAAGTTATCAGTTCATGCGAGATACACATTTCGGGAGACCGAACGATTACGGCAAAGGATAGAATAACCCTCCCTGATGGCAAGAAACCGAGGATATTGGCAATCGAGACATATCCCGACCCCGAGGACGGGACAGCGTTCGAGAAGGTGATATTCACTTGACTGACATCCTGAAAGTCGTTGGAGGTCCAAAGGATATCATCAGAGACATCGAACGACTTGCTGCCGAGTTTCCCCAGGAGACCTATACCGCAATGGGACAGGAGGTCGAGGCGATAGGGAGAGATTGCGATATTGAAGTTCCGGTCAAGACTGGAAATCTGAGAGGTTCAAGGCGAGTTTATATCTCAGTTCAACCAGGTCGAGCGAAAGCAATAATCGGATATATCTGCAAATACGCACTTCCCGTCCATGAAAATCTTCAGGTCTATCATTCTCCACCGACCAAAGCGAAGTTCCTGGAGGATCCGGCACGAAGGCGAATGTCGTTCGGATACTTCTGGATATCATTGAACGAACGAGTATTGGCATTGATAAGAGGTGGTTGAATGCCCGATTATTCCGTTCCTAAAGATATAGCTGAATATCTCGAAGATCAAACTATCGGAACTGTCGGGACTGACATCTTCGCCGGATTCATGCCAGACGACCCAGATAACTGTATCGCAATTTATCAGTATGCAGGGAACAAACCCGATCTTGGTCAAGACCTCGATACCCCTGGAGTCCAGATAGTCATCCGGAACTCTGTTCTAGCTACCGCATTGACGAAAGCCAAAACTGTTTTCGATACTCTCCACGAAGCGACATGGATTACCTCTATGGAGAGTGGCAAATCATACTATTACATCGAAGCGACGGGCATGCCGATGCAGACCGCAAGTGATAAAAAGGGGCTACACCATATCATCATTAACTTCATGGTAACAAAGGAGACATAACTATGGGCGTCAATACGGCAGGAAATCTCGAAAAGGGTTATTTCGTGGCTGAATCGACTTTCGGCGTCACTCCGACCACTGACCCGATTACTTATATGGCTGATATCCTCGAAGTCCTTAACCTTCACGATCCAAAGAGAGAGGATGAGATCGATGCAGGGTCAAGGGCGTACAGTTCGACCCATGACGGTTGTGTCGTGGATGGATTCGAGATCAAAGCGAGAGCGAGATTGATATCCGGCGCATATGATTGGCGAAACTTCTTTATGTATTACGCTATCGGCGGAATTGCTGCAAGTGCTGATGTTCCTCTCCCCTCATTCACTGGACAGATAAGCAAGAAGCAAGGTTCGACATACTATCGAGACTTCTATTCCGGTTCGAAATGCGATATAGCCAAGATAATCGGAGAGGAGGTTGGAAAACCAATCACTTTCAATTATAAGTTCCTCTCGCAATACCTGAAAATGACCACTGGAACGGCAAGCACTAGTAAGGCAATGACCGGTCATCAAGCCGTTACGGTCGGCGCTGACCCGACACCTCCCACAACGGCAAAGCTGTCATGGTCGAGAGCGCCGCAGATCAATATCGCTGGAGGAGGTTTAAATTCATTCAAACCTAAGAAGTTCACGGTGAGATTGGAGAACCATCTCGAACCCGAGGAAGGTTTCGTTACAGGCAATGATGGAACTGATAGGGCTATGGCAACAGCGTTCCTCGAAGGAGAACAGGAGATATGGTTCGAGTGTGAAGGACTTTCATACAATGACGAAACCTACAATAACGCTAAGATGGGAGATTCAGCAATAACCGAACTCGTTGTCAGATTCCAGTCAGGCGAATACTCGATCCATCTGGCAAACGGATATTTCCCCGGCAAAGATATGGCCGAATATAAGCAAGCCCTGATTAAGCAGGGTTTCATAGCCAAGTTCAAAACGATAACCCTCTCATAATCACGTTCGGAGGCATATAGATGACAGGCAGGAAACAACCGGATAGTTCAACGGAAGGTGAAAGGCGGACCCCAATCGAAGGAAGCGAGAAGGCAAGTGTAGAGATGTCCGAACGACGTAATCTACCACTGAAAGAGATGCTTTTCGAAGGTCGAAAGACATGGAGATTCAATACGTCAAAAGGCGATATAGTTCTCAGG
>CAYHEV010000140.1:0-2612 GCA_964355725.1 uncultured Candidatus Bathyarchaeia archaeon | reverse complement strand
TGCGAGTGACGACGCGACGGTGCAAAGACCCGGAGTATAGCTGACGCAGAGTCACACACTGGCCTCTGTTGTTGCACATTAACTCGGATTGTTACTTGGTCGCACACTAAGGCGGATATGTGAGCTGGGCCTGCGGCCTCTTGAGTATGATTCAACCGTCCACACCGATCCCTTGGCTATGCCACCCCTATAGAGCGCGTCTGGGGAGGACTTGCTAGGACAGATTCTCGGTGTCAATCATGTGGTCAGCCAGCACACCCTATTGACATTATTTGAAAGAAATGTTATTCTTGTGCGTGTAAGTCGAATATGGCCTATGCTCTGTGAAAATGTGAAACAAACAACGACTGCTAGGCTAGAAGAGATAGCTGTAGTTGGCCAATTAGCGACGGAGGAGGAAAATTGAGTAAGGGATTGAAGTCAGCATCCAAGCGCAAGTATCTCAGAATTATCATTCCCGTAATAGCGCTCGCGGTGATTCCTGTGATTCTCATTGTTGGTTGGAACAGTCAGGGGGGCACGGTCGGCTTCTTGCCGGGACCCGTGATTAAAGAGAACCCGGAACTTGCTATTGCCAGTGGAGTCCGAGGGCTCGTGGAGATTGGATATGCCGACCCACCTGAGCTAGGAGCTAATTTCGCCGCCAGCAGAGGAGAGCGTGTCACCATTCCTATATTCATATCCTTTACTTCCTACGACCCTAATTTGAAGTCCATTCACGTTTTGATAGACCCGTCTAGAGAAGATTTCGGAATGACATGGCAATACTGGTACGAACATGACTCGGAAGGAACGGAGATAGCCAGGGGGCGAATCTGTAATAATGACCTAATAAGCTATGACAAAGGAGGGATCGTGACGATAGAGGCTGGTGATAGAGTGGAACTGAATATGTTTGTTGACATTCCTTCGGATTTGCCTCCTCTGGACACTGGAGGCCTCATGCTTGTGGCTGCAGGAATAGGGTTGGAGCATCACGAGCCAGGTGTAGGTTTGTTAAACAGCCTGGGAGGAAGGGAGGTAACCTTTAGTGAGTAGACTAAGGCATCTCTTGCGGGGAATAGGGAAAACGACTGTAGCAGTTGCAGCAATAGAACTTATGACAATAGCGTTTATCCCTTCTGTCGCTAGCGCGGGTGTCTATATTGGTGGATACTCGACGAACTCACAATGTTATGACAGCGAGCACGTTATTATGAATTGCACAATCCCCCCGGGCGTTACAGTTCCGAGTGGGAATTTTCTGGCAGGAGTTCTGAGCGTTGCTGGAGTAAAAGATGGTGGTCTTTCCGGCTGGATATATCAGACTGGTGTTGCTAGGGTGGACACTGGCGAGCTGTGGTATAGTGCCCAATCCTGGGATGGATCCAATCTGCATGATTTTGACGAGTGGTCTCTGCCTAGCGCGGGGAGTTGGGCGGCTATATTTGTAAGGATGGACATGGGGGAATTCCCGGATCACTACGTGAACCGTGTCTGGGGCTACAAGGATGACCTGGATCATCTATCATACTATCATCAGGGCTACGTAAGCGTACACTCTGGTGAAGACCACTTTCGTGTTGGAACTTCCAGCTATCTCTTTAGAACTTATAAACACTTTCAGTTTGGCGTCGAAGGCACTAGTGCAATAACCAATTACAATTGGGAGTGCTGGCAATACCAAGTGGGGTATTACTATGATGGTATGTGGAGATACCAGCCGGCAAAGGCGACATACGCCGAGGATAGTTGGATTACACACACAGGTCTTTTTGGGAGATGGAGGATTAATGGCGACAATTATGGTGGGGTGAACATAGATTCCCCCACTAATGACGTTGCGATATGGCAGTATCTAGGAACAACGGTGCCCGATGGATGGCAGATTTGGTCGTCTGGGGGATCTGTTTCAACATCCCCATCAGCGCCGTTCGAGGGCGGCATCCAGGGTCTTGTTATGAACGCTGCGACGGGTTATCCTCTCCCATATTCTACGGTTACGGCAAGACAGTCGGGACAAGTGATCGAAGTGGGCGAGACCGACTACGACGGTCAATACTATATCAGCCTGCCGGACGGAACGTATACGGTTACAGCGAGCCATATGGGATTCGACGACAAAACCTACACCGTGGGAGTGTCTGAGGTTGAGTTTTCCACGAGGAACTTCGCGCTGCACCCCCCGGGCCCCGGGCCCATCCCTTATTAGAGGTTGGCATCTCGTGGCCACAACAGAGTGGCAGAAGTGACTCGGGCTTGGAGCTAGGTAGCGAGCCGAGTCAACATACATTTCAGCTGGGAGTTTCGACGAGCCTCCGTCGGCCGTGGGCAAGGAGATAAGTCACACTTTACGAGGGAGATGATGGCGACATGAAGGTCAAGAATCTGCGCCGAGGGAGGAACTGCGGCAAAAGCTGAGTTGCGGAACATTAACTTGAAATGTTACCTGGCTTTGTATAACTAGTACTACTGGCGAGATCTGGTCAGCATCATACAGAGCTCAAGCAGCTTGACTTTCTCAACTCACAGTTGCTATTGTTGCTCCGAAAGGAGGCAAGCGGTCTCCGCCTTTTCTCTAGCTTGCTTTGGGACCATGAGGTCGGTGGTTCAAATCCACTCACCCCGACCAT
>CAYHEV010000139.1:0-2661 GCA_964355725.1 uncultured Candidatus Bathyarchaeia archaeon | reverse complement strand
AAATCTGGACCGCCTAAATCTTTTATTCTCTGTGCTTCATGCGTAACGTCATAGTCGCTGTTTAAGGCCTTTATGAAGTTCTCTAACGGCGTACGTAGCGTCATCTCCGTATAATTGCCTTTTAGAACACTTTTTCTAATGTCCTGCAAATACTGCTGGAATACGTTATCGACAGGTCTTTTCGTCACTTCTCTCCTTCCCTGCGTGGAAATGCGTTATACGCTTTCTTCAAAAAATCGAGAAACGCTTGCGACGAAAAATCAAACGACTCTCTCACTCGCAAAATAACGTGAGCACGTAATTCATCACCAAAATCTTCAATCCTTACTGCATTGACTTGGAGTTTCTCAGAAAGAGTCTCGATGGTGCTATCTGCTTTGACTCCTAGTGCTTCAGCAAGTTGATGCTCTTCAAATGTTCCAGTCTTGACGAGAGCTCTTAACACGAGGTTTCTTGAGCGAGTGCTGATCCTAAACCAGATATTGTTGCCAACCTTGTATGATACGTAATATTTCTGACCCCATTCAGGACCTTCGACGTCCAAGTTGTCCCGTATAATCTCATCCACTTTCAAGAGCATCTCTTTTGTTATTGGACTACATCGTTTGTCGAGATGCCACGACCGGCCATTAGTTTTCCACGGACTGCTAACTGCTTCAGAAACGCGCCCGGTTTCAGCAAATCTACTAACAGGCAGTGGTATTATTATCTGGGGCTGAAGATATGTCGTCTCTCCGTCTTGAAATAATTCTGTTTCGATCACTTTAATATCGACGTTATGCTCACGAAGCCATAGGGCGACGCTTCCAAGCCTCTCTTTTATTTCAGCGCCCATTATAATGAGTCTTTGATCGGTATTCAAATCAGGTGCCTCGTCAATCCCTTCAGAGGCACAGAATTCTTCAAATGTTTCGTTAAAGTTAAACTCCGTCTCTCCCGATTTTCCGATGAATGCTTTTGCTTGCCTTTCGAAATCATCAAATCGCCATTTGGAGATATAGCTTGCATAGCGGAGTGCTTGCATATCAACAGGATCTTTTAGCTGACCTCTTTTTAGCTCGACAACGACAGCATTCCCTTGTATATCAAGACCTAACAAATCAAGGCGATCATTGATTTCTGGAATGCTGACTTGGCGTCCAATCAATAATAACGGCTCCCCTAGAATCGAGGAATCTTCAACTATCCAATCTTCTAGGTGATCTTCCAGCAAATCTTCTGTTTCTAGAGTAGTATTACGCACCTTTATCGGTTTTTTCTGGCTGATTTTCCAAATAGGCATGTTAAGTGCACCCGGTAAATCTAACAAATATACTTGGTTTGCGACGATGAACAATAAGTCTTTTGCGCAATCCACGCGCAGTTGGGCGTTAAAGGTTTCTTCTTTGGGTTAAGGATTTCGAGCGAAAAGAGTATGTGGATGGGGAAACGGTTTGAATGCTTATGAATTGCTCAATTTAGAGTAATAGACGCACGAGCGATGAATATATTCCGCTAGATCGCTTATATGACCGTTTTCAGCGCATGATAGGTAGTGTTTAGCTACAAGTTAAAAATGAGGGACTTAGCAGGCTCTAAATCGAAAAACAAGTATAGTTCCTCAGCGCTGTCGAACGATCAAAAGGAACGCGTAACAATTCCGAAACGGTGAAAAATAGGCAACAGCGTCTTTTGAAATATCTAAACGGCGTACCGCTCTTTCTGAAAAGTTCGCGTACGCGAACTGCCTGCTGATTCAGCTGTATTAATACGACTGCTTAACATATGTTTTTTTGACCTCCCGTTAGCGCTGTTGAACATCAAAGGGGACTCTGCATACATCCGAAACGGTGAAAAATAGGTCGCAGCGTATTTTGAAATATATACATCTCAAATATTTTCTTTCTCATAATTCTTAAATTTCCTCCCAATATCGATCTCTTATTTCTTTAAGAGAGCTCCCTTCAACCATCGCTCATAGTTATAAGTCTTTGCAGTTTGAGTAGCCTATTATGACAACGAGCGTTGCTATTGTTAACGTGGTCTTGCTCAAGCTTGCTTGGAGCATATCCGCTTGCTTTAGACGTCCTTGAGGTCATCAGAAAAAATGATCCTTAGTGTCCCGCTTTGCTCTACTCTCCTCTCATTGTCGAGTTTAAAGATCGCCCTGAATATGTCAAACCCCATCTTATAGCGTTCCCTGTTTTCCCGAGGTGTTCGTTCCAGCTTGTCTTTGTCTGAGAACATGTCTAGGAATGCACGATCCATTATCTCAAGGGCTTGCTGAGCCTTCTCGATGTTAAATTTCCGAACGAGCTCCTCATGAGCCTTCAATTCATCAGCGAGGGTTTGTCGGTCGTATACTACTGCACGTTCGACCCAGTTAAATTTCGCACTATACCGACAGAGTTGCGGTAAGCTTACCATCATGTCGCTGTCACTTTGCTTTAATTTGACAAGTGAGCGCGTCGGGCCTAGATTTCGGTATTTGCAAAATAGAGCGTAGGCCTTTGAGCTTTCTCGGGATGGAGGTTGTTCGCATACTCTCTTAGATAGTAACGTCAACCGGGCCGCATTGGCTTTGCCAATCTTATGCGTCTTCCTTTGTCGTAAGTCAGGTTCGCAAAGTTTTGAAGATCCCTCTTCAGACATGATTAACTCACTTAAATCGATCTGCTGCTC
>CAYHEV010000138.1:0-2726 GCA_964355725.1 uncultured Candidatus Bathyarchaeia archaeon | reverse complement strand
TACGGGCGTGGCGGGCCCCGACCCGCAGGAGGAGAAGCCGGTGGGGACGGTGCACGTCGCGCTGGACGACGGGAGGGGGTCGCCGCGCGTGGTGGGCTACGCGATGCCGCAGAGTCGGGCGGATGTGAAGCGTCGCGCGGTCACGACGGCGCTGGCCCTACTGCGCCGCGCCCTCCTGGAGCGCAGCCCCTTAGCCCCTTGACACGCGCTGTATAATACATTCGCAATCCAATAGTCCGGCGCGACGCCGCTTTGTACTCATCGGAGGCGGGGTGATGAGACACAAGCTTTCCATTTTCGCTACCGTTCTTGGCCTCTTGCTGCTCGCTAGCAGCGCTCGGCTCGCCCAAAGTGTGCGGGTCGACGGCATGGCTCTACTGGATCAGCCCGCAGGTCCCGGCTCGCATCCGGCACTCCTCACCGCGCCCGAAGCCGCACCATCCAGCACGGTTGGCTGCGGCGACACCATAACCAGCGATACGACGCTAACGTCAGACCTGACCGATTGCCCGGGTAATGGTCTCATCATCGGCGCCGACAACATCACACTTGACTGTGCCGGGCACACGATAGACGGCGATGGTTCTGGCGGCGGTGATGGCATCGTAGTGAGCGGGCGCTCATGGGACACCATCAAGAACTGTACGGTCACGGACTTCGCCTACGGCATCTCCCTCAGCTGGTCCTCCAACAACACCTTGACAGACAACACCGCCAACTCTAACGACTATGGCTTCTTCGTAAGTGACTCCGACAGCAACACGCTCACAGGGAGCACCGCCAGCGGAAACCTGTACGACGGGATCTACCTGCAGAGCTCCTATACCAACACCAACAACACCCTCTCGGGCAGCACCGTGCGAGACAACGTTTGGGCGGGGGTCCAATTGGGCGGGAATTTCAACACCCTCTCGGGCAGCACGATAAGGAACAACGGCGGCGCCGGGGTCTACGTGGGCGCCACCAACACCTTGAACTCCAGCGTTGTCTGTTCAAACAAGCTCGACATCAGCGGCAGCGGCTCCAACTCCGGGGACGACAACACCTGCATGTCGACAAACAACTGGAATGATGGCGGTACCATAGGATGTACCTTCTCCTGCCCCCTCGAGCCCGTCTGCTATTGCTCGAGTTGCAGCGAGTGCAACGAGAAGCTAGCCGCCGACTGCCCGGTAGTTGAGTTGACGGCGGATATCGTAGACCAGAGTGGAACCTGCATAAACCAAACGTCGACATTTAACGGCGAAGTGTTCGACTGCCAGGGGCACACAATAGACGGCGATGATTCCGGGGCGTATGGCATCCTACTGTACTGGCGCTCATGGGACACCATCAAGAACTGTACGGTCACGGACTTCGTCTCCGGCATCGGCCTCAGCTACTCGTCCAACAACACCCTGACAGACAACACCGCCAACTCCAACTACTACTACGGGTTCACCCTGAGTGACTCCGATAGCAACACGCTTACGGGTAGCACCGCCAACGCAAACCCACTGTCGGGCATCTACCTGTCGAGCTGCTCTAACAACACCCTCTCGGGCAGCACCATGCGAGATAACAGGTACGTGGGGCTCCGCTTGGACAATGGTTATGACAACAGCATCACGGGCAGCACGATAAGGAACAACGGTGGCACGGGGGTTTCCCTCCATGGTGTTTCCGGCAACATCTTGAACTCCAACGAGGTGTGCTCGAATCAGCTCGACATTGACAATTTGAGTGGCAGCTCCGGCTCCGGGGACGACAACACGTGCATGTCGACAGACAACTGGAACGACGCCGGTACTGAGGGATGCACTTCATCCTGCCCTCTGGAGCCGGTCTGCTATTGCTCGACGTGTAGTGAGTGTAATGAGAAGCTGGCCGACGACTGCCCGGTGGTAAAGCTGACAGCGGATATTACGGATCAAAGCTTGGGCTGCATAGGCCAATTTGAGACGTTCAACGGCGAGGTTTTCGACTGTCAGGGGCACACAATCGACGGCGATGGTTCTCTTGATGGGATTTTCGTGGACCAGCGCTTCTGGGACACCATCGAGAACTGTAAGGTCACGGACTTCGCCTACGGCATCACCCTCAACTACTCTCGCAACAACACCTTGAGGAACAACACCGTCAACGGAAACCTGTACGACGGCATCGGCCTGTGGAATTCCTCTAACAACACCCTGTCGGGCAGCACGATGCGAGATAACGGTGGCACGGGGCTCTCCGTGGTGGGCATCAACAACAGCATCTACAATAACTACTTCAGCAATGCACACAATGTGACTGCTTCTGGGACGAACACGTGGAACATCGCCAAGACGGCGGGGACCAACATCTTCGGAGGGCCTTACCTGGGCGGCAACTTCTGGAGTGACTACGGTGGGGTGGACACGAACGGTGACGGTCTTGGGAACACGGGCCTTCCCTACAACGCCAACGGCAATATCCAGAACGGCGGCGACTACCTGCCTCTTGTCCCGGTCAGTGGCGGCCCTGTCGGCGGCATAGCGGAACTTCCGGACGCGCACGTTGACGCTGCAGGCACCAAGTCGAGCCAGTCAGCACCTCGCACGCTCCCCGTCGCGGGGCTCGCCGCAGGTAGCGCGCTGCTGCTGGCGGCGGGCGGCTGGTATGCGCGGAGGCGCCGGCGGGCGGGCTAGCAATCCCACCCCGGGAGTCGGGCACAGGATCCCGACCCTACGGTGTTTGGGAGTCAGGTCCGGCGGGTAACATGA
>CAYHEV010000137.1:0-2782 GCA_964355725.1 uncultured Candidatus Bathyarchaeia archaeon | reverse complement strand
AAAATCCTCGCCAGGATAATCACAAAAAAGTTCGCTCTAGCAGCAGGACCAGGACCGCCAACAACAGCCTAGAATGGTACTTCCCAAAATCAGATCTCTATTTCCTTCTTTTTAAGACTCACGACCTTTTTTCAGATCTTCGATATACCTAATGAGGCACTTATTCGGCGTATATTTTCCGGGTCGGTACGGATAAGCCCCACAGACCTTTTATCGTTTTGGTTTCTGCTTTCATGTCGACTTTCACGTTCTCCATCCTCAACCATCCCATGAAGACAAAAGCCCATGTTTTCGTTGAGAACAACAGCTAAGTGATATGTCGAAACAGGAATGAAGCTTTATATTTCATGAATAATCACATTGTGGAGTCCTCTCTGAAAGACGTGAAAACCATGAAAGACATTGAGATAAGACTCCTTTCCGAATTGATGAAGAACTGTCGCAGAAGCGATAGGGAACTGGCTAAGGCTCTAGGGGTTTCTCAGCCCACTGTCTCAAGGAACCTGCAAAAGCTGGAGAAGGAAGGCATAATCAAAGAATACACCGTTGTTCCAGATTTCCTCAAGCTTGGATACACGCTGATGGCCGTCACGTTTGTCAGACTTGAGGAACCCTTGAGTCAAGACAAGTTCGAGAAGGCAAGGGAATCTGCCAGAGAAAGCCTGAAAAGTAATCTCAACGTCTTCATGCTCGAGAGAGGAATGGGCATGGGCCACAATGGAGTCATCCTATCGTTTCATAAAGACTATGCGACCTTCACGGATCTCAAGAAATGGTTGACACAGTTTGAATTTCTGAAAATATCCGACATCGAGAGCTTCCTGATAAACCTGGAAGATGAGACTCATTACAGACCACTGACGTTTTCAACGCTGGCTAAACATTTTTTGGAGCAACATCAACAAAAGACTATCTAGCGGCCGCGGGACGCCAATTAGTGCTCATTGCGCTTCTAACACATTCGTCATTTTCCTTGCGCAATAACGCTTAATAACGATAGTACAATCAGTAGTCTTGTTGATAGTTATGGCAGCAGGCAGTACCATCAAGAAAGAGACTCAACCACCGCAGCAGGAGATCTTAAATGAAGATGTGCTGAAGGGCACATGGATTGATGGAATTGGATTGCATGTGGGTGGTGACTATGTCATCCTAGATGGCTTGATCACCCCGCCTCGAACTGACAAGAATTACATAGTGGCACGTATAATGTTTCCAACAAGAATTCTGGGAGAATTGGCCAAGAGCTTTGAGGCAGCAGTGAAGAAGCGGGAAGAAATTGTGAAAAAAAGAGAAGAGCAGAGCAAGAAGTGATCGGTGATTAGTGTGCGAAATCCTGCTTTGATCTTGGTGCCTCCTGATGTGGAGAAAGAGAGAACATGGTTTGTAGAAGAGGACTTCACTTACAAGATCGTTGATGGTCAGAGACCACTTGTTTCTTTACCCCGTATTCTTGATTCAGAAATATTCACGTACGTTTCAACCAAACAGGAAGCACGGAATGTTTTCTTCTGCAATTTTACAGGCGAAATAGATTACTCTATTGAACCACAGGAGGAGGGTGGATTTGTGGCATATTCCAGCCTTTACTCTGGTGCTATAGGCCAAGGCGAGACAAGGGAAGAAGCATTGGACGATCTGAAAGAAGCAATTGAAATCCTGAAGGAAGTACAAGAAGAAGATAGGCATAGAAGAACGCATAGGTAGTGTGCTTGAGATTTGCCTTCTGTTTCTGGCCAAGATGCTCTAAAAGCATTGCAGAAAAAGGGATTCAGAATCAGGAGAGGAAAAGGCGATCACATAGTCGTCGATAAACCGGACGAAGTTGAACCTTTTGTGGTTCCGCTAAAAAAGGAATTAAAGAAGGGGACACTGCATTTCATCATCAAATCTTCAAAAGATTTCAAAGATGACTTCCATAGACTTCTATGAAAGCAGGTTCAATAGTGAGAATGTCAAATCTCTTATAGCTTAACTGCGAGAAAATCACCAAATCGTGCAACCTGCTCAGGGGAGAGTTCCCGCGCTTCGCGCTTTCTTTTTTCGCGTTTGATCTGTTTCATTGTTTGTCATGTGTAAAACGCAAAGGCTTTGGCGCGCGCTACGCAAGCTAGTGCTGCCGAAACTATTTTCTTCAAAACATTATCACCTCCTCCTAACTCTCGCTCTTAAGAGAGTCAACGTTCTCCAGCGTTGTCTCGCCCCAAACTTCCACGCCAAAATCCGTGAAAGCCCACTTCTTGCCACGCTTCTCAATGAGCCTGCGACCGAATGCGTCCTC
Source organism: uncultured Candidatus Bathyarchaeia archaeon (assembly GCA_964355725.1). Classification (GTDB taxonomy): domain Archaea; phylum Thermoproteota; class Bathyarchaeia; order Bathyarchaeales; family Bathycorpusculaceae; genus CAYHEV01. Next base: position 501 of record CAYHEV010000137.1, on the reverse strand, counting down.
AATGCTTCGGTTAACCCTGTTGACTATCCTAAGGATCCTGTGCTTCTCAAGATTAAGCTGCGGCAGCCTGGCCTGGATGTCCTTCGCCAAAATCCCGGAGGGCCCAGCCTCAAAAATCAGACCTACGATAGCAAGGTCTATGTCGCTCTGACACGCAATCTTCTCGACCAACGGCCGGTCAAAATGGAAGTAGTCCCCTAAACCGTGAAAGATGATCCGCATCATGCCCTCAATCCGGTCCAGCCTGCCCTCTACCCGATGCAAAAGCGCGATTTCGTACTTGTGTTTGCCCACTTTTTCGAGCTGAGAACGCCTCTTAGGCACGGTTGACTCAACGTTCTCCATGCCCAACCCTCCCAATCAAGACAAACCCAATGTTGACACATGCGCAAACAAGCATCAAACCGTCTACATCAATAGAGGACAATAGAGCCCTAAGCACGGACAAGCTGGAAAAGAGCCCTAATCCCCCAACAAACCCCAGAAAAGGGGCCCTTAGAG
>CAYHEV010000136.1:0-2784 GCA_964355725.1 uncultured Candidatus Bathyarchaeia archaeon | reverse complement strand
GGGCGCAGTCTAGCGGCAACCGAGCCCAAGTGTCGGTACCGCACTACCGCGGCGGTCCACCCATTGGCGGACATGGCTTGCTGCCCCATGCCCAGAGGACACGGTTCGCGTCCCTGCACCAGGCGCGCGGCCGATAGGATCTGAATGCCGCTGAGAATCGATGGGTGCGTGCCGCGACGCCAATCCCCATGTGCGGCTTCATACCACGAAATGCTGGGCTTGTCAATCACCCGTCTCAAAAATTTTTCCCCGGCCCTTTCCGCGGTACTCAAGGGCGGCAGGTGCTGCCGGCCGGCGCGGCCCGAAGTTCTTCCGAGGCGTTCCGTCAGATCGCAGTCCTAGCGCAAAGTGCTCCGGCTTTCGACGCGCTGGGGGCAGGTTGCCGCTGACCTGCTACGCGAGAATCCCGAGTCCACTCTGGCAACCTGACCCCAGCCACGCATGCTTGTTCCCGTCAGTCATGCGTGCTACGTTGCAGGTGGATCGCTTCCGAGATGACCGACCAGGTGCGACCGATCGGTTCTAAGCCCTCGGCCTCACAGGCATCGTCATGCGCACCCCGAGCACACGTTGCCGGCAAGCCAACACGAGGCATGGTTGGACTTGGCTCGAGGTCCTGCTTCTGATGGCGCTCTTCGGGCTGCTCTTCACGCTCTTGCTGCCATTGCTAGTGGCGGGTCGTGAGACGGCCCGCCGCTGGCAATGCGCCGACAATCTCCGCCAGATTGCCGTGGCGCTACTGGCCTACCACGACACGCACGGGTCACTGCCACCGGCCGCCGTCTGGACCGCCGAGGGGGTCGGTGACATCCGTGAGCTCATTCGCACGGACGGGCAGATCAAGTTCGTGCGCGAGGATAGGCCCATCGAACTGACGCGCCAGAACTGGGCGCAGCTCATCCTGCCGCAGCTGGGCGAGGAGGAGCTCGCGCGGGCGTTCGATCCATCCGTGCCGGCCACCGATGCTCGAAATCAAGAGGCCCGCACCACGCGATTGCCCGTCATGTCGTGCCCGAGCGACGGCTGGAATCGGCCCGGCCACCCGTACATCATTTCGGACGCGGGTGGCACGCCGGCCGAGTTTGCCCGCGGCAACTACGCCATCAACGGCGGCAGCCAGTACATCTATGAGGCCCCTGGATGGCTCTCCAACCCCAGACCGAACGGCCTGCAATTCGAGTCGTATCTGGCGACGCAGTCGTTTGCCCTGTGGGGCGACGGCGTGGCGGGTATCAACAAGTGTTTCGCGCTGAAGGATTTTGCCAACGGCCGCGCGACGACGGTACTGCTGAACGAAGTCCGCGCGGGTGTCCACCAGATCGATCCGCGCGGCGCCTGGGCACTCGGCCAGATCGGATCCAGCATCACCTGGGGGCATGGCATCAGCGGCGACGCCTACGGGCCCAACAACCTGATCCAGAACTCGGACGACATCCGCGGGTGCATCGAGATGCGTCGCCTGCTGGGGGCCGACTACCTGCTCCGGGTCGGGATGCCCTGTTGTGATCACTGCACCGAGAACAACCAAGCGACGTCACGAAGCCAGCATCCGGGCGGTGTGAATATCGCCATGGCCGATGGCGCCGTGCGGTTTGTAACCGATGAGGTCGACATCGGCCTGTGGCACGTCATGCACTCCCGCACGACGCCGGCCGACATCCTGGCAGAGCAGTTCGACGAGCGGCTTGACGGGACATTCGCCGCGTCGGCCGGAGCGGCCGATTCCCCGGCGACCGCAAACCCGCGTCACGATTCCGTGGCCGAGACCCGTGTGGTCAACTCGATCGGCATGGAGTTCATCCGCATTCCGGCTGGCGAGTTCATGATGGGTCTTCCCAACGAAGAGAATACCGCCGCCTATCCAGAGGAAGCGCCGGCGCATCCGGTGCGGATCACGCGGCCGTTTCTCCTGGGCGTCCATGAAGTCACGCAGGACCAATTCCAAAAGGTCATGGGCTACAATCCAAGCTGGCACGCGCCGAACGGCGAAGGCAGTCACGAGATTGTCTCTGAGGATACGGCTCGGCATCCGGTCGAGAATGTGACGTGGTACGAGTCCGTGGAATTCTGCACGAAACTCGCGGGCCTGAGCGAGGAAACCGCCGCCGGCCGGCGCTATCGATTGCCCACCGAGGCGGAATGGGAATACGCGGCACGGGCCGGTCGGACGAGCCCATACCCGTTTACCAACGCCTGGCTCGAAGGCGACCAGACGGGTATCATCTCGGGCAAGGCCTGGAAGAAGGAGATACCCATCGAGCCGGTCGGGTCCTATCCGGCCAATGATTTTGGTGTCCATGACATGTGCGGCAGCGTGTTTGAGTGGACCAACGACTGGTTTGGGCTGGACTACTACCGCCGCTCGCCGCGCGACGATCCGCAGGGTCCCGAGACAGGTTACCTGCGCGTGATGCGCGGCTGGTACTGGCTCTTTACCGGACCGGCTTGCGTCTCCAATATGTCACCGCCACCGTGGCGGAAAAACCCATACGTCGGCTTCCGGGTCGTATGCGAGCCACGGTAGTCTGTTGCGTGGGGTGTCGGATGGTGGCTGGGGTCGAACCGACCGACGCGCAGCGTTGGTCGGTCCGCCCCCAGCTCGTGGTTTGCTGGGGGCTCACTTCATTCGACCTCAGCCAATTAGTCAGCGTCCGGTTCTGCTGGGGGCTCGCTTCGCTCGACCCCAGCCACCCTGATGATGCGAATTGACGAAGTTACGTCTGCGCGGCCCGTGAGCATGCCATTATTCCAAAGGCTTTGGTCCTCGCTTGCCCGATGCCGGCG
>CAYHEV010000135.1:0-2791 GCA_964355725.1 uncultured Candidatus Bathyarchaeia archaeon | reverse complement strand
CGTGGTGTCGGGCGCCGCCGTCGTCTCCGTGGTGTCGGAGACCGTGGTGTCGGTCGCCGCGGTGGTGTCGCTGCTGGAATCGTCGTCGCCACCGCAGGCGGCGATCCCGCTGACGAGCAGCAGCGCCAGGGTGCCGGCGCCGAGCAGTCGTCGAACGCGCATGGTCGGTCTCCTTGATCGAGAGCGGACGCACCGTAGCCGCCGGTCGGCGGTCTTCAGGGGGCAGGCCACCGGTCACCGACACCGGTGAGCTCGGCGAGCGACGACGCGAAGCCGTCGGCCAGCACGAACCAGTCGAGGAGCTCGACGCCGGCGTCGTCGGCGTAGGGCAGCAGCCAGGCCCAGCGGGCCAGGTCGGCCGGTGCCGGCTCGTGGCCACGGCCCGGCCGCACGCTCGCGAGCACGAGCGCCGCCACCTCGGTGGCTGCCGCGATGTCGACGAGGCTCTCGAGCAGCTCGTCGAGGTCTCGTCCCCGTGGGGGCGGGTCGTCGACCGCGACCGCGGTCAGCACGACCCGGTCGCGGTCGAGCAGCAGGCCGAGCACCTGGGGCGTCGCGAGGTCGACGGCGGACACCAGCACGGCGTCGATCGCGTCCTCGGGGGTGAGGACCCGGTACGGGCGCCGGGACCGGCGGCGACGGCAGGGGGAGCGGGACATGGCGCGACCTCCGCGGCAGGTGGCAGAGCAGGCTGCGGGGGAAGCGCGGGTTCACCCTACCGAACAGGTGTGTCGCCATCGCCGGTGTTCGGCCGTGCGATCGCGCCGGTAGCCTGCCGCCCGTGGCGGTTCTCCGGGTCCTCGCCTTCACGGCCGGAGCCGCCCTGGTCGTGGCGACGGCGCTGTCGGCCGTGCGGACGGTCGTGCTGCCGCGGGCCGTGCCCTCGCTGCTCGGCCGGGTCGTGTTCGTGGTGATGCGCTACCTCTTCGGCGCCGTCGCCCGGCCGTCGCGGCCCTACGAGGCCCGGGACCGGGTGATGGCGCTCTACGCGCCGATCACCCTCCTGATCCTGCCGGGCGTGTGGGTGTTCCTGGTCATCCTGGGGTTCACGGGCGTCTACTGGGCCCTCGGGGTCACGCCGATCGGTGAGGCTCTCGCCGTCAGCGGCTCCTCGATGACGACCCTCGGGTTCGAGCGGCCCGACGGCCTGCTGCCCGAGATGGTGGCGGTGGTGGAGGCCACCCTGGGCCTTGGGCTCGTCGCGCTGCTCATCAGCTTCCTCCCCAGCATCTACGGCGCCTTCGCGCGCCGGGAGACGGCGGTGTCGCAGCTCGAGGTGCTGGCCGGCACGCCGCCGTCGGCGGGCGAGCTCCTCGAGCGCCACGTCCGGATCGGGGCCCTCGCCCGGCTCGACCCGCTGTGGCTGCGCTGGCAGGAGCTCTTCGCCGACCTGGAGGAGTCCCACACCTCCTTCCCGGCGCTCTGCTTCTTCCGCTCGCCCCAGCCCGACCGCTCGTGGCTCACCTCCTCGGGCTGCGTGCTGGACGCCGCCGCGCTCACCGCGTCCACCGTCGACATGGGGCGTCAGCCGGAGGCCGAGCTGTGCCTCCGGGCCGGCTACGTCACGCTCCGGCGCATCGCCGACTTCTTCTCGATCGCCCACGACCCCGACCCCCGGCCCGACGATCCGATCGCCATCGCACGCGACGAGTACGACACCCTCGTGGCGCGGCTCGAGGCCGGTGGGGTCCCCATCCGGGCCGACCGTGACCAGGCCTGGCGTGACTTCGCGGGCTGGCGCGTGAACTACGACGCCGTGCTGCTCGGTCTCTCCGGGCTGGTCATGGCCCCCGTGGCGCCGTGGTCGTCGGACCGCGGGCTGGCGTACCGCCGACCGCCGCTGTTCCGGATCCGCTCGTCGGCCCGCCTGCGGAGGCTGTCCCAGGGGTAGCCCCTTGCTCGCGCGGCGTGGACCGGGCGCGACCCCGCCGGGCACACTGGTGGCATGTGGGTGTCGTGGCTCTTCCTCGGGGCGGCGCTCGTGGGCGCCTTCTTCACGCTCAACGCCTTCAAGCCGCTGCGTCGACCCTGGCCCGTCATCGGCTTCGGGTTCATGGGGTCGTGGATCACCGGTGAGCTGATCCCGCACCACATCTTCTGGGAGGCGGTCGCCACCGGGCTCTTCTGGTGGGCCGGCGCCCTCGACCACTGGCCGGGCTGGGTCGCGCTGGCGGTCACCCTCGTGTCCTGGAGCGGGCTCGTCTACCTGCACCTGGCGGCCATGGGGGCCAAGGGCGAGATGGAGCAGGGCCTGCGGGAGGGACTCGGCGAGGGCTACCGAGACGAGATCGCCCCCGACCTGGCGGCACGGCTCGACGAGCGCTTCAGCCTGCGCCAGCGGCTGCTCCCGCTGCCGATGTACGACCGGCGGGTCGAGCGGGTCAGCGACATCGCCTACACCCACGTGCACGGCCGCGACTTCACGCTCGACCTGTACCGCCGCAAGGACCACCCCACGGGCTGCCCCACCCTCCTGCAGATCCACGGCGGCGCCTGGATGATCGGGAGCAAGAAGGAGCAGGCCCTCCCGCTCATGCTCCGGCTCGCCGCGCACGGGTGGGTGTGCGTGAGCATCGACTACCGGCTCAGCCCCTGGGCCACGTTCCCGGACCACGAGGTCGACGTCAAGGCCGCGCTGCGCTGGATCCGCACGCACGGCGCCGAGTACGGCGCCGACCCCGACTTCGTGGTGATCACTGGGGGATCGGCCGGCGGCCACCTGTCGGCCCTCGCCACGCTCACCCCCAACGACCCCGAGTACCAGCCCGGCTTCGAGGCGGCGGACACCACC
>CAYHEV010000134.1:0-2809 GCA_964355725.1 uncultured Candidatus Bathyarchaeia archaeon | reverse complement strand
TACCATTTGTACTTCTCTAATGGTGCCACTTTGCGCAGTCCATCATAAGTTGCTTTTGCGAGGGCCATGTTTCCGCGTGAGTCACGATACAGCTTGACTAATCCCTCCGATTCAACATCCTTCAGCAGTTGATCAAGTTTCTCATCGGATACGCCGCTCAGTCTTTCCTTCAAATCCTCCCGAGTCATGTACAAACCAGGATTCACTTGGTAATCTTCCGACAATGCCTTCAGCACGCCATCCTCGTTGGATTCCAGTTTCGGTAAAGCCTCATTCGTGTCTATTGGTACTCCAAGTTTTTCGTGTATTCGTCTACGTGGCATTTTCAAATCTTTACTCATTGCCTTAAGCCCGCCGCGGAAAATGACTAACCGCATGATCTGGTTGGTTCCTGCTCCGATCTGGTTTACCTTTGCGTCTCTGAGATAAGATTCAACCGGATAGAACCGCGTCCAACCGTCGCCTCCCATCACCTGAACAGCGTCGCTTATGAGTTTCTCAAACATGTCCGAAGTAAACATCTTGGCGGTTGCTGCCTCCACCATAGCGTCTTTATGTTGATCCAGCAAATGCGCAGCATAGTACACGAGTAAGCGAGAAGTGTGCAAGTTCGCAAGCATTTCCGCAATTTTAGACTGGTTGGATGGAATGTCAATGGTTGGCTTATCAAACTGAATACGCCGCTGAGTATAACCAACCGCCTGCCTTATCGACTCTCGCATTGGTCCAAGCATGCCTGCTGAGTACACAACCCGTTCGAAATTTAACCCCGCCATCATCACTTTCCAGCCTGCACCCTCTGAGCCTATCAGGTTTTGAGCTGGAACCTTCACTTCGTTGAAATCCAGAAAACCGTTCGGAAGTCCAAACCACCCAGAAAGCTCGTTAATCTTCTCAACTGAAAAGCCCGGTGCTCCCTTCTCAACCAAAAAGGCACTCAGATGCTGATACTTGGCTCTGTCTTCCGGTTTTTCGCTTGTTCGCGCATAAACAACGTAGATGTCAGCCAATCCAGCGTTGGTTATGAACCGTTTCTTGCCGTTAAGCACGTAGGAGTCGCCTTCACGCCTTGCAGTTGTCTCAACTCCAGCCGCATCGGAACCCACGGAAGGTTCAGTTATGCACACCGCACCTACAACTTCGCCCTTGGCTATTCTTGGCAACCATTTACTTTTTTGCTCCTCTGCGCCAAAGGACAAGAGCTGTTCAACACCGCCGAACAGAGAAACCGCATAGGCTTCTGACAATGCAGAGCACACTCGACTCAATTCTTCAGTAATTATGGCTGCACTCGTTACGCCAGCGTTCATTCCGCCATAGCTTTCCGGGATTACGGCGCCAAACCATCCTTTCTGGGCAACTTCCTTCAACAGCGATGACGGAAACGCTTTAGTCCAGAAGACTTCCTCTCCTTTTGTCAGATTCCTGTCAGCGAAGGCTTTAGCTTCTTCCATTATGTTTTTCTGTTTCTCATTCCACCATGAAAAGGATTCCATGTCTAACACCGCGAACAGTATTGGCTTAGAACCCATTCAATTTTAAACTTTCCCCATGAAATGCAATTCTTATATGAACCTTTACACAATAACTGAGTACATCTAGACCTTCCCTCCACCGGAAAGGGGCTTTAAATGAGGAAGACAATATTTAAGAAACTTGAGGCTCAGGGGTTAATCGCAAATTATAATCATTTGAGAAAAAATCTGCCTCCGAAACTTCCTGAACGAGTATTCATTTGGGACGAAACGCTCAGGGAAGGAGTCCAAACACCAACAGTATTCCTAACTTATGTTGAGAAGGTCAAACTAGCTAAAATGCTGGATGAGATAGGCGTTTCAATCATCACCGTGGGATATCCAGGAATCTCCGAAGAGGAAAAGAACAGTGTCAAAAGACTTGCCAATGAAGGTTTCCAGCAGGCAAGCTTAGCTGCAACAGCACGCATAACCAAGAGCGACATAGACGCATGCATGGAATGCGGCATTAGAGAAATCCCAATACTCACACCATTCAATGAACTTAATCTGCAAAACAGGTTGAAAATGACCAAAGAACAGGTCTTACAGAAGACTGGTGAATGCATCGAGTATGCAAAGAAACATGGCATAAAAGTGGATTTTGCCTTAGAAGACGCTTCCAGAACACCGCTCGAGGACATTCTAAAGATATTCCAAGTAGCAGTGAAGGCTGGAGCAGAACGACTGGTAATAGCAGATACCATGGGATTTCTGAGACCCTTATCAATGCGTTACATGATTTCACACATCAGAGAAGGCTTATCGGAAATGAAAGTTAAGGAAGTCCCGCTTTCAGTCCACTGCCACAACGATTTTGGACTAGCCACAGCGAACACTCTGGCAGCTGTGGAAGAAGGCGTAGCTTACGTGCATGCCTGCATAGTTGGATTTGGCCAAAGAGCAGGAGTGGCACCGCTCGAAGAGGTCGCCACCGCTCTAGAGCTACTCTACGACCTCGATACTGGCTTAGATCTGGACAAGATCTATAGACTTTCGCAGCTTGCTGAGAAGACCTTCGCTTTGCCTATACAATTTCACAAGCCGATAATTGGCGACAACACTTTCTCCTATGAAGTGAACGAATATGTTGAAGACATGGCAGTTCAACCGCTCCTTTTTGAACCATTTCCGCCTGAAATAGTTGGCAGAGAGAAAATGTTTTACATGAACAGACAAAGCGGCAGACGTCTGGTCGAAAGTCGTTTGAAAGAAGCAGAAATCAAGGCCACTCCGATGCAGACAGATGAAATCGTCAAACGAATAAGACGCATGTACGAAAGCATCGACAAAGG
>CAYHEV010000133.1:0-2877 GCA_964355725.1 uncultured Candidatus Bathyarchaeia archaeon | reverse complement strand
GAAACTATCATAGGCTCTTTTGCTTGCATCTTGCCGGATGCAACCATGAGCGCGGATTTTGTCGGAAAATGCGGTAGAATCATCGATGTGCGTGATGGCATGTACCTGGTTTCGATGGAAGAAGGATCGGCATGGTTTTTTGCACGCAACATCGATGTATTGCACGACGGTGACGATGTCAAGATAAAAAGGTGCAAGTGGAACGAATACAATGGAAAGATCGGGAAAGTAAAAGTTAACGGGATAGCATCGTTCGGTGTTAGCGGCGAGTGGGGCAGCGTGAGGGCAGAGAGCGTGATAAAAATCCATCCATCGCCAATGAATGATGAGTCCGATACATCCAAGATGTTTGCTGAATGGACATCGACCGAGAAAGACAATGCACCATTGCAGAAAAAATCAAGAGAATCGATCAAGCATCACGATCCATTAGAGGAACTCAAAGGCACCGTCATTAATGCTGGCAAGTTACGCATGACACCGGAAGAGATCGAGAAACAACGGCAAAAGAATGCCCTGTCGTTGAATAACTTGATGCAAGATCATCCAGGCATACGAAATAAGCACACGGATACATGAAGAGTTGAAAATGATAATGCCAGCTATCATGTACAACAATCGTAGATATGTCTTGACACCAGGAATGAACATCGTGCTCAAGCAGAAGGATCAATCGAAGAAACGTGGCGTTTTTGCCAACAGTGATTTCAAGCAAGGAATGATCATCGAGGAAGCCCCGGTCATCATTGTCCTGGCGATGAAATCAATCGCCTCGAAAAGACGGCAATCGGTGAATATTTATTTGCGTGGGAAACCGATCAGGCATCGGCAATCTATGCTGGAACGTGCGCGTTTTGCAATCATTCTTTAAAACCTAATGCTATTCGCGAATTTGATTATCGTGGAAAATTCATGCGGTTCCGTGCAATTCATGATATCAAGAAAGGCGATGAAATCACCATAATTCATGAATAATAATTGATGATGCGCGAAAATTATTTCAAGTGAAGAATGATGGCCAGAATAAATTTTATCAATCGAGTGTATTTTATCTTGAAATGCAAGCACAAGCTGCATCTTGCAGATAAATGTATAAAGATAAATACAGAAAACGTGAATATATACTTGGCATTGACAAACAAAGAAGAAATAGAAGAATATAAATCCATCTATGAGCAATCAATTAATGATATAAATGGATGTAACGTTCTTAAAATAAAATGGACGTGGTTGCTCGAAGAATTGAAGAGCCACCACGTTTTTGACATAAAAGAATAAAACCGTGATACAACATGAACGGCAGAGAACACATGTTCTGGAGCTTGGTCGCATTCTCTCTCGGGATGTTCATATTTACCAATTTCATGAACTACCGGAATGCAACCCAATTGGTTTATATCTTGATGATCGCTCTTCTTGCTTTTGTCATCTTGAACAATGAATATGGCAATGCTCTCGTTGAAAAAGCAGAAAAAGCGAAAAGAAACAAGGAAGACTTGGATGAACATAAGAAAAGCAAGGACGCAAAACGAATCGTTGTCACGCGCCTTTCCGCGTGGTTCTGGTTATGCGTTTTCATTGCGTTTGGCGCGTGGTTCTCGGCACCATCGACGGATAACCCTTTCTTCTTGGTGGCTGGATATGTCGGCGCTTTCTTTGGCGGCCGTGAACCCGATCTTGACAAGGACATCGTCGATGGTGACATGCGATTCCATCGAAACCCGATCACGCACAGCGGCATCATCGTGATGCCAATCGCCATTTTCGGGTTACTTACTCTTGAAGATGATTACATTTCCTTGCTCCTCGTTGCTATCGGCATCATGCTCGGTGTTGCTTCGCACTTGTTTGCCGATAACATCGAATCGAATTCGACCTTCTCGCAAGTATTCATCGATTTCCAGCATTTCAAGCAATGCCCAGGTGACATCCGTCATGTCCGGGAAAATAGACAACGAGCATGGTTAAATTTTCACGGCATTGCCCTTGTCTTTATCACGATATTGCTCTTTGCTCGATTCCAGCTCGCGCCGTTGATGGAATATCCTATCTTTTGGGATGGATGGAATTATGTCGGCACTGCGTTGGTGCCAATGACGGAATTTATCCTTGTTTTCGCTCTCGTGTATTACATTGCATCGTTCTTGATGCTCGTTGCATGGCGAAAGAAAAAGGAATCAAAAACGAGCAAAAAACGAGCAAAAAAGGCAACCAAGAAAAACAATGCTTAATTTTTCTTTATTTACAAACTCGTATCGGCGTGTCCTCGAACTCCCGTTGTATAGATTTTGCTGGCGTGCACGCCGCTCGTTTTTTCATGTATTTCGGCGATGAAAAATGCTTGCCAACATCTATATCGATAGATTTTAAAACTTTCCTTGACAACTCTGATTTATACTTGGTAGCCAATGTTTCAAGAGCGATGCCTTCTATCTCGGTAACGACATCGCCATATTCATCAAGCATCGACAGATTGAAAAAATAATCGTTCTCTTCAAGCGGATCATCAATGCTATAGTATTGGCCATCGGCAAGATTTAATCCGGTCACTTTCTTGATTTCCACTGCTGCATCGTGCATTGATGAAAATGGTTTCAACGCTGCCACGATGTAATAACCGCTCGGTAGCATCATCTCACCTCGATAATCCATGCTTGGTATTGCTTTCTTAGCTTCTAGTTCCCATCCAGCTTGCTCTAGTGAAAGAAATGCCGTTCTTGGCATTGACACGTCGAGCCAATTAGTTTTCGTCGTGAACTTGTAAAAATATTGCCCTTCCGGTGCTGGCTGATGCTTGTATCTCGTCAAGTTTTCCACTCTTGTTTAAATCGTGAATCGAAGGTTCAATGTTTTTTCAGAAATCTTGCTTGCTTCTTT
>CAYHEV010000132.1:0-2903 GCA_964355725.1 uncultured Candidatus Bathyarchaeia archaeon | reverse complement strand
AGTGGCCGGGGTGAGGTATCCCCACCTCCAGTGGCGATGTATCCATTTCGCTCGTTTCTTCGCGCTTACCCCTTTTCTTGTGTGTGCTGTTGATGCTTCCGTATACGGTGCGAATCTAAGGGTGTTTTTGTCCGTAGTGACTTGTGTAGAGCGCTATGGTTTCCCATATTGTGAAGTAGCTTTTACTATGTCCAGTATTGTTACTTTTCCATCTCTGTTCAGGTCTGCTGCTACCCATTGTGGAACATGATAGATGCAGACATCTGAGTTAAGGAATTGATTTTGTTTGGTCTTGGCTGCTACGTAGACTAGGATTGTCTTGTTGGCAAGCTGATTGTATTCAGGAATCAGGGCAGAGTACAGTCTTGTGCTTGGGCTATAGGTCATGTCTCTTGAGTACCAAGTGCCATCAATATTGAATTCCAAGTCTACAGTGTCTATAACTTCGGTTATGTTGCTTGCTCCTTGACAAGTGATGTTTGCAGATACCTTCAGGGTTGATGAGATGTCTACGCTGTTGATGTTGGTTTGTATCACGTTGTAACTTTGGAGCTGAGTAGAATTCCACTGATTGCTCGTGTCATTAGCATACCATCTGTAAGCGTGTGGTCCTGTAGGCAGGATAAAGAATGAAGCGTAAGTAGCCTTATGCTCGACTTGATAGTGCTCATTGAAGCCAAAGCTTTCATTAACCTTGGCCGAGTTGGTATAATTTGCTCCATCAAGCTCAAGAATGACCATGTCAAGCTGCACGTTATCCATCCAAGTTATGCTCAGGGAAACGCTGGGTGAAGAGGAATTGAAGGCTCTAAGATCATATTGGGGAGACATAGTGTCAACCAATGGAAGATAATCTCCATTAGGAGTGGTATATCCATTTGAAGTGTAGGGCAAGTTAGTATCTCCTATTCCATCTCCGTCTGTATCAATGCCAGCATAATCGTGCCAGTAGTTGCCCCCTTTGTATGGGCCATGGATTATGTTAGTTTCTTGAGTTTTGGATGTGTTCAAATAGCCAGTGGCGCTATAATCGACAGCATTTTGGTCATTCCAAAAACAGTTGTTATCGATTTGATGCGGGACTGCCGTCTCTGTGACCAGGCCATAAGAATTGTTGATTATCAAGTTGCCTATGACCCTATCTCCTCCGCCATTCGCAAGATAAACTGCTCTCCAATTGCTGTGTATCTTGTTATTGCATATTAGATCGCCAGAGCTTTCCCCACTTATCCCTGCATATATGCCAGTATGGAAATTCCTAATGTCGCAGTCTATTATTGCTGCCCCATTCGCACTTGTGCTAATACCATTTCCTGTCCCATTTCCAGTTATTGTGTATCCTTGCCCAATCAGAACCACATTATCCGCCAAAATAGTCATCCCAGTTCCATTCACTTTCAGATCCCTAGTTATGTAGTATGCGTCTGTTGTGTTTATTACGAATGGCAAATGGTCTATGATGTTTGATGGAGTTGACGAAGAAAGTGTTTTTGCAAAGTCTTCTTCCAGAGTATTTGCAGAAAGGCTCATGCATGTCCCAAGAAAAAGAACAGCCAACAAACCAAAAACCATCAATCTGTGCATCTTCTTCTCCTCATACCCGCATTAGTTTAACTATTGGATATGGTTTGTGGAGATATTCTCCAGTCACTGGAAATATGCGCCACGCCTTAAGACTCAAACGTGTAAACATAGCGGCTGGCTGTGTTTCCGTCCTATGAGACAGCATTCTCTCTGAGAACACGGTCATAATCAACAGAAGCCACTTATGGATATTCTTCTCCGTAATGACCTGTGCAGAGAACAACGTCGAAGATGTCTATCTTTCCAAACGGTTCCGCTATGTCTGCGTGAGGATTCCAATACGGGCTTGCAGGGGTTGCACCATATACGCCCGTAATTCTGACAACGTCAAAAATGTTCACGATCAAGTCGTGGTTGACGTCTGCTGGGACCCAGTATGGATTCATCAGCGGATAATGGTCTACGTTGTTGCTGTCGACGACGTAAGGCATGTCACCGATGCCATCACCATCTGAGTCAGTGCCAATGTAATCGCTCCAATAGTTGCATTCGCAGCCGTTGTCCCAAGCATTCGTCGAATAAGAGATAGAAACTTGGGGTGTGTTGTTTATGAAGTTGTTATGGCAGACTGTGTTATTTCTTGGCGCATCTAGAGAATACATGAAGCAGAAGAAAATGCCCTGCTGTTCATTGTTTATTATGTTGTTTCCAAGTATGTGATTATAGTTTGACCCATCTGCTAGCCTAATCCCATTCACATGGTTGTTTGCCAACCTGTTTCCGAGAATAGTGTTGTTAGAAGAATAGTAGAGTCCGGCACTAAAGTAGTTGTTGTTTGTAATTTCGTTTTCATTAAGAGTGTTGTTAGAAGACCAGTAAAGGTAGAGGCCGCCATATGTGCAGTCTGTTATGTTGTTTCCTGAGAAGATGTTGGAAAATGACGAGGAGAATTCAGCGCCCCAGCTGTTGTTTGTCATGCAGTTCCCTGATATAGTGTTGAGGAACGCTGAGTCGAGCTTCATGCCATAATTGCTGTTTGACGCTATTTTGTTTCCGGAGATGCTGTTGTTAGAAGACGAGACTAGGCGGACTCCATTCCAGTTGTTTGTCATGTTGTTGCCTGTTATTCTTGAATTGTTAGTATATGCAAGTAGAAGCCCTTCCCCGTTGTCTATTGTTAGGCCTTCAACCGATACGTGCGAGGAGTTTACGAGCGCCAAAAAGCCAACGTTGGGATGGGTTACGTGGTTTATTGTGACGTCTTTTTGGTTTGCAAGATAGTAGACAGGCTTCCCGTTGATTTCGTTTGAGGTATCAATCGAATGCATGAAATCACTTGGGTCAGAGCCGCTGATGGCCAAGTTGCCCTCAGTATTGGC
>CAYHEV010000131.1:0-2980 GCA_964355725.1 uncultured Candidatus Bathyarchaeia archaeon | reverse complement strand
ACAAGCACAGACCGCTGAACAAGCCAAGAAACAAGAAGCATTTGACAAAGAACTCAAAGATCTGAATGACAAAGCAGCGGCAGAGCGTGCTGTGCTTCAGAAGCAGACTGATGAGATTCAACAAAGGATGGGGCAAACTCTTGCCCTGCCTGCCCCCGCTCAGATCCTTGAGCCAGAAGAGGTGACGCCGCCCCTACAGAACCCCATCGGCAATCTGACCCCCAATGAGCTTGGCCCTGAAGTCACTCAGTACATTAACAAGTACCGCAAAGACAACAACCTGCCTCTGTTGCAGTCTTACTCCATAGAAGACATCAAAGCAACAATGACCGCAGTCAATCCAGAGGGCGAGAAAGCTGCTCTGGATTCTATTTTGACAGCCAAGACAGGTTACTCCGGTACAGAAACTTACACACCCGAGAATGTCATTGACGCCGCAGTGGAGAAGAACGTTGCCACAGACACCAAAGGCTTTAACGATTTCTTAACCAGAACCACTGGTGTAAACAACCTAGAAGAGATGTCGCAGCCGCAGCTCTATGCTGCGTTTAAAGCACTCAAAGACTTACCGGCCAACACAACCGGGGAGCAGATTGTGCTACCCACAGGTAGCAACTCCTCCAGCGTTCCACCAGCTAAAACAACTCTGCCAGAAGGCTATGACATTGTTGAGAAACAACTTAAAGAGGGCGAAGTACCAGAAAGCTTTGCCATCACCCCAGAGGGCCGAGGTAAACCTTTAACTACGGTCATCAATCAAGCTGACGTACAAGAGAAGATTGATCGTTTAACGGGGCTGCGTCAAAAAGAAGCCGCCAAGACTTTAAACGACATTACCAAATACGAAGCCACTGTGAAGCAGGGACGCAGTCAACTGGAGTCGATGGAGGCTCGGGGCGAAACTGGCACAGAGGGTTATGCCAAAGCGCAGGCCCGTCAAGAAAGGGTAGAAGACGTTCTTGGCCGTCGCATGAAAGATCTGTACGACAGGATTGAAGGCTTCTCTGCGCCATTACAGGCCAAGCCTGTGGGCAAACGAAACCTTGCCCGCTCTGGCTTTACCATTGTCAAAGACGGCAAAGAAACAGCAACATTCCCGACCCGTCAGGCCGCAGAAGAAAGCATTCTGACGGAACTGCCTGATGATGTTTTAGAGTCTATTGTGTCCTCGACAAAGTCTGGTGGCTTTGCACAGCGTGCCGCTGCCGAACAAAACCGCAGAACCAGCCCACCCAAAGAGGGCAAGAAGGTTTCTGAGGTTCTTAGAAAAATAGAAGAAGAAAAAGCCAAGAAGCTAGAGCCTACACCCGAGGCCAAAGCGCAGATGGCCGAGGTCGAGGCCAAGCTTAAACCTATCCTCAAACAGTTTGGCCTTGGTGATGTCAAGCTTAACTTGGTAGACAAGTTAGACGCAGAAGGCTCCTACAACAACAGCCTGATCGAGATTGCTTTAGGTGAAAAGAACCCTGTCAGGGTTCTGCGCCATGAGTCTATCCATGCCCTGAAGGATTTGAAGTTCTTCAGCCCTGAGCAGTGGACTGCCCTGACCCGCATGGCCAAGGATCAGTGGATTGATAAATACCTCAAGAGCAGGAACGCCGATTACAAGGGCCAGAAAATTTCCCGCTACGACGCCTATGTTGACCTGTACAAAGGCGACATGGAGAAGGTTACCGAAGAAGCAATCGCTGATGCGTTTGCTGACTTTGACAGCTCCAAAGCGCCGCCGGGAATGCTGGCTGCGCTGCTCAAGCGTTTAAACGACTTCTTTGTTGCGCTGCGTAATGCATTGAACGACGCAGGCTTCCAAACCTTTGAAGATGTGTTTGGTCAGATTGAGCGTGGCGAGTTGAAGGCCGGTCAAGCTGAAGGCGGTGCAAAGCGTTTAAGCGTCAAAGAGTATCAGAAGGAACAGAAGCAAGCCAAGGCTTACGAAAAAGCAAACGGCATCATGCCGTATGTATCTGAGCCTATCAATGAATTGCCGACTGATTCACCACGCCTCTCTTTACAGAGTTACAACCCTGACAAGCATCTGTCTTTTGATCCCACGCTGGGTGTGCCGATCAATAAGGATGGAACGGTTACTGTTTATTACCACACCACCAAAGAAAATGCCCTGCGTATTGCTCAGAACCGGATGATTCCGTCTGACGGTCGCGCATTGATCTTTATGACCAATGAGTCTGGCGGTGATGCCATCTTGAAGAACCGTGGTAACTTTGACCAAGATTTAGACGGTAGCACCGTCTTGGTTTACGTCACGCCCGATCAGCTTCAGGTTGATGAAGAGTATGACAATGGCCGCAGAGACTTCTTTATTCCGTTGGCAGAAGGTGATTACTTTGCCAAAAAGATGAAGTTGCAGTCTATACAGAAGAGCCGTAAAGAACCAATTACGGATGACTTCTTATATTCTGATCACGAAGAACGCATCTCTAAGGCTGTTAACGATTACAAAGCCGCCACCACAGCAGAACGCCGCAAGCTGGTTGCTACCGCCCGCAAGCTTCTTAAGAAAGAGCACAACGTAGGTAGCCTGCTGACTGAGAATGGCAAGCTAGAAAAGACTCGCATTGGAGACTACAACATCTCCTATGATGGCAACAGTGTGGCCTCACAAGGTTTGGGTCTGGCTTCTGCCCAAAAGATTACAGACAAAGTAAACACATGCCCCAGATCTGCCATTTGTGAAGGCTTGTGCCTTGGCGAAACGTCAGGTGGTAACTTCATGTTTGGCGGGGCGGCTCAAGAAGACGTGGGTACTATTGAGAAGAGTGCATTCCGTGCGGGCGCACGCATGATGCAGTACCTCAAAACAGAAGCTTTGATTATCAATCCCGAAGCCTTTGCCACCCTGCTTCAAGGTGAGATTGATTCTTTGGTTAAGTGGAGCGCATCACCCACCCAAATCAAAGTGGATCCAGAGACTAAGAAGCGTTTAAACGTTGAGAAAGAACTGTACTCTCCTGCGATTCGT
>CAYHEV010000130.1:0-2988 GCA_964355725.1 uncultured Candidatus Bathyarchaeia archaeon | reverse complement strand
GTCTTAGAGTCTCTTATTCAGCACGACCGGGGTCTCCTCTAAAATCGAGATAACGAAGTCTCCGAGCATGTTCTTCGCGGTTGTTGCCAAAAGCTTTCATGTGCAGTTCCAGGTCATGGTCAGTTACAAACTCACACGCGCAAAACGGACATTTCTTTACCACTATTCCTCACTTCCGTTTTCCTTTTCTTCTCTAAGCTTAAATGCTTTCTCGAAGGTTCGCGCATTCCAGACTAGTGGCTTTGGAAGAAAAGTCTCCAAGCCTGTGATAGTTACACCTTGCGCTAAAATGAAAGAAGAAAGAATCAATGAGATGGCTTCTGACGTTATAAGTGCTTTAGCGGTTTTGGGAGGGACATATGGGGTTCTGTTTGCGCTAGTTATCTCAGAAAAGGCATCCTTGACTTTCTCAAGTTGGGCATTTGTAATTCGGTTTGGTTTGGGGTAAAGTTTTATCCAACCAACCAACATGTACTACTGGCAGAAGCAGAATGCTGCCCATTGGTTGGTTGGAGATAAGTGGTACTCACTGCTAGTTTCGACTGGGTAAATTACTGCAGGCAGAAAATAAGCGTGGGGAACAACATGATACATAGAAGGCTTCTTATTGGCAGCATACTTGCGGTTACTTAGATTCTGCTGCATTCAGCCTTAATGTCTCCAAATGCTTCCCGTAATCGTAGACCCATTTGTTCTCTTTGAAGAATCTCGGGAAAATCGTTTGCCTGCGCCTGACTCTCAAGTCTTGTATGACGTACTTGTAACTGCTCAGAAGACCGGACAAAGTAATTTTCGACAATGCGTCAACGAAGTTTCGAAACTCACTTATGGGGAGAAATACCTCTGCAAGCAGTCCATTTTGGCCAATCATTTTTCCCATAGTGATGACAAAAGATTTGTCGAGCAAGGAGTGCGCAAATCTGGCGAATGTTTCGTGGCTGGGGAAGAAGAGCATGAATAACGCCATGAAACATGGCGAATCTCCGTAGCGCATCAGAAAAATCTCGTAGCCTTCAATGAGGTTCTTTCCGATCAAGTGGTCCTTGTAATGAAAATGTGCCACCTGAGGGCTTATTCCAAGAGTTTCAGCTACTTTGTTGAGCGGCACTGCTGCATCGAACTCTAGCTCCTCAAGTATCCTGACATCAGTTTCGTCAGCGTAGATAGGATAAGCCTTAGGTTCGATCAACGTGTAGGGCAATTCAGTTTCTTGATTGGGAATTTCGTCAATCCATTTGTTCCAGTTGAAAGCCCATTGGTTCTTGTTGGCGTCGAACCCATTGGAGGTTATCCGTCCACCTTGGAAACACGTCGACCAATAGAGATGGCTATTCTTTGAGAGCCGCAAGCGAGCTGTCTCATTGATGAACTCTTCAAACTCGCGGCAGCGCTCTATGGGGATGGCATATATGGCCGTGCAGCCCTCACCCATTCCATAGGACCTGCAGACGTAAAGCCAGAAATCATTAGCCAGTAAGCAATCGAACAAACGCTTCTCCAAGCCAGGCTCAGCTTCCAACACGACAACAGCCTTTCTCAATCCCAGATTGGTATGATAAATAGATGTGTGCATCCTGAGAAAAAATTGAGGATTCTCTTTCATGCGAGCTAACCTGAATCCTACAGATTTGCGGGGTAAGCCGACGTTCCTAGCGATCTTTGAGAGATTTCTTGGACCGGCCTCGCACAACGCTTCCAGAATCTTGACATCCGTTGCGGTCAGTGGTTTGGGCATGGCTTCCTCATCCATTATAGTCCTTGTCAATCATCCAATTTGTAACTTTTGCGGTCACCCAGGCATTCCAGGAGTATCGATTTCCTTCTGAGGTTCAACAGTGGTGCCATTGTCATCTACCAATGTAGTTCCATAAGATCCAGCACAACGAACATTCTTGACATGAGGCATGTTGCCTTGAAGTCCTACAGAGATGGCCGTGGCACATACCGCAAAGGTAACCATGAAAACTAGAGCTAGAACTTTCAGTTTCGTCAGTCTCACCTCCTTTTGCTTTTCGGTAGAGCTCTGACAGTTTCTTTACCGATAAGAGATTTGCCGCATGTATTTTGAGACGCACTATTTGTTTTTTGACCCTATTTGGACGAACATTGGTTCCAAATATCAAACCTTAAATACTAAATCAGCTTGTCTTCGGCATTCAGAGATGAAGAGGGCACTATACTATGGGTGAGGTTAGGAAGTGTCCTAAATGCGGTAGGAAAATGGTCAAGACTCGACGACTGATTTCATACACGGACATTAGTCTAGGAGACATGATCACAAGTCTCTACTGCAAGAGCTGTGGATATACAGAGGTTCATATAGAGCGGAAAGAACTCCTGTGATTGTGAGAACTGTGGATTGACCGGACTCTAAGCGCACCAAGATTCTTTGGTGAATCATGTTCATTCACAGCGCGCGCAGAAGTCTACCTTAGGAGAGTGATATTCCTCCCGAAATCCGTCTTAATATGGCCGTCTTCTTCTAGGAGAATATTAGGCAATTACGTAATAAAGACTGATTGAAGTTAGTTCTACTTCTTCGTGCTTTCTTCTTTCCTTTCTTTCTGTGTCTTCATGTTTTGCAAAGCCATCTCCTTGTAGTGTAAAATGTCCTCAGTCCGAATCCTTGTGAAAATATCTTGAAGTTTCTCGAAATCTGCCAAGCGGTAGTAAACTTGTCTGACTTCTAGCTCGCTTATTTTCTGTGCGTAGAAAACGTTACCTTCTGGAACAACGACAACCAGAATGGAGTCGTTCATTTCACATATATTGAACAAATGCCATAGCCTCTTCGCTGATCAGGGTTTCAATTTCCTTTGAACCAGCAACCCGATCCCGCACTTGAGCCAAGTCTAAACCGCAGAAAAGGTTCCCTGCCGAGATCTTCGTGATTCCTCAATAGTAAGCAAATCATCAGGCAACATCAATTCAACATCGGAAGATGATGATAACAGTCTCCGACGCCTACCATCATCTTTTAACCCAAGA
>CAYHEV010000129.1:0-3022 GCA_964355725.1 uncultured Candidatus Bathyarchaeia archaeon | reverse complement strand
ATCTATCTGCAGGATAAACGTTTATGGACTCCTAAACTGGTTGGTGTTGAGTTTGGTGGAAGCACCTGTAGAAGATAAGCGAATAACCTTGAAAGAAGCAGTGAAGCTAGTGCCAGATGGTGCACATCTTTTTTGGGGTGGTTTCGGCTTTCAGCGTCCTCCGATGGCTTTCGCCCACGAACTTGTGAGGCAGAAGAAACGAAATCTGACGATTTACACGTGCGGTGCAGAATTGGACATCGATATCCTTTCTGGAGCGTGTGTGGTTTCACGGTTCGAATTGGCTTTTTATGCTATTGAAGGCATAGGTTTGGTGCCCAACATCCAACGAAGAATGCGTGAAGGTGTTATACAGATAGAGGACTACTCAAATTTGGCTATGGCTTTGCGCTTTTTGGGCGGTGCGTTGGGAGTGCCTTTTATGCCTCTGAAAAGCATGTTAGGTACGGATCTGATATCGAAAAACCGTTTCAGAGCCAAAAAGGCAGAGGTAATGGCATGCCCGTTCACTGGAGAAAAGGTTGTGCTCGTTCCATCTGTTCGTCCTGACTTTAGTATAGTGCATGCTCAACGGGTGGACAAAGAAGGAAACGTGCAGATAGACGGGATCAGGGGCGAAGATGTAGAAGGTGCACGAGCAGGCAAAAAAGTAATTGTTTTGGCTGAAGAGATTGTGGACACCGAACTAATACGAGCTCAGCCAGACCAAACAGTTATTCCCAACATTTATGTCACCCACGTCGTTGAATGTCCATGGGGTTCATATCCGATGATGGTATATAATTACTATGACTATGACATTGAGCACGTGCGAATGTACTATAACCAATGCAAGACGGAGGAAGGATGGCAAAAATACTGTCAAGAATACATAATGGATTTCAATGATCACATCGAGTTTTTGCAAAAGACCGGCATCGGGCGATTGATGAAACTGAAAGCCAAGAAACCGCTTCCCTATTAGGAAAAAAGGAAATGGAAAAATGACTAAGAAATACGCGAAACCAGAAGAGTTCACAACATTGGAACTTATGGCAGTTTGCGGTTCCAAGCAGATTAAGAATGGGGATGTAGTCTTTATAGGAACAGGTTTGCCTCTTATCGCCGCAATGCTGGCCAAGAAAACCCATGCGCCTGGAGCAAAGATCGTCTATGAAGCTGGTTTTATTGATTCAAATGCTAAAGAAATAGCTCTATCAATCGCTGATTCGAGACTGGGGTACCGCGCATCTGGAGCAATCGGTCTTATTGAGACATTGGGTTTGATGTTGCAGGGTGGACATGTAGATTTAGGCTTTGTAGGTGCGGCACAGATTGATGAGTACGGAAACATAAATACGACTTACATTGGAAGCTACGAGAATCCTTCTGTTAGGCTTCCGGGAAGTGGAGGAGGAAACGACATAATCTCGTCCGCTAGACGCGTTGTCGTCATTATGACTCATGAGAAAAGGAAAATGGTTAAGAAGCTTGACTACTTGACAAGTCCAGGCTTTTTGGATGGGCCTGGAGCAAGAGAAAGAATAGGGTTGCTGGGCGGCGGGCCTTCACTTGTAGTTACGAACCTTTGCCAAATGGATTTTGATCCTGAGACAAAACGTATAAGGTTGGCTACCGTTCATCCGGGAGTTTCAGTGCAGGAAGTCTTGGACAACAGTGGCTTTGACTTGATTATACCGAAAAATGTGCCGACTACTGAACTACCAACAGTTGAGGAACTGGAACTTTTGAGAGCAATAGACCCGAACGGAATCTACATACCAAGAGCTATGTCAACTACTTGACTTATAACAAGAGATAGCTCTATGGTTGAAACGGAAAAAAGGGAAGATTTGATTCTGCTCAAACTTTTAAAGGAAGGCAATCAATGCTTGTATGGACTAGAGAAAGATGTTGTGGTATCCTGATGATGCTTTTGTCATACAAGCTCATGAAGAAATGTTGAAAGAATATGGAGGTTATCCAGGATTCGAGCGGGAAATCATTCAGTTCCATGTAGTTCTAGCAGAAGTTAAGGCAAGTACAGGCAACATTTACAGGAAGGCTGCTATTCTTCTTCAAAGAATGGTTAATGTAAGGATCTTTTTGGATGGGAATCATGGAACAGCTTATGAAGTAACGGACACTTTTCTCCGAATGAACGGAAAGAGAATAAAGATTGCGGATAAGCAAAAGATAATTAGGTTTATAAAAGACATTAAACAATATAGTATTGAACAAGTAGAGGACTGGTTAGAAAATGGCAAAATGCCATAGAGATCCCATTGAGGTTTTACATGAAAGCATGAGAGATAACCATGAAATTCTTAAAGGCCTTAATGGTGGGTCAAAAAAGATAAGGAAATAGACGAAAGCATATTTCTGAGTAAATCTCAAAACAGAAAAAGAAAGGGAAGGTTAAGTTTCTGGAAGTTCTTTCTGCAACTGCTGAATTAGCCTCTCGATATTGCCTAACTTCTCTTCCGTTAAGCTGATTCGTCTTTTCAGGTCCATGTTCTCTGTGACAAGACTGTTAACCATGACTTGAAGCTGTTTGTTCTGCTGCTCCATTTCGACTCTCAGTTTTTCTTTGAGTTCTTCAACGTCAACCTTGGGCGCGCTGATCGAAACCAGCTTCTCTCTTGCCAGGTACATCTGTTTCAAGCTTTCAAACTGAACGCTCTTGTAGGCTTCTGCGAGTTCGCCTATTTCGTGGCCTAGCCAAGAATCAACAATCGTGTCTGGAATTCCACTGTTAGTCATTATACTGCCGAAAGATTCTCTGAGAGCGTGCGCGTGCGCTAACCATAAAAGGTAAACCTATTTGTACGTACCTAGACCTAAGTAGGAGGAGTTTTTTCTGGCTGCGGAAGCTTGGGCTTTTGCTTCGTAACCTGCTCAACGATGCTCCAGAACTCTTCTTCGGTCAGTCCCTTTCGAAGGTCTTTCATCAATTTCTTAATCTGATAGAATATCATTTGAGCTTCACCTTTGTCGATGCTTTCGTACATGCGTCTTATTCGTTTGACGATTTCATCTGTCT
>CAYHEV010000128.1:0-3097 GCA_964355725.1 uncultured Candidatus Bathyarchaeia archaeon | reverse complement strand
TGTCTAGCGACTTCGGTTTCGCTCGGCGAAAGGGACGGGCGCTATCTTGCGCGCCGGCGCCTCCGCGCGTACCAGCCGCCCGCCGCGAGCACGATAACGCCCCCTGCTGCCGCTCCCGCCAGCGCGATAATGCTGCGCGATGCACAGGCCAGCGATGGCTACAAAGCGTCAACCCTTTTGCGGAAGTCCTTAGCCCATTCGTCGAGCTTGTTGACGTCGCGTTCGATTTCGTCAATGCCGGGCGGCGGCACCCTGCTCTCCGGAGTCTGGCTGTGCTCGTACTTCGAGTACTGGGTCATCAGGCGGTCAAGAAACTCGAGATCGTCCTTGTCAATAGCATTAAGCTCTCTGAGGTTCAAGACGCGCACCTGTCGCTGGTAGCGCATCACGATTCCGCGTAACAGCACCTCCTCGACAGCGCGTTCAATAGTCTTTCGCAGATCTTTACAGAGCTGGCTCTGGAGAGCACCAAAGGTGTCTGGATTTCCCTTAGCTGCCTCCGTGTGAGCGGTTTGGCATTGATTCTTTAGCGCGATAACTAAACCCTTGAACTTCTTGGCTTCCCACGGAGTGTCCCCTGTTACGACGCCGGCGCCGATCGGGAATTTCACCAGCATAGAGGCTAACGCGGCAATCTCCTGTCGGTGTGCCTCTTCGAGAAGCGTGACGACGAAGAAGACGTCGTGAGTGAACACGATAACTTGCCGCTCTGACGCCAGCTTAGCGATTCGTTCGGCTACTCGCTCACGGTTATGTACGTCCAGGGATGAGATCGGATCGTCCAGGACGACCCCGGACTTGGTCTCCTCTGTCGACAGCTCGGAGAGAAAGGCTGCCAGACCGATCGCTCCCAGTTCACCTTCACTCAAAACACGATCGATCTTCGCGTCGCTCACAGTTGTGCCGTAGAGTTCAAGCCTGTAGTATGAAGCGCCCTTTTCACCCGGCCGGCCAACTAGTGTCACGTTTGAGGCATCGCCCGTGATGCTGGACAATTCGGTGACGAAGGCTGCGCGGAGTCTGTCCGTCACGTAACGTTGTGTTAGGTCAGTGGCTTTGCGCGTGATGCCTGTTGTGACCGTATCATCGATTGCGCGCTGGAATCGGGCGTGCCGCTTCCGGCGATCTACTTCTGCAACGAGTTGGTCTCCGCGGGCGGCGAGCCATGCCTTTGCCTCGAGCTCCGCCGCCTTCTCGCGGAGTGGTTTGCTCTTCTCAGGATCTGACGCCGCCCGGAGCTCCTGCACTTGAGCATCGATCTGTTCAATGATGTCGCACAGGGCCATCCGATCGAAGGTAGTCACCGGAGGTCTTGTTGGGAGGTCAGCGCTTGACTCAGCAGCCTGGGCGAAAGTCTGAATCGCGCGACACTCTTCTAGGTAGGTACAGACGGGGCTCGCGACATTGGGGTCATCGATGCGCAGCTCATTAAGTACCTCCGTGTGCAGGTCTTCGCCAAGGGGAAGCTCGGTGAATGGGGTGAGGGCCTGCTCGAAGGCCTCGCGCTTGCTGGCCTCGTCCGACCGGGACTTGGTGAGGAAGTAGTCGGCAAACGCCTCGAATCTACCTTGAGCATCCTCATCGAGGACTTGCTGGCAAAGAGGACACCTTTGGGGGCTCTCTATGGTCAACCCTGCATGGCTAGCGTGTATTTCTCGCTTGAATTCCTCCGCTGCTTGCCATAGGCGCTCCCATGCGCCACTGCCGATAGGAATTGGGAGGTTGCCAAAGCGCTGTGCAGTCGCCAGGGCGGATGCGCTCTCGGCCCCGCGCAGCTGGCGGTGGGCCTCCTCGAACGCCTCAATACGTCTGCCAGAGACGACGTCGGCGACCGCCGATAGGCGGGCCCGCAGCTTGCCATAGCGCGCCGCCTTCGCCTCAAGTTCGGCCGCCCGCTGCTCTGGCCTCTGTTCAGCCAGAACTTGGCGCAGCCGCTTTCTCTCTTTCGCGTCTTGAAGCGAGAGACTCGCATGATCAGCTATCTCGGAAGCCTGGGTACTCTGGGATATCGAGCTGAGCCATTGCCCGGAGGGGGTCACAGTGAGGTCCTGCGGTAGAGAGTCTAGCTTTGAGGCGTCCGCCGCCTGTTCTCGCTCCAGCTTGACCGCAATCCGATCACAGCCTTCAGCCAGCTTATGAAGCAAGTCAAGACCGAAAGGGAGATACGCGACGTCATTCTCGTTGTTCACGTAGACGGCTGCGCTCGGAGAATCGAACACACTGACGACGCTCAAGTCGTCAGGAGAAGCGCTGCCCTCCTGCCAAGGAAGCTTGATCGGCGCAGTTCCAACCACGAACTCCACAGTTGCGCGGGCCGGATCAGCCGTTTGAGCCTCAAAGACATTCGGTAAGATCGGCATCTCTGCTGCTCTCGCACGGCACACCTTCTTTAGGATCCGAACGTAGCCGGATTTGCCTGTCGCGTTGTCGCCGTAGATTATCGTTAACCCCTGTCTCCGGAACGAGAGCTTTTGGCCATGCGCAAGTGCGTTGACATTCTCGACGTCTGTTATCGCTTCGAGAGAGACAGCCTCTGCTGTGGTACAGGCGGGCAGGTGACTTGCCGCAAGGGGGACTGCTTTTGGCGCTGGCGCGGTCGGGTCGACTAGGCCAACTTGGTCCTTTGCGATGAGGGCGAGTTCATGCAGGTCTGACTCGTCCAGACCGCTCTTGACGACTATTCGCCGAAGGGCATCGCGTTGCCAGAGAGGCCGGTTGCTGGACCACTTAACGATTTCTGCTGCTGCGCCCATTGCGGCTGGCGCTCTCATTCTCGCCACTTGGTCGATCCGGTGGCGGCGCATCCCAGACATGAAGCACGGGCGTCGCGAGTATACCACCCCTCCGCCGCTTGTCAAGCATAAGAATATTCCGCTCTCAGTAGCTCTCTTCGCGCTCGCCGACCTCCGGCTGCCCTTCGATGACGCGGTAGTCGTCGTCGCCGAGGGGCGCCAGCTCTCCCTTGCGGTAAGAGTCGTACAGGGCGAAGAGGTCGCGCTTGTGGGGGCGCTTCCGGCCGATGGGGCACTTCTGCCAGTCCTCGTAGGTCTCGTCGCAGTAGCCCATGCGGCGCTCGCCGCACTTGGGCTGGAGGTAG
>CAYHEV010000127.1:0-3155 GCA_964355725.1 uncultured Candidatus Bathyarchaeia archaeon | reverse complement strand
TTCGTGCAGGATAACTGAGGTAACCCCCGTTTCATTCCGATTATCGACAAACTTCTGGCTTTGACCCGAACCTGTGGCCGGTGTCAGAGTCAGTACCATCGCCCAACCCAAAGGGCGTACCCCCTTCTTGATACTCAGATACCTGTCTCTGACCTATTCGGATTCTGAGCGATGCTTTGAGGCCCTATCGGGGAATCGAGCAACTTGTGGCGAGGGATTTGGGGACTCGTCACAAGGACAACAAAACATCACAACGTCTGCTTCCAGAAAGAGTCGAGCAGAGTAGTCGCCTTCGCGGCTTCAATAGATCACCAGTATATTTCCACATCGTGTACAACCCCCATGCTTTGCCAGCTTACGCTCCACCCAGACTCTGGGAACAGGCTCTTGGGTACATAACGTTTTCCCAACCTAACATCTACCGTCTTGTCACAATTGGATGGACCAGGGTCCGATGCTTCAAGACCAGTACAATCTATGAACACCAGACCTCTGTCTGTTGTTTTGAAAGCGTTTAATGCGTGGTGCCC
Source organism: uncultured Candidatus Bathyarchaeia archaeon (assembly GCA_964355725.1). GTDB lineage: Archaea > Thermoproteota > Bathyarchaeia > Bathyarchaeales > Bathycorpusculaceae > CAYHEV01. Next base: position 2,625 of record CAYHEV010000127.1, on the reverse strand, counting down.
ATCTGGCAGTTCCACGTCTACGTAGGCAGCGCGAATTCCAGCCCGTTCTCCGTTGTTATGGACGTCCCTAGCAAAACCACCACACATATAGACATAAGGCACATAGGCCTTCTGGTCGGTTCTGTCATTTCGCAGAAAGACTGATAGCTCCTCCCATGTCGGATTACTTGCCGTCGCATAGTTGACAATATCGGCACCTACATATGGCGGTTTGACACCGGAGGAGACCACCGACCCATACGTATCTTTATACAGATCCAGCTCCGACTCAAGGGAGCTAACAGTTAGTTCGGCAGAGGTCAGTTCTTGCTGGGCTGTGGTTAATTCTGCCTCCGTCTGGGCTAGGTCCCACTCCACAGCTCCTTTCTCTATACGGAGCACCTCTAACTCTGACCGGGCTTGTGCCGAGTTGTTGAAGCTAACTAAGCCCCACGCGACAGCACCTATGGCAATAATGATTAGTAATGCGTAGGTTACCTTACTTTCCATAGCCTCACCTCCTGTCTCTTCGATACATCATACGAGAACAAAGAAGAGCTGTCAATATGCCCCGGAAATTGACTGAGACGAAGTTTGAAGATAGATTGAGACCTTGTTGTGATATAAACGCCGATCAGAGATAGCTCCATCGCCCAATCCAAAGGCATACCCCCTTCTTGATGTTCAGATACCTGTCATTGTAGTCCGACTCAAAGTTACGGCAGTACTTCCCATTGTAGGGCCTGCACAGCGTCTTCCAGGTCCCTAACAGCCCACTGTAAGTCCCTGACAGCCCACTCCAGCTCCTCGACTCTTAGCTCTATGTCCGAGATACTTCCCGCTTGCCCTACCGGCTGTTCCAAGTCCTCAATTCTTTGTTCCAGGTTCGAGATACTTTCTTCAATTCCCTGACACCACGGATATTTTCCCTCAGGTTGAAGCCAGGGCAAAGGGGTTTCTTCCGGTTGGTCGCCAAAATTATCGTCGAGGTTTTGTTGTATTTCAGTCAACTCAGCTTTGATGTCCGTTAGCTCGGCCCCAATGTCCGTCGGCTCAGCCGTGGCGTCCGTCAACATCCAAAAGCCAACACCTACACCAGTGGCAAGCAGCACAACTACAACAGAGAGAATTATCAACCAAGTTCTCATTTAGATACCTCCTATCCTTTTCATACATCATATGAGAATCACAAATAACAGTCAATACGCCTCAAGGATGCACTGAGATGAAGTTCGAGGATAGCTTGAGGCTTTACTGGGACACAAACAACAGTTAGAGCGAGTGCCATAGCCCAATCCGAAGGGCCTACCCCCTTCCTGATATTCAGATACCTGTCTCTGACCTATTTGGATTTTGGGGACAGTCTCACAGTTTGTAAGTTGCTCACAGCGAATCTTCTCAAGGAGACTTCTTTGCTTCATGCAGTGCTTGTTGTGCATCCCTGGAAAGTTCAGCGTCAGTCGATAGTTCAATGCATTTCACTAGGTCACTCACCGCTTTAGACGCTTCACCTCTCTTACTGTGGGCAAGACCCCGGTTATAGTAAGCCAAGGAATCGTTGGGGTTCAACTCGATGGCTTTGTCGTAGTCAGCTACGGCTTTATCATAGGCGCCTATCTCACCGTAGGCGCAACCTCGGTTGTAGTAGGCAGAGGCATGATGGGGGTCGAGTTCAATAGCCTTATTGTAGTCAGCTATGGCTTTGCCATATTCCCCCATCTGATCATAGGCATCACCCCGATTGTAGTAGGCATCTGCACTGTCTGGGGCTAGTTCGATAGCCTTGTTGCGGTCAGCTACAGAGTTGTCACTCTCTTTTTCTTCGTTGTTGCCACTCTCTTTCTCTTCTTTCGGATTTGGACCGTATTTATTATCTCCAGCCTGGCTGTCCGTACAAGTAAGAACCAGAAACCAGATTGCGCCCGCAATTGGGATCAGTACTATCAAATAATACCAACCGCTCTTCCCAACATCATGGAGCCGTCGAACCGCTACGGCTAGCCCGGGAACCAGGACCGCGAGACCATATAAAATAGTTAATAGGCCAACACCAAATACTGTAAAGGTTAGTAGTCCGATGCTCAAGTCAATGAGAGAGGCCACAAGACCGAAGATGAAATTGAAAAGAAAGAACATCCAGTATTCTTTGCGCCTTGCACGTCCGCTAAACACCGCATAGTTATTCAGCACCTTAATATACCAATTCACGTTATTTCTCCTTTAACTCCTTATCAGTAAGGATTAGCCTCTTCATCCTCACTCTATCATTATCATTATATGCACCTTTCGCACGAAATGGAAGACTCCTAGAGGACTAGAGCTACCCTGCAGCAAGAAAGACCTACGCCATAGCCCAATCCAAAGGGCATACCCCCTTCTTGAAATGTGGAGCAGTAATTGCTTCTTTGACATGAAAGAAACGACAAGAGGGGGCGAATCCTATGATTGGTTGCGCATATCTGGTGATATTGCACCCAAACCGTTGGGCCATCATAGGCTTCCCGACGAGGGCCGTGTCAGATTGGTAAAGAACCCGGCAGATGTGCGGGACGTAGCCATACTACAGAAATCACTCGACTTCCGCGCTTTTGTATGCTAGCATGCAGCGATCATCAAAGCTCTACGCAAATCCTTTCAGGAGGCAAA
>CAYHEV010000126.1:0-3175 GCA_964355725.1 uncultured Candidatus Bathyarchaeia archaeon | reverse complement strand
TTTCGGCCGGCTCAATATAATAAAATGGAAAGTCAGGAAGCAGGAGGCGGCATGCTGCGAAGAGTCCTTGCGAAGTGGCGATTTTGTGATCGTGCTAAGCATTATCATCGTTGCCTGCTCACACCGAGGAATCCAAAGGGGGTAGCAAGGAAATGGCACTGACCCGGCGCGAGTTCATTCGACAGATGGTGGCCCTTGGCTTCACCGCGGCAACTGCGGGAACGCTGTATTCCTTGATTGCCTGCGGTCGAGAGGAAACAGCTGTGCCTACGCCCGCGCCGACGTCTACAGTTCCACGGCCTGCTACGTCTAGTCCTGCCGCCACACTTGCCCCTACAGCCCCACCGCCTGGTATGTCCAGTCCTGCCGCCACGCCTACCCCTACAGCGTCACCGCCTGGTATGTCCAGTCCTGCCGCCACGCCTACCCCTACAGCGTCACCGCCTGGTATGTCCAGTCCTGCCGCCACGCCTACCCCTACAGCGCCACCGCCTGGTATGTCCAGTCCTGCCGCCACGCCTACCCCTACACCGCCACCGCCTGCTACGCCTAGTCCTGCCGCCACGCCTACCCCCCCGCCACCGCCTGCTACGCCTAGTCCCACCCCGCAAGTCCCCTACTTGGCTGTGGCTCGAGGCAAAAGTCCGACTGCCATGGTGCAAGCAGCTCTCAAGGTGCTGGGTGGCATTGAGCGCTTCGTCAAGTCTGGGGACGACGTCATCATCAAGCCCAATATCTCCTTCACTGATTACTCTTTCGAATACGCGACCTTTACCAATCCCGAGGTCGTTGGCACACTGACGGCGCTCTGCGTAGGCGCAGGGGCTGGGCGGGTGCGAGTGATGGAGCTGCCTGTCAGCGGAAGATGCGAAGAAGAATACGCTCGCAGTGGTATCGCAGCCGCAGTGGTCGCCGCAGGTGGCCAGATGGAGGCGATGAGCAGCGGCAAGTTTGAAGAGACGGCCATACCGGGAGGATGGGATATCACCAGTTGGCCGGTCTACAGAGATGTCTTGGACGCTGATGTACTTATCAATGTGCCAATCGCCAAACACCACACGCTTGGTCGGCTGACGCTGGGCATGAAGAACCTTATGGGTGTTATCTTGAATCGCGGCGAGTTCCATTCCAACCTAGGACAGCGCCTCGCCGACCTCAGCAGCCTCGTGCGCCCCACCTTGACGGTTGTCGATGCCGTCCGCATCCTGATGGACCACGGCCCTACAGGTGGCAGCCTGGATGATGTGAAACTGGCGAATACTATCATCGCCAGCCAGGACATCGTAGCCGCGGACGCGTACGCAGCCACCCTCTTTGGCCTAACTGGTGCTGATGTCCCAGCCGTGGTCGCTGGTGCGGAGATGGGGTTGGGAACAATGGACCTGAGCAGTGTCCAGGTGGAAGAGATCAGTGTGTAAGCGGGCGCTACCACGGTAGCCAACATGGGTGCGAAACCGGACGAAGCGCTGAAAAGGTCCAACGGGTGGCGCCGACTGCGCCAGGCAGTGCAGGTATTGGCGCTGCTGCTCTTTCTGTATCTGCTCCTGGGAACAGCGCGGGGAGGCACCACCTTCCTGCCCCATGACCTCTTCTTGCGACTCGACCCGTTGGCGGGAATTTCAGCGATGCTCGCGGGCCGGAGCTGGATCGCGCCCATGGCACTGGGTGGCGCTACCTTGTTGCTAACACTGGCTGTAGGGCGTGCCTGGTGCGGCTGGGTTTGCCCGCTGGGCACACTCGTAGGTTGGATGCCGGCGCGCCGTCCTCGCCGCAGCAGGTCTGATATTGCCTCCTACTGGCGTCAGGTCAAGTACTTCTTGCTCTTCACTGTCCTGCTCGCCGCTGCGCTGGGCAGTCTGACTCTGCTCATCCTGGACCCGATTGCACTCGTGTTCCAAACCGTAGGCAGCGTACTTCTGCCCGGGTTGAGCTCCAGGATTGCGGCTCTGCAGGAGTGGTCATCCGACATCGAGGCACTTCAGCCCACAGTGGAGTGGTTCGATGCCCACATACAGGGCTCGCCGTTAGCCGAGCAGAACTTCTTCCTACCTAGCTTGCTGATCGTCCTACCGTTCGTTGTCATCTTGGCTCTTAACGCCATCCGACCGCGCTTCTGGTGCCGCTACCTTTGCCCATTGGGGGGCTTCTTGGGACTGGTGGCCAACGTTGCTCAGATTCGCCACAAAGTGGACGAGGAGAAGTGCAAGCCCTGCCAGCTATGTGCCTCAACTTGCCCGACAGGTGCTATTGACCCTGATCAGAAGTTCGCTGCCAGTGCTGCCGAATGCACTACTTGCCTTGATTGCCTGGAGATCTGTCCCCGAGGAGCTATCTCTTTCCGCGGGCAGTGGGGCCTGGTTGCACAGCCGCCTCAAGATCCATCACGGCGGCAATTCCTGGGCTCACTAGGGGTAGCGGTGGTCGGCGCTGCCCTCTTGTGGGCTTTTCCTTTAGTGAACAAGCGAGAGCCAAAACTTGTCAGGCCGCCGGGCGCCAGCGAGGAGGACTTGCTGAGCAAGTGCACTCGCTGTGGGCAGTGTGTCAACGTCTGCCCCACCGATGCAATACAACCGAGCTATTCGCTTGCTGAATTGGAAGGACTGTGGACACCGATGCTGGTACCGCGCCTGGGCTACTGCGACTACTCGTGCAAGTCCTGTGGCCAGGTCTGCCCCACCGGAGCGATCAGCAAATTGACGCTGGAGGAGAAACGGCGCACGGTAATCGGAGTAGCCCGTATTGACCAGGAGCGCTGCATACCCTGGGCGGAAGGCCGCAACTGCATAGTATGCGAAGAGATGTGTCCCGTGCCCGAGAAAGCGATTCGGGTAGATGAGCAAAGGGTAGACGACGGCCACGGTGGAACGACTTCTGTGTTCCATCCGACCGTCAAAGAGGATCTATGCATCGGCTGCGGCATCTGCGAATACCGATGTCCGGTCGACGGCGAGTCAGCCATCCGCGTTTTCCCAGTAGGCTAGGCGGACGGGGGAGCAGGTCAGGCGCTCGCTTGGTGTGGGACAGCCGGGCTGTCACTCGTCACCCGGTTCTTGGAGCACTCAGTCGGCTACGTTGATGGGCCCACTGTGTCCAGCGATCCTTGTGCCACGATCATCGAAGACCTGGACAGTCAGCGTGTATTCCCCGGGCTGAGGATAAGTGTGTCGAGCTGGGA
>CAYHEV010000125.1:0-3179 GCA_964355725.1 uncultured Candidatus Bathyarchaeia archaeon | reverse complement strand
ATGTGGTCGCCATCTTCAACCAGGACATTGGTCAGGGCAAAAGCCAGACCGTAGACTTGGTAAACATAGCGCTGCAGGAAGAGAACACCACCTTGTTGGTAAGACACAGGCGAACCATCAGGCAACTGAGGTGCTGCGCCAAAACCGTACAGAACGGGCTCTTCGTGGTAGTTGCGTGGGATGCCGGTTTGTTCACGGAAAACCGTGGACCACTCATCGGCGCGTTGGTCGTAAACTCCGTCGAATGCTTCGTTGAGGATAGGCTCAACTATCGAGCGGAAGTCCGTACTTCTCATTGGGGCGGCCATTTATTGTACCTCCTTATTATGCGGTTGCGGTAAAGAGACCGAACCACTGGGTTTGAACAATCTGGACGCGCACAATGGTGTATGCATCACCCCAGTCATTATCAGGATACGGGGCCAAGTCAACAACACGAAGTTGCGCTTGATTGCCGCTACCTGCTGCACTAGAGGCGTTTAGAGTACATTGCGACAAGCCAGTGGTGGTAGAACCAGCAGTGACGTTGTTCATATTGAACTCATTACCCAGCGTAGTTTGCGCCATGGAACCGCTAGCTTGGATCTCATAGATGATCTGTTGATCATTGTAGAAATACGCAACAATTGCAGTACCCGTGGTATTCGCAGGCCAGTAGTTGGACACCCGGCGACGACCTGTGGAGTCAGTAAACTCAACGCCTGCAAAGGCGCCGGTAACCGTACCAGAAGTAGTTGCAGGAATGATTGTCCCTAGCGTACCGCTATTCGCAGTAGTGCCGTAGACAACAGGTTGTCCTTTGAGAATATTCGAGGCGTAGCCCGAAGTGATACCATTCGCGAGCGCCTGAGCACGTTCCAAACCAGTTGGAAAGAAAGCAGGGCGCAAACCGAATGGAGCTGACGTAGCAGACATAGTCTTACTCCTTTAGTTGAAATTACCCAAAAACGGGTACTCTTGCGGTTTGGTCAAACTTCATGCCGTCACCCTCAATCATCACCAACGGCTTACCGTGGCTATCCTTAGCGCCTAGCAATTGGTCTTGCTGAATCGCAATCTTCTCTTGCTCGTCCAACGGGGCGTAATGATGCATTTCTGCCATTAAGTCCTGATAGACATCCATCGGAAGTTTGAAAAGCAACATTTCGTTGCAAGCAACAAAACCTTCTTGCTCACCGGCTTTCACCTTGTATGTATCAAAGCCGGGTAATTCTTCGGCTTTCACAGGGGTGTAGCCCAAGCGAGTGCGTTTGTGGATAGGGTCGTACTGATTGGTAGAGGAGAGCCAGCACAAATGAAAGCCCGGAATCTCAGGCGGGGTCGGAAGAGCTTCTTGAAGCCACTCCGAACGGAACGCCCTACGGCGTTCCTCAGAAGATACGAATTGTTCCTCGGGCCCACGACGTTGCAAGTCATCTTGCGCACGTGTTTCACGGCCTGTACGGGTATTGCGTTTGAGTCGATCGTCCATCATGCGGTCCTCTGTTGTTTGTTAGTGCGGTCCCATTCGGCGTATTTGCGAATGGCATTTTGACGAGCAGTCGGATTGTCCCACAATCCAGCTTCTTTCATGGCGGTAACACGCTGTGGACTAAGTCTAAACTCGTTAGATTTAGTCGTTGCGGTTGTCTCGCGACCAGAACTTGTCATAACAGATTTGGGCCTTTGATTTCTGATATGTGTGTCATTATATCCACTGTTTTTGGACGCAGGGATATATTTTTTCATTCTGTCGGTAAGTTCGTCCCAATAGTCTTGCGATGATGGGTCGTAGCCCTCATTGGTGAGGCGCTTGTCAATCACTTGTGCAATCTGAGACTCTTCGTTCTGACCTTGTGGGTCATACCATGTATTCTCTTCCATCCACTCAGAGGCCATCCTTTGCACCATTGGGTCGGGGATACTTGCGTTTTGACGAGGCTGCGACATCACTTGTGTGGCACGCTGCTTAATATTCTGCAGCGATTCCATCTTGCGCTGTGCTTCAAACCAGCGCTCTTGCGCTTTGGTAACGCCTTCGCCATCTCGATCGCGTACAGCATTCTGCATTTTCATCTTGGCGTACTCGACCTCAACACCGGAGTCTTCGATGGCCTTGTCGATGCGTGCAAGCTCGGCGCCAGACGTTTTTTGCTCCAAAACTGCAAGGCGTTCAGCCAACGCGTGGTTCTGTTGCTTCAATGCGCTGACCAGATGGCTCGATTCGCGTGCTTTTTCACGGTGAATCTGCTTTTTGAGGCGTCTTTCCTCACGGCGAGCGGCTCGAATGGCCTCTCGGTCCGGATCGTTGTCCAATCCGTCATTTTGTTGTGGTGGACTACCCTCATCGTCGACATTCTGTGACTCTGAGTGCATCGCTGGTGCAGTAGTTGCCTCAGGCGCTTCAATTTCCTGTGGCAAAATGACTGTCGCACTGCCATCAGTGTCTTCTGCCACCTGCATTTCTAATTTATCGGTAGGGCTCATCAAGTTTTCCTTTCAAAACTTAGAGAAACGCTTTAATGTCGCGTGGATCGCCTGTCACCATGCCAATGATTTCATGGTCATTGAAGAAAGTGAACAGTGCTTTGCCTTTTATGCCGTTGTCTTCAAAGTCAATCTCCCAACGATCGCCGCCCCATTTAGGGACGCGAACGTAGTCACCAACTTTGCACCATACGCCCTCAGGCCAAGGCTCCATGGTGTCGCGCTTTTTGAACGCAATAGGGCCTACTGCAAGGACTTTGCCGATCATGGTGTTCCACTTCTCGGTTTCCTTGGTTTCTTCAGGGATATAGATCCCACTGCTTGTGACCTTGTCTTTCACTGCTCTCAATTGTACGAGAACACGAGCACCATACGGCGCCATAAGCGGGTCGATCTCGGGAAACGCTTGTTCAAGCGTTTGTTCGATGTCACGAGTCATCTCTTCTTTCCTCTTCTAAAAAGTTGTTGATAATGTTCAAGGTTTCTTGCAAACCTGCGTGTGTCCCTGCCAAGCGCTGGTAAGTTTCAAAGCTTGCGCAATGTCCATTAGCCATGGAGTCAGCGATCTCTCGCTGCCTCTGCTTGATCAGAGTTATCAAGGCGCTAATTTGCATTAGCGACCGCGACCTACGCTCTTCTTCATGGGCGCCACAATTGCGATTGTGAGCCCGCCTTTAGCATGACCGCCTTTTTTCATGGACGCGATCTTGCCG
>CAYHEV010000124.1:0-3222 GCA_964355725.1 uncultured Candidatus Bathyarchaeia archaeon | reverse complement strand
AAGCTATTTGGTGGATTAATGCCTGTCATGACAAGAGTGACTTTCAGTTTGCCTTGTTGTTGGGGGTTCACTCTGGCGCTCCATATTACCAGAGTATTGGCTCCCATCTTCTCCGTGATGATTTCTCCAACACGGTTTGCCTCTTCAATTGTCATCTGACTATCTCCTGTGACATTGACTAGGGCTCCTGTTGCACCTGTGCAGTCTACGCCTAACAATGGACTACTTAGGGCGTTACGCACGGCATCCTCTGCTCGATTGGGCGCATCTGATTCACCTATTCCGACCGCGGCAACTCCACCTTGCCTAACGATGGTCTTGAAGTCTGGGAATTCAAGACTAATCAAGTTTGGTCCAGAGATTGTTTCAACTATCCCTTTAAGCGTGTTTGCGAGAACTTGATCTACAACTCTGAAAGCTTCGCTCTTCGACAAATGCGGTACAAGAGTTGCAAGTTTGTCAATGTCTATTACAAGTACCGTGTCACATTGTCTTCGCATTTCAGCTAAGAAGGCGAAGTTTCCATTTTCACTCCTCTGACTGCGGAAGGGCGTGGCTAAGACACCTATGACTACTAATCCTTTTCGCCTTGCCATTTCTGCTATGATCAAAGTTATTCTGCTTTCTTTCCTATTATCCAAACTAGACGTTATGAAGACTATATCTGCATTGGAAAGTGAGTCTTCAACATACTTCATTGATTCTTTAGTCACTGTTCTACCTGATTTCCCATCTCCAGTGTCTACTACTATGCATTTTACTCCTGTCAAGTTCATTTCTGTAAGCTGGACTACGGTGTTGCTGCCTGCTTCACCAACGCCTATGACAATAGTACGATAATGGTCTTGTTGATGAACACTCTCGCTGAGGTTAGCATGCCATGTGTACTTAAACGAATGTTTAGTCAGACGCACTCTAGTCATCAACGTTGTTCCTCCGCCAGACTTCAGCGCTGATTAGATCGCGAATAGCTACACGAATTGCTTCAGCTCTATTGGGATAGAACCTTTCACCCACGAGTTGATCCAATGCCTTAATGTACGTCTCAGGCAAGTACAGAGTAATTAACTTCATTTACACATCTCCCTCCAAGTAAGCTACAAAGAATCATGATTTTGGTTATACTTCTATATAACATGCTGCAAATATGCTTCAAACATGTCAGTTCTTACGTATTTAAGCTTTGCACTAGATCGGTTCACGTTTCTGTAAATTCCTACTAGCAGCAACCCCTATGTTTTTATTTCTTGTTGAAGCATTTAATGTATCACGATGGAGAAATATGCGGGTTTTCGTCAAGAGTTTCGGCTGTTCTTCAAATCTGGCAGACGGTGAGGTCTTGGCCGGCTGCTTAGCGGAAGCTGGATACGACATGGTGAACTCTGTTTCAACCGCAGATCTAGTTATTTACAATACTTGTGCTGTTAAAGGACCGACAGAGAATCGTACTATCGAAATCGCAAAGCGCGTTCCGAAAACTAAGAAGCTTATTGTGGCAGGATGTTTGCCTCTGATCAACTTTGAAAGGCTACGCGCTGAAGTCCATTTCAATGGAGTAGTAGGACCAGCTGCGGGTGACAAGATTGTCAGAGTTTTAGAACGTGTGTCGAACGGGGAAAAAGTCGTTGCTCTTGAAGGGGCTGCAGAAGCGAAGCCCAGTCTAGGTCTTCCCAGATTACGGCTGAACCCTGTGATAAGCATTGTTCCCATAAATTACGGATGCTTGGGATCATGCGCCTATTGCTGTGTGGCTCTTGCGAGAGGTCGTTTGAGAAGTTACGGTCTTCAAGAGATTATCGAGAGAGTGAAGAATGATCTGGCAAGAGGTTCGAGAGAGTTTTGGCTTACTTCACAGGACACTGGATGTTATGGAAGAGACATCGGAGTGACTCTTCCTAAACTACTTGATGCCTTGTGTAGTATTGATGGCGATTTCAAGATTCGTGTAGGTATGATGACTCCAAACACTGTATCGGATGTTTTGGAAGACTTGATTCAAGCCTTTAAGAGCGAAAAGATTCTCAAATTTGCCCATTTACCATTGCAGAGTGGCGATAATCAAGTTCTGAAACTTATGCGACGATTTTATTCTGTAGATGATTTCAAGAGAATAGTAGGCGCGCTTAGAACAAGCTTTTCGGAGATAACAATAGCCACAGATATCATATGTGGGTTTCCAGGCGAGAGCAAAGAAGCTTTTGACGGGACCTTGCGGCTGATTGAGGAAGTAAAACCTGATGTAGTGAACGTCTCAAAGTATTTTTCGAGACCTGGGACGTTGTCGGCCGAAATGCACGAGAACCTTGTGCCGCTATCGGAGATTAGGCGTAGGAGCAGTTTGGCAGCCGCGTTAGCTAGAAAAGTATCTATTTCAAGAAATCAACGTTGGATCGGTTGGACTGGTGAGATTCTGGTTGACGAGGTTGGCAAGGTTTCAGGTTCTTGGGTTGGACGTAATTTTGCCTATAGACCTATCGCCGTAGAATCTTCTGACGATTTGTTTGGGAAGAAGTTGCGTGTAAGAATTGTTAGAGCCTTTCCAACTTATCTGCAAGGAACAGTTGTCCAATAAATTATTTATGTGGATGTGCTATTATCTTGTCAGTAGGAGCTGAACGGTTTGACCGAAGAGAATGTTGTTGAAATTGGGCGGATTATTCATTTCTTCTCGAAAATCTGCGTTGCCGTTATTGAACTTACGGCACCATTGAAGGTCGGCGACACGATAGTGATTAAGGGTCCAAACACGGATTTTGAGCAAGTTGTTGATTCCATGCAGATTGAGCATGCAAATGTTCCGAAGGCTGAGGCTGGACAGAGCGTAGGTCTAAAGGTCATGCAGCGCGTAAGAGAGACTGACATGGTATACAAGAAAGTGTAGCTCTCTTTTTTTCTTATTGTGCCGTCGTGTTTGACTAGTTTTTCCCAATCTCGAACATCTGCCTTGGGAATCAGAATCAAGATTGCTTCATCTAGCAAAGCCATTCTTTGATTTTTCCTGTTTTGAGAAATTGGGTTCTCTCACTTAATGAATCTCAACAAGTAGTCGTTTACTGTCTGCAGAAACGCTTCTTCCAATTCTATGCCATAATGTTCTGCCAAGACAAAGATCATGTAAAGCAAATCCGAAAGCTCCGTGGCCAGCATCTCTTTTGTCTTAGGCTTTTCCGGAGGCTTAAATCCTTCCAATCCTTTGACTGCAGAAGCTGCTTCCCCTGCTTC
>CAYHEV010000123.1:2137-3231 GCA_964355725.1 uncultured Candidatus Bathyarchaeia archaeon | reverse complement strand
GGGTATATGTTTGTGGAGTTGATTATTCCGTTTACTCCCAACGTGCCGTTTGGGTAAACATCAAAATTAACTTGCATGTCGTCTTGGGGAGCCTCAAAAAGCGAGTAGTCGTACCTTGTTGAAAGGGAAGCACCGTAAATGCGGCTTATCTGCTGGTAGTTCTGTGTGATATCATAGCAGTACACATCGCTGATGTTTGTTGGACTGAAGCGTTCATAGGCGATTTTAACACCTGAAAAATTGAAATAAACAGTTTGGATGCCCATGGTGAAATCGTTCGTTACCCATTGATTATCGTAGTAGTATCTGGTTGAGTTGCCATTAATTTCTTCCAAAAATCCTACCACAGAAATTTCATACTTTCCTGCTTTTGTGACGTTGATTTCAATTCCAACTTCAAGATAGTTAAGGAAGCGATCGCCATCCGTGTCGATTCCTCTGTCTGAAACGTTCCCGCTGAAATATGCATATACCTCGAATTCGATCCAATAGTAGACTCTGGACAGTGCTGCGTCATGTATTGAGTATATAGGAGGAAACGTTGGTTCCGTGTAGAGGTATATTTCTGAAATGTTTTTCGGATTAAAAGTAGCCCCCTGAATTGCTGCTCCAAGGAAGGAGAGACTAAGGTACTGGAGTCCCATATTAAGGTAGCTAGAGTTTTCCGTATAGAGAAAAAGCGTGCCGCCAACTTCATCCATGAGATCGTACGCTACGATTCTGAATTCCCCGGGCTCAGTGACGTTGATTTCCACGGTTACTTCGAGAAAATCGTATTTTCCGTTACCATTAGTGTCTACGCCTCGATCTGAGATGTTTCCGGTAAGTGTAGCTTGAGGTGATTGTGCAGCAATCGGTTTGTATCGAGTTATAACTGCAAGGGTTGAAATCAGTAATAGACATGTGATCAGTATGGTTGAAGTTTTGTTGGTAATCATACTATTTCCACTCCAGATTTGAATTTTGACTTAATAGAACATTCTCTTTATTATCAATGAATGCTTATATGTTTTTCATTGTTTTAGATTAACCATTCGAGGAATCGCAACGCGGCTCGTGACCTTCTGTTTTAGAAATTTGTTTCGAAGGAAAGT
>CAYHEV010000123.1:0-2037 GCA_964355725.1 uncultured Candidatus Bathyarchaeia archaeon | reverse complement strand
GGAGCGATTCAACCCATACCGGTCAATTTCAGCATGGGAATCCCGGTTGAGAATTGGCAGCAGGTACTCGGCCCAACACCGCTCAGAGGAGGCTCCGGACATTTCCCGGCGAATGAATCAGGCATTGAAGTTGTTGTGGGCCCTTCAATTGCAGATCAATTCAACTGGACTGCGGGTACAGAAATACGAGTAAATAGCTACAGATTGCTGGTTTCGGGAGTTCTAGACACAAGAGTGGCACTGCTGACCCGTTGCATCATAATGCCTCTCAAACTGGCTCAAACAGTCTATGACTACCCGGAAAGTGTCAACATAATTGCGGTAAAACCTCGGCCGGATTTCCCACTGGAGAATCTGACTCGAAGCATAAGGCAAGAACTGAGTTACGTTAATGCTTTGACTGAAAGTGAGAGAAACGACGTTATTCAACCGGTGCTTGGGCAAGTTGAAACTTGGAATTTGGGTATACAAGCTGTGGTTTTCGTGATTAGTTTGATTCTTGTCATGACTGTTACGATCATGAGTGTTGCTGAGAGACGAAGAGACTTCGCGACGCTGGACGCCATGGGTGCACCCTTGAATTATGTGTTTCGCATCGTTATTTTGGAAGCCATATTTGTCGGCGTCTTAGGCGGGATAATGGGCATAGCATTCGGTTCGTTGACTACGATAGTTCTGGCTAGCCTTTATACGAATATTCCCGTTGCTCAGTTCTTCCCGAGCATCTTTGAAATTGTACCTCCAATTTACATGCTTCAGATATTCGCGGCCGTAGTCGCTGTCTGCTGTGTTGGAGGAATAATTCCCGCAGTGAACGCGATGAGAACGAGGATAGCTGAGGTTCTGAGGGCAGAGTACTAATGAAAATCAAGACAGTGAACTTGACGAAGTCGTATCACGTAGGCACATCAGAAATACATGCTGTCAATCAAGCAAATCTCGAAATTGATGAGCGAAGTTTCATTGCTATAATTGGACCTTCAGGCTCAGGAAAATCTACGTTATTGAACCTCATCGGGTTAAACGATTATCCTACTTCGGGAAACCTATTCCTCGATGGCGCTGACACGTCGCGTTTATCGAGTGGCGACCGAAGGAAGATTCGACGTCTGCGCCTAGGGTTTGTTTTTCAGACTTTCAATTTGCTGCCAACGCTTAGTGCTCTGGAGAACGTTGAGGTAGCCATGAGTCTGGCCGGGAAACCGCAAAAGACACAGAAAGAACGGGCGCTAAGTCTTCTCGAAATTGTGGGTTTGGGCAATAGGCTTCGTCACAGACCCGGGCAGCTCAGTATGGGTGAAATGCAGAGAGTAGCCACAGCTAGGGCGCTTGCCAATGAACCTGAAATGATCCTAGCGGATGAGCCTACGGGCGAGCTTGATTCAAAGACTGCTAAAGAAATAATCGGTTTGCTGTTTGACGTAAATAGGAAAGAAAAGACAACGGTGATAGTTGCGACTCATGACGAAAAGATAGTTGACATCGCTGATTTCATTTACACGATCAAAGATGGTGTGCTGAAGCATGGAAGCTAGGAGATGAATGCTTTCGGCAACCGAAAATCAGAAAATCCTAGGTTGATATCAAACAGCGCGCGCGGTCAGAAAAGGTTTCTGCGAAACCCATAAGACTAGTGAAGTCTCAGATGAGGCGTACGCTAAGTTGATGGGTGGCGTTTCTTGCAGACTATAATTGCCAGTAATGTTGCTATCATGAATAGTGCTAAAATGAGGAATGATGAGAACTCTGGGACGACTTGGTAGACGAAGTAGGGTTGTGTTCCGTCGAGAGGTGCGTTGTTTCCTGCATAGTCGTAGGCGACAATTTGGAATCTTACTGTTGTGATGCTGTGTCCGTACCTTGCTTCAAATTTCTTAATGCCATTGACGTAGTTCTTCCGTGTATGCTTGCTCGGTATTGTCTCTAGCCAGTCCTCTACCTTGTCCATTGTTACTGCACTAAGTTCCATCTGGCTTCACTTTCCTTTTACGTTTGCGAAGCCACAATCCTTAGATTGGATACAACCCCTTTGATCGG
>CAYHEV010000122.1:0-3293 GCA_964355725.1 uncultured Candidatus Bathyarchaeia archaeon | reverse complement strand
TCCATTTTTGGCTCCATTCGATTTGACTAGACCACAAAAGTGGTCATGTGAACATTAACGTCTTCAGATATTTCTTGGTTTCACTATTTAGGTACTTTGGCAGAAGTTTGGCAGGAGGTGGAATTAGGTACACAGAAGCTGGAACTCGTATTCTTATGAATTTCGAGAGGAGAACTTCCTGAGATACTTTTGCCATGTTCAAATATCTGAGTCGGTTCTTCCATATGTACTTCAAATTCCTCATGACCCAGCAGCCTGCATAAACACTTGCCCAAAATCTTATGGTTTTCTTTCGTTCCAGAACTTCTTTCAATGAATCAATAATCAGGCGGTAGTTGAAAATGAATAGTGCTTTGATTAACTCTATTAAACTCCAATAAACATCAAAAATCAGGGATATGAAGCATACTGTGTTATGCCGTCGTATGAATGGCGAATCGAATCCTGCGGTTCCTCCTCCAGCGTGACATACTCTGGACTTTGAAACAGTTACGACTCGTTTACCAACTAGCCACGTCTTGAAAGAAAGGTAGGTATCATCATAAAACCAGAAATATCTCGGGTCAAACAAGCCTATCTTCTTTACTAAGTCTCTTCTGATCATCATTGAAGTGCCCTGTGCGAAAGATATCTCAAACACGTCGGGGAATCTAATATCATCCAATTTACTTCCTTCAAAAACAGAATTTAAAGACACAATATAATCACTGATTAGCCAGCCCGATGCTTGGATTCTCTGGCCATCCATACTGAGTATCAGACTTTGGGCTAGTCCTATGGTACTATCTGTTTCCATTACATTCACTAGATCCGTCAGCCAATCGGGATCTACGGTTGTATCATTGTTTAGGAAGACTACGTAATCTCCTATTGTGTGTCTGAAACCAACGTTATTTGCAGGACCAAACCCCCGATTTGTACGGCTTCGTATGATTGTCAGCCTCTCATCCTTTCCAAACTTGTGTTCGGCATTCTCCAAGCTCTCATCGGTGGAGGCGTTGTCCACAAGGATTACTTCAAATCGTGGATATTCAGTTCTAAGAATAGACGATAGGCAACGATCCAAATAGCGTTCTCCATCATAGTTAAGTATTATTATAGACACAAACGGTCGATCTTCCATCGTAAGCATCTTGTTCAAGAAGAGCACGCGACCTATTTGCCAGAATCATCCTTTTCAACAAGTGCTTTGACTGTTGATTCGACCGCTTTTCTGCTTGAATACATTGGTTTCCAACCTGTTCGTAGCAGTTTCTCTGTTGACAACTGCATGGTCTTGACGTCTCCTTTCCATCCTCTTCCGCCGTCGACTCCACCAGTGGAACGAAGAACTATGCTGGGACATTTCATCGCTTTCGCGACGATTCTGGCAATCTCTTTTACTGTAATGTTGTCGCGAGAACCTACGTTGAAGATCTCAGTTTTTGATGCTCCTGCAATCATCAGTTTGGTCAGGTGTATCATTGCGTCAATGCAGTCATCGACGTACATATAGGATTTTTGTTGAGTTCCATCGCCTAGAATCGTAAGCTCTCTTGGATTTGCTTGGATCTTCTTTATGAAATCAACTACAACGCCATGGGTTGATCTCAAGCCTACTATGTTCGCCAACCGCAGTATAAGTGCCCTTCCGCTGAAGGTGTGCCCATAGCTTGCGATTAGAGCTTCACACGCAAGTTTGGAAGCACCATAAGTTGATATTGGAATCAGAGGTCCATAATTCTCAGGAGTGGGGATTTCCAAGGCTTCTCCATATATAGCTGAAGTTGAAGCGAAGACGATCTTTCCAAATGCTTTTGCTTTTCGCATGGCCTCAATGAGATTGAAAGTTGTTTTGATGTTTTCTTCGAAATGAATTCCAGGATCCGTTTCACCAACGCGAACTTCGGGATTTGCAGCCAGATGAAAGACAATTTCGCAGTTTTTAACGATGTCGAATAGTCTTGCGGGCTTCTTCAGATCTTCTTCCACGACCTTTAGAAACGGGTTTCCAGATATTGCCTTGATATTTTCCGTGCTTCCATTTGAAAAATTGTCCAGTATTGTGACTCTGCAACCTTCTTTTAATAGTCTTTCAGCCAAATGGCTGCCAATGAATCCAGCTCCGCCTGTAACTACTGAATCAAAATGCTTCAACATCTTCTTCCACCATAGATCTGACCGTGGTCAAATATGGGGGCTATCGTGCTACGTCTGCATAAGTTCGTGTAATTCTCCCCAATACGACTTCCCAAGAAAAGCTCTCCTCAACAATTCTCCTTGCATTCTTGCCATAAGCTTCTCTCTTCCTCTTATCTGCGAGGAGTGCTCTCAGAGCGATGGCAAGAGCTTTTGAATCATTTGGGGGAACCATGATTCCATTAACCCCATTTTCGACAACTTCAGGGATAGCTCCCACATTGGTTCCTACGACAGGTGTACCGCAAGCCATTGCCTCAAGATTCGAAATGGGGAAGTGGTCAGTAACAGAGGGGCACACAAAAACCGATGCCTTTTGGTGGCAATCTATCAGAGTGCTCTTGTCAACGCACCCCAGATAAGCCACCGTGTGTGACGTTTCTTTGATCACCTTTTTCATCAAATACTCAATCTTGTTGAAGAACGATTTGTCCCCAACAGGACCGATTACTATTACGTGTGTTTGAACGTCCAGATAGAACAAAGCTTTGAGCAGCACATCCAATCCTTTTTGCTGGGTTATTCTCGCTGCGTACAGGACTGTGTTCTCCACTTTGTTCCCAGTTGGCCTAAATGCAACTGTATCTACAGCATTTGGCAAGATGGTCACCTTGTTTTTGGGCAATCCCAGATCAAGAAGGAGTCTGACAGTGTACTTAGATAGCGCGATGTACAGATCTGCTACCTTCCTTAGGAATGCCCCAGAAAGGCAGTTACCCTTGTAGCCCCTGTAAGTGTAGGGAAGGGAGTGGCAGTGCAAAAGCCTAGGCTTGCCTCTTGCCCCTAGCAAGTGTGAGAAGAATGGAAAACTCAGATCGATGTCATCATGAAAATGTATAACGTCATAAATCTTGAACTGCTTTGAGAAAGTCAAGCTTGGAATCACGTGAGCGTTGAAGAGCTCGCCGTATGGAGAATGACCCCGAATATTTAAGAGGCGTGGGTTGTGTGCTGAAATCCTGTAAACATTGAATCCTTCCTCTTTCTTGATTTCGTTTTTTCCATTAGGACTCCATTTCGAGTCCATATTAATCGTCATTATGTCTGCAATGATGCCTTTCTGGTTCAGTTCATGTGTCAATTGCTGCACATATGTTTCCGCTCCACCAACAATT
>CAYHEV010000121.1:0-3311 GCA_964355725.1 uncultured Candidatus Bathyarchaeia archaeon | reverse complement strand
GATCTCAGGTGTGCCAATGCCAAAGAAGTTCATGCTCTCGCCGCCGCTTCGGGCAGGCTGCCTCCACTCACAGGCTTACTAGGCACTCCTCATGATCTGGCACTTTGGCTGGCTTTCTGCCTCTGCCTGATTGGATAATGTGCCCTTCTTCTCTGAGGCGCTATAAGTTGCCCCCACAGGGGCATCATCAGCCTGCGCCGATAACAGGCAGGCGAGCACTAACAGCGAAAAGAGCGAAAGAAGTTTCGCCAGTTTCGTTAGCATTCCCCTCCTCGGAGCTACTCAGCCATAAGCTGAGACGGCGCCGTTGGCCACGCGTTACGGTCTGATCAGCGTTCTACTTGGGGGGAGTGGTAGAGGAGCGGCGTGGTCTACTATCCGATCGCCATCTTCACGCCGCAGGAACGAGCGAGTGATACGGAGCAAGAAATCCCCGGCGAAACTGGCGGCTGAGGTCAGCAGCGAGAATACGAAGAGCTTCGTCCGGCAGGTGAATGGGGCCACTCGAGGCGAGTACATCCCGCCACCCCTGGCACCTGCATGTAGCATGGGGGCGCTAAAGGCGTCTAATTCGTCGGAGGTGAGCCGTGCTCAGCAGCCGACTGATGGTCATCATAGTCACATCTGGGGCAATACTTGCCCTAGGGCTCGTAATGTTCACTTGGGGGTTTGGAGCAGGTGCCTCTGAGGCGCAGCAGGATACTATGCACAACTGTCCTCAGACGGGCAAGTGGGCCATAGCGGTCTGGGACGGGCCTGATGGAACGGATACTGGCCAGGCTTTGGCGACCTGCGGTGAAACGGCAGTGGCCGCCGCCTACTACCTCGATTCAGTGACACAGGAGTGGGAACGCTGGTTTGCAGGCCGCCCGGAGGTGAGCAACCTGGAAACATTGAACCACCTGCAGGGAGTCCTCGCTCTGGGAAGCGGGGGAGCTCCGTCACCGACGGCCACCCCTACGCTGACGCTAGAGGTCACCCCTATGCTTACACCAGCGGTCACCCCAACGCAGACGCCAACGGGCGTGCCGACGCCTGTCGCCTTCCAGAAGGGTGACGAAGACTTGACCTTCCACTTGGACGCCGCCAGCTTCGAGCTGGGTTGGATGGTGATGGGTGAGGGCTGGATCGAGCTAACCGTCTCCCGCCAGCAGGACGGCTCGGTCGCCTGCGCCAGCGAGAGGCTGTGGGCCCCAACGAGCGGCGGCAAGATCTGTGACGGGGGTGCTGGCGATTTCCGTCTGGGTGTGGCGACGAGCGGCGACAATGACAATGACTGGTTCGTGTCCATCACGCCTCAGTAGGTGACTGGCGGCCGCCTCTTACGGGATGCGAGCTATCCCCGAGCCCTGGACATCTGGCGTTTTCTTTCGTCGTCACATCTCTCCGAGGCTCAGAAGCCCAGCTGCGTGGGGCCGAAAGGGCACGATTCAAGGGAACGGGGGTGGCCCTTTGTTTTGTGTCCCTACCCAGGTGCCAACCGGCTCGAGGGCGTCTAGGAGGCCAGGGAAGAGAGGACCGCCGCGAGGAGGCGGATTCGTATTGGGGGGGGGCACCTGCAGGGCCGGGTGGGATTCGAAGCCACCGCTTCCGGATTGTCAATCAGCGCGTGGATCGCTTCCCTCAACTGTTTGTCGCCACAACGAACCACAGGATGACGTTGGCCAGGGGCAGATTTGACACCAAGGGTTGATAGTGGCGCCGAGACTAGCGGATGCCGGTATCGTACTGAACAGTGATCTGAGCGAAGTGGTCCGGGGGCACCGTGACGGTCTGGGGGATGGGGGCAGGAAACGGATGGTCCGGCTCGGCGGGCTGGGGGTCGACGTAGTAGTCGCCGGGGGCCAGAGGTACGCGAAAGCGGCCCTGTTCATCGGTGGTAAAGGTGCGAATCCTCTTCGTGCGTTCCGCGTTCCAGAAGACGATGGTGGCCTGGAAGGGTTGGTCAGGACAGGGAGTCCCGACCTGGACAACTGGGCACATGGGGCCGAGGAGCACCTGCCCCTCGATGCCGGAGGTAACTGGCACCTCCTCTCCCAGCGCGATCACCGCCTGCATGTTGCTCAGCGTCGCCAAGTTGCTGATCTCGGGTCGCCCGTCGAAGTACCGCTTCCACATCTGAGTGTGCGGGTCGATCCAGTAGGCTGACGCCACCGTGGCTTCTGCGCAGCTCGCCATAGCTTGGTCGATGGGTGTCCCGCTCTCGCCAGTCCAGACGGAAATGGCCCACTTGCCAGCCTGTGGGCAGCCGAGCATCCCTTTGGCCGCCGCCCTGAGCGTCTCGTCTTCCGCAGTCGAGGCCGCCGACGCACCGGCGCCTAGCGCGATGACTCCCTGGGCGTCGTCAAGTGTCGTAAGGTTGCTGATCTCAGGCCGACCCCGGAAGTAGCGAGCCCACGCCTGGGTGTCGGGGTTGATGCTGTAGGCAGCGTCAACTTGTTCAGGACAGAACGCCAGGGCATCGGCGATAGGCATGGCGTCTTCGCCGCTCCAAGTGGCGATCGACCATTTCCCTGCCTCCGGGCAGTGGTGCATCTGACCTGGGGCGGGTGGCATCGGCATGGGTGTAGGCGTAGGCGTCGGCGTGGCCTCAAGTAGTGGCTCAATTACCTGTTGAAACACCGAGAACGGGTTGGCACCTTTCAGCTCCACGTCGTTGATGAAGAAGGTGGGCGTGCCAGTTACGCCGTAGCTGACTCCGTCGCTATAGTCGTTCTGCACCTCCTGGGCATTCTTGCCTGAGTCCAAGCAGTCGTCGAAAGTGGCCGCATCTAGACCAAGCTGCGCTGCATAGGCTTTCAAGCTATCGACATCTAGGGCCGTTTGGTTGGCCCACAGCAGATCGTGGTAGTTCCAGAAACGTCCCTGGTCGTCCGCACACTCGGACGCCTCTGCCGCCTTCTGGGAGTGCGGGTGAATCGTTGCCAGAGGAAAGTCGCGGTATACAAACCTGATCTGGCCCTCGTAGGTCTGCCGTATCTGCGGCAGGGTCTCGTCATAGAATAGCTTACAGTACGGGCACTGGTAGTCGCTAAACTCCACGATGGTAACCGGCGCATTGGCAGGTCCCCAGGCGGGGTCATCGTCAACGCTCACCTCGGGGTTCGCGTGGGCGGCTTTGCCTAGCTGCCCTGTGGTCCATAAGGCAACGGCCGTCGCAGCAAGTAGGGCAAAGGTTAGCAAAAGCAGACACGGCAGTCGGCTACTACGCGTGGCCCACCTCCCGCGAACTAAGGTGCCTTGGTGGCCCCATCCTAATCGCAACCGCGACGGTTGGCAATGGTGGGAGCTACAGCCACCCCATCGCTACC
>CAYHEV010000120.1:0-3333 GCA_964355725.1 uncultured Candidatus Bathyarchaeia archaeon | reverse complement strand
AGATTTGGATGATAGGCGGAGTCTACACACATCCTGACCAGAGAAGCAAGGGACACTCAACATTAGCTACATCCGCCATCACAGAAGAAGCACTGAAAAACGCTGAAGCAGCCGCCTTGTTCGTCAGATCAGACAATTACCCAGCCATAAGAGTTTATGAAAAGATTGGCTACAAGAAGATAGGCGAGAAAATCTGGGTAGACATAGGAACGGATATAAGACCTTGACACTAACCGTGCTTTTCCAGCAGCAGTTCTTTTAGCAACTTTATTGCAGACCAAGCTGCAAGTGCACTTGTTTTCGGATTAGCAGGATGCGGATCATTTTCGAATCTCAAAAACATGTCGCCATGTTTCCACTTTACCTTGATTTCGTGCACATTTCTATCCGCTTTCGGATCAGAAATCACATTCACTTTCACTTTGTCAGAGCCAACCGTCAAAGCCAGAGTAGCCGCAACATTCATCTCTCTTGGAAAAAGCCTGACAGCCTCTCTAGCGTTTCCTTCATACACCAACTTTTCTCGAGAGTTTTTCATGTCTAAAGTCTCGGGACTTTTCCTTGTCGTCAGAGTGACCTCATCAATCCCTGCTAATGCAGCGATGGAAATAGCATCTAGTCCACCGATAGCTCCAGACGGAATGTGAATCCTGTTGCTCTTTATGTTAAGGTCCAGAAGAGCACCGACACTCATTACTATTAAGTCAATGTTTTCCTTGAGGATTCTGGGAACAAATTCCTTAGCAGCTTTCTGTGACGCTGCTTCCACAATTACCCGAGGTCTAAGTCCAATCATTTCCTCAACGCTTTCAGCAAGTTTCACGGGAACATTCAACGACCGTTTTAACTCTTCAGCTTTCTCTCGATTGTAATCGTACAGAATTAGCCCTCCACATTCAACTATGCCTTTTTCAACTGCTTCCGCGATTAGAGTGCCTATTGCCCCGCAACCCAATATTCCAACTTTTCTCACTCTTTATCGCTTCCACAAGTTCTGCGTCAATACGTCGCAACGAATCGAACAGAGTAGGGCTCAATCTCTCTGCCATCGCCCTTGCTAGGCAAGACTTCAATGTCTGCGACCTTACACGTGGCAGATATGTCTTCCTTACCCTCTATGATTTTTGCTGCTGCATCTTCTTCTCCAGCGTAGATTGTCAACTTTTTGATTTGCGCATTCAATGGCAAATGCTTCTCAGCTTTCTCTCTTCGAACTTCTGTTATGACAGCAATTATCAGATCTCCCTGTCTTTCAGCTTCTTCATCAATAAATCTCTTATCTGGTTCTGGCCAAATGGATAGATGTATGCTTTTGTAGCCTTGTTCTTTGTCGCACATTGTTTGGTAGATTTCTTCGGTTATGTGCGGCGTTATGGGTGCCAGAAGCTGCAGAAGCCTATGCAGAACCTTATGAAGAGTGTACTGAGCTGCTTTCCGCTTGTCTTCACCGTAGATCTCTGGTTTGTAGAGTCTGTCCTTCACAGCTTCAATATAGCAGTCGCAGAAAACATGCCACGCGAAGTTCCGCGTCTCTTCCAAGGCCAGGTTAAATTGGCACTTCTCTAAGGCATCAGTCACTCTAGCAGTCAGGTTTTCGACTTTGCTCAGAATCCACTCATCCAAAGGTCGAAGAGCGCTCTCTTCATTTTTCTTCGGAGAATAATCCTTCAATAGATTGCCAACGAAGTTTGAAGCGTTCCATAGCTTAATCAGGAAACGCCAGCCATATTCAGCATCTGGCCATCTGAAAGGTATATCCGAACCAGTGGTGCCGCCGCCTGCAGCCCACTGCCTCGTCGCGTCCGCTCCGTATTTTGACAGAACTTCTTGCGAAGACACATAATTGCCCAGCGACTTGTGCATTTCGCGCCCATCTGTGCCTAGAACCATGCCATTGATTAAACAGCTCTTGTACGGTTTCTCGTTGAAGAGAGCCAAATGTCGGACCATCAAGTAATACGCCCATGTGCGAATGATGTCTACGCCAGAAGGATGAACATCAGCAGGAAATAGCCTATGCCAATCCTCTTTGTCAGGCCATCCGGCATGAACTGCACATGTTATGGACGAGTCCATCCACGTGTCCAAAACATCTTTCTCCGGCCTGAAATCTTTTGAGCCACATTTTGGACATTTGGCCAGTTTTGGGCTTTCGATGCGCGGATCTGTGGGCACCCAATCGGGTTCTGCAAGGGTTATTTCGTTGCATTTCTTGCAGTACCATATGGGGATTGGCGTTCCGAATACTCTTTGTCTGGATATTACCCAATCCCACTCTAGCGATTTCGCCCAATCAATTAAGCGGTGTTTCATGTAATCGGGGTACCACTTGATTTCCAAAGCGTTTTTTTCCACTTGGTCGGTGAGGATGCGGGTTTTCATGAACCACTGTTCTCTTTCAAGAATTTCTATAGGGGTTTTGCATCGCCAGCAGAGGCTTACTTCTTGGCTGATGTTTTCAGTTTTCTCCATCATTCCGTCATTCTTCAGGTCTGCGATTATTGCTTTCTTCGCTTCTTCAGATTGCATTCCTGCGTATTTGCCAGCCTTCTTGGTCATCATGCCCTTCTCATCAATGACCATAATTGCTGGAAGACTATGCTTCATAACACTCTT
Source organism: uncultured Candidatus Bathyarchaeia archaeon (assembly GCA_964355725.1). Classification (GTDB taxonomy): domain Archaea; phylum Thermoproteota; class Bathyarchaeia; order Bathyarchaeales; family Bathycorpusculaceae; genus CAYHEV01. The sequence continues at coordinate 717 of CAYHEV010000120.1, read as the reverse complement.
TACGTCTGCCTTGTCTCCGTAGGTGCATATCATCATGACGCCTGTTCCGAATTTCGGATCTACCATGTCATCAGCTATGATTTCGACCATTTTGTCAGTTGCTGGGACATGAATCTTCTTTCCAACATATTTCTTGTAACGTTCGTCGTCTGGGTGTACAGCAACCGTGACGCATGCGGGAATCAATTCCGGTCGCGTTGTGGCTATTTCCAAGAAACCGCCGTCTTCAAGCTTGAACTTGATATGGTACAGTTGAGCGCTTCTCGTTCTATGTTCAACCTCAGCGTCAGCTATAGCTGTCTCACATCTCGGACACCAGTTAACCGGATGCGTTCCACGATAGATGAATCCCTTCTTGTAGAGAATAATGAATGAAAGTTGGGTGCGTCTCCAATAGTCAGGGTTCATTGTCTTGTATTCAGTCGACCAATCCATCGAATATCCAAGATGAATCATATCCTTCTTCATAGCTGCTATGTTCTTGTCTACGAGATCTTCGCAAAACTTCCGGAACTCATCTGGCGGAATGTCAGTTTTCTTGATTTTGTGTTGTTTTTCAACTTCCACCTCAACTGGCAAGCCATGGCAATCCCACCCTTGCGGAAAATAAACATTGTGACCTTTCATGCGCTTGTATCGAGCAAGAATGTCAAAATAGGTCCAGTTAAGCACAGTTCCCATGTGAAACTCGCCTGAAGGATAAGGCGGTGGAGTATC
>CAYHEV010000119.1:0-3433 GCA_964355725.1 uncultured Candidatus Bathyarchaeia archaeon | reverse complement strand
CCTCTCAGCATAAAGCTCGCTGTCTTTCAAGCCAGGGTTTTTGTTGAGGAAAATTCTAAGACCGATAGGATTCTGCCCTCTTCTCACCTGCAAATAAGGGGGGGGTGCTTTGTTTGCGCTGACCATGGTGAGAAAGCCTCTGTCTTTATTGTTCCAAAGAGACTCTATGACACCATTTTCAACCTGGGGCCAGAAGAATTTCCGCAAATTTGATTGCTGGCTAGAATATCTTTCGTATCCCACCCCTTCTATATTGTGAACATATACCTTACTAAACCGCTCCGTCAGACCGCTAAGCTCGTGGTATAGCTGCGGGCCAGTAACAGGGGGCTCCATAATATAGAACGAGCCCATAATAACATCCCCTCTTTCAGCCAGTTGGTTGTAGTTTGCCAGCATTCCAAAGGAGCAGTAGATATTACATTCTGCGCCTAGTTGCCCAACTAACAGGTAGTCTGCGGTATGAACCTGAATACTTTTCTCAAGAAGAGAATCCCTCAGTGCGTGAAATGGGGACAGACAATTATCTCTATTGAGCAGGGGGTCGTCCTGAAAGAGGCGGTCATCATAATATTCCGGCGAAGAAGGGTCAAGAAATACCATTACATCTTTGGACGACAGATTCATACAAATCTCCTATTTTCTCAGAACGACATCTCCCTTTTTCTGGATATATTTTAGGAGTTCCTCGTTACTTCTTAATGGACTAAATTCCTTGAGCTCTTTCCTCGAGAGAATCATCAATACTTGCTCTCCGCTATCGTTTTTATAAATATTCAATTCAGGCCAGGGAAGGTCACGTTCCTGGAATATTCTAGTTATGTCGTCAAAGAAATTGTGTCTTGCCCAGTGTTCCATCAGAACGACATAATTTGATATATTAAACATATTTTTTAGAGCCAAAATATGTCTGTTCCCTCGCCTGACATGCATCAGTACAGCCTGCGTATAGACCAGATCGACTTCTCCAAAGGTGTTCAATGCATCCTTCCTGGTAACATCAGCAACTGCCAATTTGCAGATATTCTTTAGCTCAGGATGCCGGTGAAGAAGCAGGTCAATCTGATTCCGGGATATATCTACACCGTAGAACTTTGCTTCAGGAAGCAGAAGGTGCAAATTATGAATATGGTCTCCGCCTCCCACGCCGACTTCTAAAACAGACTTCGGATTCAAACGATAGATTGTCTCATAGAGTAATTTGTGATTTGGATGCAATGGCGACAGCATGGAGTTCAATAGGATTTTCCCTTCGACTATTTGATATTCGTCCTTAGATAATACAAGCGTAAACTCATTGGTAATATCCATTATCTGACGGTTATACGTTACATGGTATTTCCGCCAATTAAAATCGTCAACGTTATAAAGGCGACTCAGCTTGTTAAAGATTGCTCTAACACTGTCTCCTGTAATCCTCATCTTTATACCACAGCCTCCTTTCAAAGTTTTCTCAGAAACAAACATAGCTTATAGCTATGGGTATCCTTGACCGACAGATCTTCACATAGATCCCCTTTTTCATGCGTATATGGCAGCCGATGCAAACTCTTTCACAGATGCTGTTTCGTTTGAGCTGGTGCCGCATCTGTTCATATTTTGACCTTCTGAGTTTTTATGTGAACATACACTTCAGTAAGTATATTCTTAACTAAACTGCGGGTATCAGGGGACATAATACGCAAGGATAATGCAAGGTAGAGAATGACGACGAAAACGTTTATCATCACACGCATCCATCCTACAGGTGCGAAGAGATATGTGAGAAGGGCAAGCGCTAAGCAAGGGAACATGACACCGATAGCGTGGCTGATAATAGGTCTGGTATGCATGTTGACTTTCCCCGCCGTTTGCCGGGCAACATCCCGCGGTAATAACCAGAACACGGTCAGCAAATCGCCCAGAAATGTGCCAACAGCTGCCCCACCAATGCCAAGCACTCTGACAAGTGCTAACGAGATACCTAATTTGGACACGGCCTCCAACCAGTTATAGACGACCATTCTTTTAGTCCGATTCAAGGCAATAAGTACGGTAACGTGCGAGCTCACCAATGAGACCGTATAGCCGTAGCCTCCTAGTGCGATGACGGCAAGTAGCCCCCCGTACGCCTGCGGACCCGCCCAAAGGGTGATAACCTCGCGGGCAAATGCTATTCCCCCTATCCATAGTAACCCACCTAAAATTGGCAATAAGTGAACCGTATGATTATACGTCTCTTGTACCCATTCCCACTGATTCCTTCCTGCCGATTGGCTGTACATTGGCGAGAGCGCCCCATTAATGGCAGCGAATATTGAAAACCCCAGGTTAAATATGGTAAAGGTTACTGCATAAGGGGTTACCATCTGGACCCCAAGAAAGTGACTGATTACCAGGTTGTCTGTGTACAATAAAACCATACCTGCTACGCCGATAACAAAAAATCTGATTCCACTGGCAAGAATAGAATTGGTAGAAAATTCCTTACTTATCGGTTCATCGGACTTTTGACGGAGTTCGGAATTCGCAAACAAAAAATGCGAAGCGCATGCAATGCTAACCAAAAGTCTTGCCGCTCCAGTAAATAGAGCAAGGGTAACCAAATTACCTTTCAGTAAAAAAACCGTCAAAATTAAGGCAACTAAACCAGCAATTGTTGTTAAGGAGGCATAAGTCCGTTCCCAGTAAACCTTTTGACGCCCAACGAACCCAGCCGAGAAAACAGTGAGGGGGAGATTTAGAAGAAACAAAATGGCAATTGCTATTGCTGCCTCAGTAGCCTCTCCATGCAAATCAGCAGGAATCTTTCCCAAAACACCCACCCAGCCCGGATAAAAATGAGCAGTTCCTAAGACCGCGCCTAAGGCAACAGCACTGCTAATAAGTAGTAGGAATAACGACCGCCGCAAGACTGTCCGTTGTTCAAATGGTGCTGATGCCTTTGCCGTTAGGACTTGTGCCGCCGTGGTAATACCCAAATTTGAAAGACCTAAATAGGCAATTACCGAGGATACAACCGCCCAGATACCGTATCGAACAACACCAAAATAATCTAACCCAATAGGCACAGATATCAGCCCTACGACTATAGAAACCACAGTCGCTCCATAATAGGAAGCTGTGCCCAATAGGAATGTCTTCTTCCGGCCTGGCGAAGTCATTGCGATATCTTATCTATTCGTTTTTCACACGCCTTGCTAGGCATTTCCATTCCACATATGTCTCAAAGTCTTGGTAAGTCTGGTCGAGTACACTCTGGATAGCATGGCCGGTTATGTGAGCTCGGTCATAGGTTGGAATTACCACGCAGGAGCTTATATCAGTACCTGCCATAAGCCATTCCCGATAGTATGTGAAAGCCCTTTTTCAGGCCTTTCGTGATAACCAGCTTAGACCCGAACAGACGAGGGCTTAATCTCAGTGCTTGAACCAGAATGTGGAAGCGTTTCAC
>CAYHEV010000118.1:0-3478 GCA_964355725.1 uncultured Candidatus Bathyarchaeia archaeon | reverse complement strand
AAGGCCGAAGAGAGCCGAAAGTCCTGGGTTCAAATCCCAGCGGACCCGCCACCAACACACGTGAAAGCTAAATAGAAAGCACTCTGGAAAAATCTGATTTTGATGAAAGATTGTGAAATTAGAGAGTCGAGCTTCTGAGGGAAGAAGGGTATACGTTTGTTGATCATCCTGAGGGATGTTGTAGGTTCGCAATTTCCCCAGACTATCTTTGCTTGAATCCTATGGCTTGGAAATGCGAACCAAAAGAGACCGAATCTGGTCTACTAGTCAGTTCCAGTTCAATTTGAGTTATTTTGTCGAGAAATTCCCTGGCTCAGTCCTGAGCAAAGATTTTCTGCCCGGCGAGGCACAGCGGCGTCGTGAACAGTTTTCCAACCATCTTCTCAATTCTTACGCCGTTTCTTTCCAACATTTGTCTGAACTCTTCGAGAGACAATGTATAGACATCCAAGCTGTTGCGCATGAAGAATGGTTTTTCCTTTGATAGTACGTGGTAAGCGTAATCGACATCTTCCGATACCAAAGAAACAGACATTGCATAGCGGTTCTGACCAGTTACCATTATAGGGTGACCTTTCTTTAGAACCCTCACCAATTCCTTGACGACTTCATCTTGTTCTTTGATCTCGCACAGGCGCATTTGTAGAAAACACCATAAAAATCATTACGATGAGTGAGCAATTTAGACTGGAGTTTTGACCTAAGCGGATCTGTCATCGCAAATCTCTGGAAGGAACTGTCGGCTGTTCGGTTTTCGAGCGGAAATTATAAATCAGTAATGCAATAATAGATGGTAAACTGTTTAATATTTGATTCATCGATGTGCAAGGGATTGTTATGAGTACACACGCAGATGATCTGAAACTTCGCTTAATGACTATTGAACTCCTCAGAACAGCGAAGTACAAGAGAAACATCACGTACCGTGAACTAGCCTCCAAAACAGGCTTGCCCGTGACTGTTCTGAGTAGATACGCGAAAGGACATGTTCTACCTAACACTGCAAGAGCAAAGCAGCTTTGGAAGATTTTGACGAAGCTGGTTGGTTTGGAAACGGAACTTCGCAGCAGAATAAAATTTGAGGAAGATGGATACTTTGACAACACAGAAATTATAGGCGATTTCAATATTCTTCAGCAGGCAGCCAATCATGCCCTTGCAAACTTTGCTGGAAAACGAGTAACCAAAGTCTTCACGGCAGCTGTTGACGGGATCCCCTTGGGAACCATGGTTGCAAATGCTTTAGGAGTGAACCTCACGATAGCGAAGAGAAACAAGGAAGTTGGAGTCAAAGCGTTCCTGGAAGAAACATTCGTGCTTAAGGGTTCAGGAGTAACCATGACACTTTACGTTCCTAGAGATGCGATCAAGAAGCGAGACAGCGTTTTAATTGTGGATGACATGATCAAGACTGGAGAAACCCAAGCGGCGCTAGTCAATTTGGTTCGAAAGACGAAGGCTGAAATTTCGGGAGTTTTCTCACTTATAGCTGTGGGAGACGAATGGAAAAGAATCCTCAAGGTTTCCGGCGAATGCCCAATAGAAGTCATTACTTATGTAAAAGCACCCTATGATGCAAGTGCGAGATATTAGGCCAACGTTCAAGTCGTTCTTGCTTTCTGCGTAGTTCCTTTCCCACTTGAAAGATTCATACGTAGAAGTTCAGAGTATCTTTGTTCAAAATCCTCAGCAATTGCTCGCATGCTCTTGTTTTCCATAAGCCTTTTCACGTTCTGACAAATCTTATACACGAGCTAACCGCATAAAACGCTTTAAGAGGTTTCAGGATTTGCGAACAATAGAGTGGTGTAACGGGGCAGTCAAAACGATAGATCAGACTAGACTTCCACATGAAACTGTCATTCTTGAACTGAAAAGTTGCGAAGAAATAGCTGATGCAATTTGTACAATGAAGATAAGAGGTGCTCCTCTATTAGGAGCGGCTGCAGCTTTCGCGTTGGCATTAACGGCTGTTAATTCGAAAGCGAAAAACAAAGAGGAACTCACCAGTGAATTAGAAAAAGCGGCGGAAACCATAAGGAAGACGCGACCAACGGCTGTCAATCTTTTTTGGGCAATTGACAGGATCTTGAACAAGGCAAAGACTTTTGCAGGAGACACTGAGGGTTTGGCTACTTTTGTTGTCAGGGAGGCGCAGAAAATCGCTGACGAAGATGCCGCAACAAATCGCTTGATTGGCAAGTATGGAGCTGAACTCATCAAAGAGGGAGACGTTGTCTTGACGCATTGTAACGCTGGTGCCCTAGCGACTGTGGAGTACGGCACTGCTTTAGGCGTGATAAGAGCTGCTTGGGAACAAGGAAAAAAAATCAGGGTTGTTGCTACCGAGACTCGCCCCTTGTTGCAGGGAGCACGGTTGACAACGTATGAGCTTAAGCAGATGGGTGTGCCGGTTACTTTGATTACGGACAACATGGTTGGCTACGTAATGTTCAGACGATTGGTTAACAAAGTTGTAGTTGGTGCTGATAGGATTGTTCAAGACGCTGTTGTTAACAAGATTGGCACGTTTACGGTGGCTGTCTTAGCCAAAGAGCATGGCATTCCATTCTATGTAGCGGCTCCGAAATCTACTTTTGACTTAGCCCATACATTAGCAGATGTCGTTATTGAGGAGAGAAAACCAGAAGAAGTCACGCACATAGGTACGCAACGAATTGCCACTGATGGAGTGAATGTACTGAATCCAGCTTTCGACATAACCCCGTTTAAATACGTGACAGGTATCGTTTGCGAAAGCGGCATTTTATATAAGCAGGATTTCCATAAGTTTAAAGCCAAACAAAAAGAGTGAACTGTAGTTTTATGTTGGTTGAGGTTTAATGAGTAAGAGCGAAGAAAAAACACCTAGTCGTTCGGAGGTTAAGGTCAAAGGTTTACTGGTTGATAAGGGTGTCAGGATTCGCAAAAGGCAAGACGCGGACGAACTTTTTTCAAGAGGATACGGCGTCAGAGAAAACAAGGATCTCTTGCTTACTTTTTATGAGGCCCTTTATCTTTTGGACAAGGGAATGCTGGAGATTGAAAATGAAGATGGCGACGAAATCGATTTTCGATATCTTCTTCAATGCTTCGAGAGCGTAAACAATGATGCTTGGGCTGAGTATCTGGTTTATCGGGATTTGAGAAGTCGCGGATACGTCATCAGAGAAGGCTTTGGTGCGGGAATTGGCTTTCGAGTTTATGAACGGGGAGACTACAGCAAGGACACGGCCAAGTACATGGTTCTGAGCATGCAAGAAGGAAAACCGATCTCGTTGGCCGACTTAACCAGTGTTATGAAGCAGTGTCAGAGTTCTAAGAAGGAGTTGATTTTGGCGGTTATGAATCGTAGGGGAGAAATTGTCTACTATTCAGTTGGTCAATTGACCGTGAAATAATCGAGGCTTTGAAGATGTCTGCATTTAAGACTGTTCGCGGAATGAGGGATTTTCTGCCTGAAGAAGCCCGAATGATG
>CAYHEV010000117.1:0-3538 GCA_964355725.1 uncultured Candidatus Bathyarchaeia archaeon | reverse complement strand
CGCCACTTTCATCGGCGGCCGGCGCGCCGGCGGCGCATGAGCATCTGCTTGGGAAAGATCGAGCCGATCGGGCCGGTCGGCTTCGTTCTCTTGCCCCTGTCCCCTGTTTGCTCAACAATTAGATCACGAGCGTCTGTGTGAGAGACGGTCACCGCGAGACGATGCATCGAATCAGCCGGCGTGAATTGCTGCGACGCGTAGGCGTCCCGCTGCTGGGCGCCATTGGTGTCGCCGTCGTGGCGTGTCGCTCGCGTGTCTCGCCTCCCTCAATCGAGGACACTCCCGAGCCCCTTTCGTCCACTGCGACAGCGACGGTCGCGCCCGCCACCGCGACCTCAGCCCCTACTGCCGAGTCGCCATCGGCCACTCCCATTGCCGGCGCCGCCCACCTGGCAGTCGCGCGTGGCCCTGATCCCGGCGGGAACGTGGAAGCCGCTCTTCGCGCCATCGGTGGCATCGAGCGCTTCGTCAAGCCAAGGAACGACGTCATCGTCAAGCCCAACATCTGCGTCGCCTACCGCGCGCCGGAGTACGCGGCCACGACGAATCCGGATGTCGTCGCTGCCGTTGTGCGCCTTTGCCTCGCTGCCGGGGCGAAGCGTGTGCGCGTCATGGATCAGCCGTTCGGCGGAACCGCGGAGGAAGCCTATAGGCGAAGCGGGATCGCGGCGGCCGTCAGCGGGGCCGGCGGCGAAATGGAAGTCATGGCCGGCATGAAGTTCGAGAGCGTGTCCATCCCGGAGGGGCAGGACATCAATAGGTGGTCCGTCTACCGAGACGCGCTAGACGCCGACGTCCTCATCAACGTCCCCATTGCCAAGACCCACGAGCTCGCGCTGCTCACCCTCGGGATGAAGAACCTCATGGGCCTGGTTGAGGACCGCGGCGCGTTGCACCCCAACCTCGCCCAGCGCCTCGCTGATCTCACCAGCCTCTTCCGGCCCGAGCTCACCATCGTCGACGCCACCCGCATTCTCGTGGCGAACGGCCCGAGCGGCGGCGACCTGAACGACGTCAGACTGACACAGACAATCATCGCGAGCCACGACATCGTCGCCGCCGATGCCTTCGCCGCCACGCTCTTCGGCCTCACCGGCTCCGACATTCCGGCCACCCTTGCCGGCGCCTCCATGGGCCTCGGCACGCTCGACCTGAAGAGCATCAAGATCGAGGAGCTCAGCACGGAGTGATGGAGGAGCGCCTGCGCCAGGGAAAGGCGGTGAGGAGGCGGCATCGGCGGGTGCTCTTCACGTGGGTTCGCCTGCGCCGCGTCGTGCAAACGCTTTCCCTACTACTGTTCCTGTACCTCCTGCTCGCCACCGTCCCGGGCGGAGTCACCTACCTTCCCCACGACCTCCTCTTCCGTCTCGACCCCCTTGCTGCTCTCTCCTCCATGATCGCGGGCCGCCGCTGGGTCGGGCCGTTCGCCCTCGCCCTGACGATCCCGATCCTCGCTCTGGCCTTTGGCCGCTTCTGGTGCGGCTGGCTCTGCCCTCTGGGAACCATAATCGATTGGACGCGCGTACGACGAGGCCGACGGCGTGGGGAGCTCGACCTGCCATCGATCTGGCGCGGCCTCAAGCACACGATCCTGTTGACCATTCTGGTGGCAGCGCTCCTCGGTAACCTTACCTTGCTCTTCCTCGATCCGATAGCGCTGCTGTTCCGCTCCCTGAGCGTCGCGGTCCTCCCCCCGCTCGCCGCTCTCACTGGACGGATCGACCAGGCGCTCTACCGTGTCGGGCCGCTGCAGGGAACGGCCGAACGGCTCGACAGCCTGGCGCGCAAAGGCCTGCCCCTGGATCATCCCGTCGTCTGGCAGGTAGCCATACCCTTGGCAATGATGATCCTGATAGTACTCGCCTTGAACGCGGTCCGAACGCGCTTCTGGTGCCGCTACGTCTGTCCTCTTGGGGCCATGCTGGGCCTGGTTTCGAAGGTCGCCTGGCTGCGGCAGAGGGTCGAGGCAGCGGCGTGCTCCTCCTGCGGGCTCTGCGCCGACGCCTGCCCGATGGGCACCATCTCCGAAGACCGCGGTTTCAACGCCGATCCGGCAGAGTGTACCCTCTGCATGAGCTGCCTCCAGGCCTGCAACAGGGGCGGGATCAGCTTCCGGGGGCGCCTGACTCCCGTGGCCTGGGAGGAGTACGATCCTTCCCGCAGAGAGGCGCTGGGCGCCGTCGGCACGCTTGCTGTGGGCGCCGGGCTGATCACCGTTGCTCCAAAGGTGGTCGGTGACGCCGCGAAGCCGATCCGGCCACCGGGAGCCAACGGCGATGGCTTCCTTGATCGCTGCATCCGCTGTGGGGAGTGCATGAAGGTCTGCCCTACCCAAGGTCTTCTGCCCAGCATGTCGTTGAAAGACCTCGGCGGCCTCCTGACTCCGACCCTTGTGCTGCGCACCGGCTACTGCGACTTCTCCTGCAATGCCTGCGGCCACGTCTGCCCGACCGGTGCGCTACCGCCGCTCCCTCTGGACGAGAAACAGCGGACCGTGCTGGGCACCGCCCAGATCGACCAGCATCGTTGCCTGCCGTGGGCGCAGAACGTCGACTGCATAGTCTGCGAGGAGATGTGCCCCCTGCCGGAGAAGGCGATCCGCATCGAGGGTGGCGGGAGCGGTCAAGGCCGAGGGGAACGTGCGCAGCGGCCTCGTGTTGTCGCCGAGCGCTGCGTCGGTTGCGGTGCCTGCGAGTACAACTGCCCGGTCAAGGGCGAGGCCGCGATCCGCGTCCGGCCGCTGGACTCGAACGCCACGACCTAGCAGCCCCGCCGTCGGCAATGCAAAGGCTCGGCCTTTCAGCCGAGCCTGCGCGATTGGTCATCTGGAGCGGGAAACGGGACTCGACCCCGCGACCCCAAGGATACGCCACGCGGTGTGCAAGTGCCCCGTATTTCTGGTCTGGATGGGGCATCGTACGTGCCAGTCATCGTTGAAGTGGCGGGACGGAGCAGGTACAATTGCTGCGTCGAATCCGGTGCTCCCGAGGGCTCTCAAGCCTAAGCACTGGACTAGACAAGAATTCAGCCGTGTCAGGCGGCCAAATCGGCGGAATTCGAATCTGGGGTCGGACCCGAAGGCTCGGGAGTATAGGCTCTGACTTTTAATCCGGGAGTCGTGGGTTCGAATCCCACACGGCCCTCCAGCGCCCTCCCGTAGATTCGAAAACCGCCTTTCGGGGCGGTCCTTGTCTTTCTGACCCCCCAATCTAAGCACCGGACTCGAAGTTTGTGAGCCGAGTGTCTGAAGGCTCTTGGCCTTCGAGAGCCCTCCCGCAGATACGGTTACCGCGTCTGTGGGCGGTCTCCTCTTCGCCGCACTCCCTCGTCTGAGCACCGGACTCTTGATCCGGGAGTCGAGGGTTCGAATCCCTCACGGCCCTCCAGACGGCTCTTCTGAATCTGAAATGGGGACGGAAGTCCAGGGGCGCACTCTTTGTCGCCATCGTCAAGCGCGCCTGCGCCGACCGGGGCACGCACCCCACCCTAGGCCAGCCCCTGTACACGGGCCGCCTAGCGTCGTCCGGTCGTTGCGCCA
>CAYHEV010000116.1:0-3588 GCA_964355725.1 uncultured Candidatus Bathyarchaeia archaeon | reverse complement strand
CCTCGACCCGAGCAACTTCCTGGATGCAGTCGTTATCGCTGTGTGGACGTAGCCCCACCCCACCAACTATAAAAAATATATCAAAATAACATACTTTTTCAATACCCTGAGCAATATATTATTAATGTGATACTTGACAACATATATTTATAGTGATATATTAAGCGCATGTACAAAGAGAAGCAGGAAGTTACAGTGTTCCATTGTTCCCGATGCGGTCACAAGTGGATTCCTCGTAATCCTGAGAAAGAACCACGAGTGTGCCCCAATCCTAAATGCCACAGCCCTTATTGGAAACAACCCCGTCAGAGCGAGCAAAAGCCTATGGTCTAATAGACCAAGAATCGAAGCAATGGCAGTACAATGGGGAGGTAGTCAATGAAACTCGTAGGAGCTAGGAAGGAGAGGGTGAGGTATGGTGGCATCTAAACCTAAAAAGCCTTGGCAGATGACAAGAACCGAGTACCTTGGGGCTGTAGCTGCAAAGCAATGGCCTGCTGTGAATATGCCACGCCTACAGCTAGAGGGCGAGGCACTACAGGATGAGCTGCGTCATGTTTATTATGAGGAACATAAGCAGATAGTCCAAAAGGCTCTCTCCGAAGGCAAGCTCATTCCGCCGGAGGTACTCAAGGACTATCCCGAGTTGGCAAGGAGCGCAAAACTCCATGTCGGAGTTAAAGCAGGCAAACCCGAGCCGATTAAAGGCACCATGCGGAGTAAAGCCCCCCACAGTTAGCAGGAGATGGACTGGTACTGGCAAGAGAGGCATGGGTAAACCCCTTTAGATTGCTGTAAACATCCTTGAATTTGGAGGAATAAGACAATACAATGGTTACCAAAGTTGGATATAGCTGGTATTGCAAGGTGTCAATGGTGAGGGGGGTCAGGAGCAAATAGGTATGGCTACAAAACTCAAGGTCGCCTCTTTCTTCAGCGGCATCGGCGGGTTCGATTTGGGGTTTGAGCGAGCCGGCATGGAAGTGGTCTTCCAGTGCGAGATAAATGCGTTTTGTCAGTCCGTCCTGCGTCGTCATTGGTCGGGCGTGCCTTTGGTGGAGGACATCTACCAAGTTCATCCCACCGACATCCCGGATGCTGACCTTTGGGCGGCCGGGTTTCCGTGCCAAGATTTATCACTGGCAAATCAAGGCAAGAGGAAAGGGCTAGAAGGAGCAAGGAGTGGGTTATTCTACAGATTTGCTGAACTCGTGGCAGGGCGAAGGCCGACATGGATCGTCATGGAAAATGTTCCCGGTCTTCTCAACAGCAAGCAAGGGGCTGATTTCCAAGTTCTCCTCAAAACGATGGATGAACTCGGGTATGGCATTTCATGGCGCGTACTGGATGTTAAATACTTTGGAACACCCCAGCGACGCCGTCGAACATACATTGTCGGAAGTCTTGGAACCTACCAGTCCGCCGAGGTACTTTTTGAACAGGGATCAGTTACGGTCGCTTATCGAGCGGGCCTCGGTCAAAGGGAAATGTCTGCCTCCAGCGATGGCGAAAGCAATGATGGAACAAATATCTTTGTTATCCAGCACGCCTGCATTGGAAGAAAGCATACTGCTGGACCACAAGCCAAGGGATACCGGAACGACGGGGAGACATACACCCTTGATTCCAGAGGAAGCTCCGACGCTGTCTGTTCGCCATCTAACCCCTTCGGAATGCGAGGCTCTTCAGGGGTTCCCGCCGGGATGGACAGCAACAGGTACCGAGCTATAGGAAACGCCGTTGCCGTTCCGGTAGCAGAGTGGCTTGGTCGCCGGATACTGGCAATCGCACAGAGGAGTGTTATCTCGGACACCTTGCTAAACGTCGAAGCGGTGCCCGTCTAGGCTCTCGAAGTTACCAGAGAATAGATTGCCCTGTGGTGCTCCTTGATTTGTAAGGCCCTGAACAAATGTAGCATAGTTTGTGAAAAGAGTACGATCAACCGAGAAGGATATTGGGCCATGGTGAACGTCGTTGTCCTCTTTGAACTCAATGAGCGCCAGAGTCCAGTTGTGCTGCGCTAAGTCTTGCATGTGAACATTGTGGAGTTTGGCAAGCAGATGGTCATAAAGAAGGGTGCCTACGCAGAAGACCATACCGCCGCCAGTTTGCGTTGCGATATTGCCCTTGACAAGAAATTGCTCCTGCTGCCGCCTCCAAGCGTTGGTGACGATCAAGCCGACTCCAGCCTCATGGTGATCCAACGTGAGATTAGTTCTCGTTTCTGCCGCTTCCCACTCGCTAATACGGCGTGTGAGTCTGCCAGTGTTGGATGTTTCTCCTCCGCCCTGCATTTCAAGCACTACCCGGCTTTGCCCGTGTGCTCCCCCAGCATCCCTTCGCACCATGACAAAGTCAGCGTGGTAGGACTTGCCAGCGCCCAAGGGCATACTAACCTCTCGCCTAATACCAACATCAGCCATGGCTATGTTATGACCGAAGATGACCTTAGCGACCCCAAATAGCACATTTGCCTGGTAGGCGGAAAGGACGCCTTTGCTGGTGGCGCACAGGCGATTCCTGCAAGCAATCCAAATAATGCCGTCTGCACCTCGAACTGAACAGATGGGCTTGTTCCCTTGGGTAACCTTAGAGCAAGCGCCAGACATGAACGGACACATGGCACCAGCAATTGCCGGGAGGATAACAGGCTCAGCAACGTCAGTTCTTTGTCCCAGGTATTCTGCGACCTTGGTCATGCTTTCTCCATCGAGCTTCCCGCCAGCCGCTAAGTTAGTTAGGACAGTATAACATGATGCATTCGCGGAAATCTACCCCACGAAAGGCGAGTGGAGAGAACAATGACAGATAGCCTCAGCAAAGACCAACGTTCGGAAGTGATGCGCCGAATCCGCTCAAAGGACACATGCCCAGAAATGCAGGTGCGTCAAGCGTTGCATGCTTCTGGCTTCCGCTACAGGCTGCATGATTCAAAGTTGCCGGGGAAGCCTGACATTGTGTTACCCCGGCATGAAGCTGTGGTTCTTGTCCATGGATGCTTCTGGCATGGGCACCGCTGCAAGTTTTACCATGTTCCGTCGTCAAACGTGGCGTACTGGACTGCCAAGATCGCGCGAAATCAAATGAGGGACAAAAAGAACGCTGCGGCTCTAGCGGTCCTTGGCTGGCGGGTATTCACGATATGGGAATGTGACCTTCGGCTAGGGTTGCAGAGGGTTGTAAAGGCGCTAAAAGCATAGTGAATCCAGTTATCGAGCAAGCTCCCTTTCTTATGAGCCCAAAATCAGCTTCCACAATCCGCCGGGGGTCTTTACTAACTTAACCCTCAATTCCAATTTTGTAATTGCAACCTGCACGGACAGGGATTCATCGCACCTACCAGAGTGTGCTGGATACAACACACCCCTAATATTTAGCTTCAATTTAGCGGTGATTCAAAAGTAGTAGCGTCCCTCAGACCCAAAAACTTTAGGCAAAGTGCTCCAAAAACACTTCTATACAACTATACCCAACCCATTATTCGGTACGAGCTTTCCCCACCGCCTAGCCACCCAACCGCCGCCGCCGTCCACGTCTGTGCCGATAAGGCTGGCCTCTTGCGCTTTCGCCGAACGGGTATAAGGGGCT
>CAYHEV010000115.1:0-3783 GCA_964355725.1 uncultured Candidatus Bathyarchaeia archaeon | reverse complement strand
GTCTTGGTTGTTTGCGTCTATTACGTATGGATGATCCCATATGCCATCAGCTCCGATCATATTTTGAGCTGGGCCACTGTACAAGTCTACGTCTGTGAAGTCGCTCCAGTAGTTGCCGCCGCTCGGATAACCATTATCCCACAAGTTCGGGTAACTTAAAGGGTAGAAGTACACGTGTTGAGTGTTGTTTATGAAGTTATTATGGAAAAGCTTGTTGCTAGAGGAATTATAGACATAAACGCCAAAACCATTGTTTGTTATGTTGTTTCCCATAAAAGTGTTGTTGAAGGAAAGACCGAGATAGACACCACAGAAGGCATTTGCTGTTATTTTGTTTCCTGAAATAGTGTTGTCGGAGGAACTGACAAGATCGACGCCACTATTGTCGTTTGTTATTTTGTTTTCCGAAACAGTGTTATTAAAGGAAGAAAAGAGATGGACGCCATTAACGTTGTTTGCTGTTATGTCACTTTCTGAAACAGTATTATTAGAAGATCTATAAAGATAGACGCCATCCTGGTTGTTTGCTGTTATGGTGTTTCCCGAAACAGTATTGAAGGAGGAACTCTGAAGATAGACGCCATAACCGCTGTTTTCTGTCACGTTGTTTCCCGAAACAGTGTTATCAGAGGAAGAAAAGAGATGGACGCCATCATCGTCGTTTGCTGTTATGTTGTTTCCAGAAACAGTGGTGTTGAAGGAAGACGCGAGATAGACGCCATAAACGCTGTTTTCTATGTTGTTTTCGGAAATGGTGTTGTTAAAGGAATAATGGAGATAGACGTCATACTGGTTGTTTGCTGTTATGTTGTTTCCCGTGATTTTGCAGTAATTTGATTGGTCCAGTGTGATTCCCGCATTTGGATAGTTTCCGCTGTTTCGCAAGGTGAACCCTGATACGTTCACACCATTCGCGCCTACCATAACTACATCGGCTAGACCGCCGCCGTCGATTACCGTGTTCTGCGCGTTTTCGCCTACAAGCGACACTGCTTTGTTCACAACAACGTTTTCGTAGTATGTTCCATTTCTGACAAAGATAGTGTCATTTTCAGAAGCAGCATTTATCGCTCCCTGTATTGTTGGGTAATCATCTGGAACCGTGATTGTAATCCCTTTGACTGGCTGAATGTTGAATGCTAGAAATGTAGCAGTCATCAGCAACAGTGCGAGAGCTGTTGCACAAAATAGATTCTTCACAATTACCTTCTCCAACGAACTAGTTGATGTAATCGCCTAATAAGAATTTTGAAAGAATCTTCTATCGTACACGAACTCGTTTGAACAAAGCATTTAAACTGAGAATTGAAGAAAGTCAGGAACAGAAGAGAAAAGGCGAAGAATAATGGTTAAGAAATGTCCGTTTTGTTCATGTGAGTTTGTGATTGGTGTGCATCGTGCATAACGGTTGAGAATAGGCTGGAATGTTTTGGATCAAATAGTGAGTTGTTGAGAATCAGCATGTTCCATGCGAGAGTTAAAATACGGGGTTTCTGAAAGAATAAGATGACCACATGAGGATGACACTTTCATGCATGAAGTGCCGAAATTCTCTGACAAAGAAGAAATAGCCAGATTCATATCAGAAAACAACATTAAGATTCTAAACCTATGTCACATCCCTGAAGACGGGAAAATAAAGACTCTAAGCTTTGCAGCTTCAGAGAAAAACAGGATCGAAGAAGTCTTGGAGCTCGGCGAAAGAGCAGACGGCTCAAGCTTGTTTTCGTTCATCGCACCGGGGAAAAGTGATATCTACATCAAGCCAGATTTTCACAGAGTTTTCATTAATCCGTTCTCAAGTGTGCCCACATTGAATATTTTATGCAATTATTTGGATGAGGATGGGAAACGACTCGAGATTGCGCCCAAAAATGTCTTAGCAAGAGCTGAAGCGAAATTGCAAGCGTCAAGTCACGTTGTTCTAAAGGCGCTCGCTGAGTTGGAATTTTACATAATATCCAAGCAAGAAAAAGAAATCTCTTTCGCTGGGTTGCCGGATAAGAATTATCATGAGTCTAGACCTTTCGCTATGTTTGAAGATTTGAGAAATGAAGTATTAGTTACGTTGGCTGAAGTGGGCATTACGACAAAGTATGGGCATGGCGAAGTTGGTCGGATATTTGACAAGGATAATACCCTTATTGAGCAACACGAAGTAGAGCTGACACCACAGAATCTTGGTGATGCGGCTGATGAGATTGCCGTAGCAAAATGGGTGATCCGAAATGTCTGTGTCAAGTATGGTGTGTCGGTCTCGTTTTCTCCGAAGATAACAATGGAACACGCTGGAACTGGAATGCATGTGCATCTCTGCGGATTAAGGAATGGCAAGAACATTTTGTCAGATCATGGAACGCTAAGCTCTGAAGCAAAAAGAATGATTGGCGGAATACTGAAGTTTGCACCTAGCCTTTCAGCTTTCGGGAACCCAACGCCAGTGTCTTACTTGCGTCTCATTGCTCGCAAGGAGTCCCCAATGCATATTTGTTGGAGCGCTAGAAACCGTTTGGCGCTGATACGTGTTCCATTATGGTGGACTTTCAAGACTAAAAATGAAGAAAGAGACAATTGCAGAGCGACTTTTGAGTATAGAGCCTCAGACGCCTTTGCGAATGCTTATCTGCTTTTTGCGGGAATAGCCTTGGCCGTAAGTTACGGATTGCATAATTCGGTTGAATCACTAAAGATAGCTGAAGATTTGCATTCTGACGCAACGGGCAGAAAAGATAAGTTTAGACTGTTGCCGCGTTCCTGCGTTGAATCAGCCAGAAGTCTTGAGAAAGAAAGAAGGTTTTACGAGGCAGACGCTGTTTTTCCGCAGGTATTGATTGATGAGATTGTTGATAGACTGACAGACTTTAGGGATGAAGATTTGTGGAAAAACTCTAAAGACAGCTCTGAGAAAAGTGAAGACATATTGAAACACTATTTGCATTACGGATAATCAACGGGTTTATTCTAAATCTTCTTCATCTTTATACGTGTTAGGGAATTTCCAATTCCGATATATTGTGCCGTTTGAATCAAGACATATTTGCAGCCACATTTGTAGTCTAATATGAGTGGGCGAGGATGTTGCAGAAAGAGAAAGCTGATTACCACAGATTCTTAGAGGCGTTCGCTAGACGCTACGAAGAAGAATTGAAATACGTTGGACTTGTGTCTGAGGAAGAAATACTTTGGCTATATGTTCAGTTCAAGGGTTCAGGCAAGGCGCCTGAAGAATGGCTAGAAGAGCAAGAACTGAGCTAACTTAGTCGAGCTTCTTTCTCGAAGGAAACAGAATCTCACAATGAATTTCGAGGTATTATAATATGAAAAGAAATAAGAAACTGGAAAACTTGTTCAGTTTCTACTTTCATGTCTTTTCTTTTGGATCAAAACTGTGAGAAGTGTTGTTGACATAAACCCTAATCAACCGAAGACTCGACAGAAGCCTGAATTTCCCAGCATTGAGATTATCGGAAAGAGATCATAGTCACAGAAAGCTTTTCCCCTTATAACCATAGGGATTGTTTCAGAAGATATCTTGTCTATCTAAACAGGGCTCCAATGAAGAAGAATGTACAAACAGTGAGTGAGCACCACAAGCCACACGATGAAGATGAGAAACGCTTTTTTCCAACAGCTTAGAATGGTATTCTCTCCAATCAGTTTTGGATTACTATCCTCGAGAAACTCGCACCGAAACGCATAATAGCTTTCTTAATCGACGTTCTTTCACGAAAGAAAATCGGGCGGGTAGATCAGCTTGGCATGATCGCCACGTTGGCATCGTGG
>CAYHEV010000114.1:0-3826 GCA_964355725.1 uncultured Candidatus Bathyarchaeia archaeon | reverse complement strand
GTAACGGCCTAAACGCTGAAGATGGTGAGTTGGTGAATGAAAACTTCATTACGAAACATTTGCTTAACGCCTTGTTGGACCTGTTCGTATGAAAAAATCTATTAACAGTGTGTAAAAAATCGCGCAAAACTTAGCGCGCGCTCTTTACATCTCTAATCGAGAATCAATAAGAAAGAATTTGACTGAAGTTTTCACAATTAGGTTGACAATCATGTACTTGATCAAAACAGTTTATTAGTTAATTCAGTGAACCCCTTTCACGGATAAGCCATGAAACTCGGCTTCATCGTCAACCCTATCGCTGGCATGGGAGGTAAAGTCGGTCTTAAAGGAACAGACAACGTCTTGAAAGAAGCAATAGCGAAAGGTGCGGAGCCAATAGCGCCAACGAGAGCGATGGAATTCCTGCAGAAACTGAAGGAAAGTATTGGAAAAATAGTTGTTGACGTTGTGACTTGTCCGACGATTATGGGTGAAGATGAAGTGAGAGCTGTAGGTTTTGCTGTTCAGATCTTGCCCATGAAAATCGGCAAGGAAACTAGCGCAGAAGATACTAAAGAAGCAGTCAGACTGCTATCGAAGGCAAGAATTGATTTGATAGTTTTTGTTGGTGGAGACGGTACGGCAAGAGACATTTTTGACGCTGTTCGAATTCATGGTGAAATGCCGGTCTTAGGTGTTCCTTCTGGGGTGAAAATGTACAGTGGCATTTTCGCAGTCAATCCTGCAGCTGCTGCGGATGTTGTTTTGGCTCATGCTCAGAAGCAGGCAGAACTATCAGAATTTGAAGTCATGGATGCTGATGAAGAGGCTATTCGAAGCGATGCTTTCGCGGTTAAGCTTTACGGTTATTTGAAAGGTCCGTTTGTTCCGATGCGGATTCAAGGAAGTAAACAGGTAAGTCCGGAAACAGTTGACGAGAAGGAAAACCAGATGGCAATAGCCAAATTCGTGATAGAAGAGATGTCTCCGGAAGCAACTATTATACTTGGACCCGGAACAACCGTTAAACGTATAGCAGAATTGCTCGGCGTAGAAAAGACTGTGCTCGGTGTGGATATTTACAGAAAGGGTGAAGTCGTTTTGGATGCAGATGAGAGAAAGATTCTGGAGGAAATAGATGATTGGCAGAACACGTGGATTGTTCTTTCGCCCATTGGACATCAAGGAATCCTTCTTGGAAGAGGAAACCAGCAGATAAGCCCAGAAATCATAAAACGTGTTGGAAGAGAACGAATACTCGTTGTAGCTACAAAGAGCAAACTTCAGAACATCGAAGGAAACGTTTTGAGGGTTGACACCGGCGACGCAGAAACAGATGAAATGCTCAGAGGATACGGTAGAGTCGTCACAGACTACATGGAGTGGCGGCTAGTGCAGATTCAGTAAACTAGGCTCCGAACTTCCTGGTTTTGCCAATCAAGTTCATCAGGATTGGCATCAAGTCCAAACCCCTCAGTCTGTGGAGCCCGCCCTCGGCGCAGGATCTTTCACCATACTCTTCTACCTCGTCACGACGAATGTACGGACCGGTTATAGCTATTGGAACTGGATCACCTTCATGGTTCCCCGTCACTGTGAATGTCGTGTGATCAGCGGTGACCGCCAAATAAGTTGCGGCAGTATCAACATGCGAAAGCAAGTATCCCAGCATGTTGTCAACTTTTTCAATTATCTCTGTTTTCTGTTTTGCGTTTCCATCATGACTGGCAACGTCTGTTGCTTTCACGTGTAAGAGCACAAAGTCGCTGTTTCTCAGCGCTTGAACAACGGCTCTGGCCTTAGCCATGTAGTTTGTTTGAGGTGTTCCCGTAGCGCCTTTGACGTCTATCACCTTCATCCCAGCTGCTCTGCAGACTCCTCTAACCAGCGGCGCAGCCGCCACGCACGTAGCTCTGATTCCGTATATTCTGGAAAGAGGTTGCACATTCGGTATAGTACCCACTCCTCTGCACAAGATCGTGTTTGCCGGTGGTAGTCCACGTTTGACTCTTTCCTCGTTGAGAGGATGATTTTTCAGGATTCTGTGAAATTCGTGTAACAGTTCGTTCGCAATCTTGGCAGTGAGTTTGGCCTCGGTACTATTGTCAAGCGGCTTTACTTCCAAAGGCTTCTCTCCAGTCTTTCCAGGGTCTGAATCGCTGACAGCTGTTGAAAGTTTTGGCCCGCGAATACTCAGGACGCCACGATGTTGAATTGTGCTCTTAAATTGGAATTCAGCGTTTGAAGATTTTTTCAGCTTGATCTTTTGTAGGCTGTCGGCGAGTTTAGATGCGTCTTCATTCGCGATTCTGCCGGCACGTCTATCCGAGATAATTCCTCTTTCGTTTACTGTTGCGAAATTGCATCTGAAGGCAACGTCGCCAGGCAGAACTTTGACTCCTGAACCTAACGCTTCTAGGGCACCTCTTCCAGAATAGATCTTCAAAGCATCATACCCAAGGAGTGCAAGTGTTGCTGCGTCGCTTCCGGGAGGTGTTCCAGGCGATATTGGGTCAAGTATACCGCATATTCCGTTTTTCGCCATTTGGTTCAAGGAAGGTTTGTGGGCGCTTTCCAACGGTGTTTTCCAATCTAGTTCCTTTGTCGGCCGGTCAGCCATTCCATCTGCTATAACTAAAATTGCCTTCAATCTCAATTCACGCCGTTCCCAATTGGGCAGGACACGTTCAGATTTAGAGCAGTTCAGTTAAAACACTTACGCATACATGTTAGAATATCAAACATCAGAGACCGCCCAAACAACAATATGGTAGAAAGACTGCATGGAACGATAAGACAGAGAAACAAGGTCATGAGAGGCTCAGATGAAGAATCAACAGCAGCACAAACAATGATGGATGGATTGCGGATATACTACAATTTCATTAGACCGCACACAGCATTAAACGGAAAAACTCCAGCAGAAAAAGCAAAGGTAGACGTAAAGCCAGATGAAACCAGATGGCTTTCTCTGATTAAGAGAGCATCCAAAGAGCGAAAGTTTGAGCCAAACCCCTAAGGGTTATCTTACTTCTATCTACATCACGACAGATTCTGCCTCAATGTAATACGTGACTATGGGCTGAGCCCCTACTACTATTGTTCCTATCTCTCCCTTTCTGACAACACCAACAATCACTGCGTCCGCAGACTCATAAACGCCACCTTTGTTCCCCAAATACACTCCGATACAGTTCGGTCCTAACGCATCCTGTGGCATTATGGTTCCGTTAACACTGAGTTCATAGTCCCACGAGATAGAAGTGAAATACATAAAGGGACCATTTAGTTTGCCTTCAATCACGACTGTCCTGTTCACCCATGCGGAAGGGTCAAGGGTGATTTCGTTTATGGAAGCAACAGGCGTTGCATTCAGAAGCAGGTCATTAACTTCGTTTTGAAGACTTGTGATATTGGCGTCTAATTGAGAAATCTGAGAGTTTAATGAATCTATCGTCCTATTTTTGTCGCTTAATATTAACGTAGAATATGCCACTACCCCACCTAAGCCAGATACTAAGACGATACAGATTATTCCTACTGCGATAGCTACTCTTCTGCTGACAACCTTTTTTTCACTCATTTTTAGATTCCAACCTTAATGCCCTATTCAGCTCAATGGCTACGTAGTACGAATGTAGGATCCCTAGTTAAGCCTAATTGTTGGAACAGCATGGTTCTAATTTCTGGAACGCCAGCAGGGATTCGTCATCCTTGAGTTAGCAAAGCTTGATGAAAGAACGGCGAAAAGTCCCTCTGGTTAACAGACCTCTCCAAAACTCACCTGAGACCCTAAGAGTCAACAGAACCGCATTGCGATATGTTTTTTACCGTGTCCTATAGT
>CAYHEV010000113.1:0-4127 GCA_964355725.1 uncultured Candidatus Bathyarchaeia archaeon | reverse complement strand
GGCAGTAGACAGGGCGATCTCCTGTTGGCTGGAATGGAACTTCACATTCCTTACCACAGTCAGCGCAAACACTTTTGTGCATCTCTCTGGAGCCGCGATCGAAACCTTGTTTACCTCTGGGACTACGCCCACGATCAGAACTCCGCCTACCTCTATAAGCCATTTTGCTCACTCATTTTCTTAGGTATACTTGGAAGCTAGCTAGCTTTAAGACTTAGCGCGCGCCCGTTCAATTTCAGCAGGGTAAGCTTCACACAATTTTGGGGAAGTAGTGGGTTTCCATTCTTTGGCCTCTGCAAGCATTCGCCTTTTAGATCCGGTAAGTTTGCTTTTTAGTTTGAGCTTTCCTTTCCTTGTCGATTTGTAGTGTTCAGGTTTCATACTCGATCATCACTAGTTCAAGCTTATGCCTAACATATAGAAGTTTTGTCCCCTTTTTGAACTAGCGCGCGCGGTGATATTCAATTTAGAGTAGGCGTATATTCGACTCGCGCGCGCGAATGAGGCAATCTGCCCTGATGGGTCAGGATTATGCTCATAATGTCTTCAAAGTGTTCGTTTGCTTCATCTTTGTTTTGGAAAACGGGGATCGATCGAGGGTAGCTTAACCATAGAAGATTTCATCACAAATGTTATCTGCTTGTCCAGCTACAGTTTGTCTGGAGGAATATAGAATTGAAGACAACGTCATCGATTTTGGTTCTGACGCTTCTGCTAACGAGCATGCTGGCAGCAGCTACTAACATTCATATGGCCAAGGCAAGTGGAACCATATACATAATGGGGGACGGAAGCATAAACCCTCCAGATGCACCGATTTCGACAGCTGACAATGTCATTTACATTCTGACTGGAAACATTCTGAGCGACGCCACGGGGATCGTGGTTCAGAGAGACAACATCATCGTTGAAGGGGCTGGCCACACAGTTCAATCAAGCGGGAACGGAATAGAAATGGAAGGCCGATACAATGTGACGATAAGAGACATGCGGATTGAATCACTGGGTCAAGCAGATATCTACATCGCTGGCTCTTCAGGCATTGGGATAGAGATGAATAACATAATGGCAAACTTCCAGTATGGCATCGATATTAGGGGTTCTCTAGACTGCCACATTGTCGGGAACAGCTTCACCGGTAACGAGAATGGCATTATCCTCTGGTATTCTTCAAACAACAGCATTGTCGGGAACAGCATGGTCAACAGGGGACTTGGCGTTGGCATCGAACTCGTGAGTTCTTCAGACAACAGAATCTACCACAACAATTTTCTGAGTGATGCTAGTAGGATGTTTTCTTACGGCTCAGTGAACGTCTGGGATGATGGTTATCCCTCTGGAGGGAACTTCTGGAGTTACTATTCTGGAGTCGACGAAAAGAGTGGCCCCAACCAAGACCAGCCACAAAGTGATGGAATAGGCGACACACCATATATCATGGATGCAGGAATAGATCACTTCCCGCTAATGCAGCCCTACTGGAATCCAGGCGACGTCAATCATGACGGGAAGGTTGACATCTTTGACATTGTCGTCATTTGCCTTGCATATGGCACTACCCCTGTTAGCCCTTCGTGGAACCCCAGTGCAGACATAGCACCGCCATTCGGTAAGATAGACATCTTTGACATAGTCACCTGCGCGAGCAACTACGGAAAGAAATATCCGTAGACCCCCTCTTTTGTGCTCTGGGATAGAATTTTCTTCTATGGGTTGGTTTGGAGAAGCTGAAGTACACATGTGCTGCACTGCTATTCTCGTCTAGTTATCCTCAAAGCGTTGCATTTGCGACACCTGACAGCCGGACGGTTTCCGCGTCTAGGCAGCGGCGCGCGCGCCTAAAGCGGGCACTAGCCGATCGATCGATCCAGTAGGCGATTGGAAAACCCTATAAGGAAGTGATGGAACAATCGAGTGCATGTCTGATTGAAGGAGAGAAAGGGAAAATGAAAATGTTAAATATCATAGTAATGGTAGGCATTCTGTTCTTATCAATACTAGGAGCAGCTGCACCAAGAGCAAAGGCGGAGCACGCCGTAGCGCGTGCCGTTACCTGGGGAGGGAACAGCTATGACTACGGACGAAGCGTAGCTGTGGACTCCTCCAACAACATCTATGTTGTGGGTGACACTCAGAGCTTTGGTGAAGGGGGGAGTGATGTTCTAATTCTGAAGTATGGTCCAACTGGTGACCTTACGTGGCAGAAGACTTGGGGAGGCAGCAATGACGATGGAGGCTTAGCTGCTGCTGTCGACTCGTCTGGCAACATCTACGCAACCGGTTATACTAGAAGCTTCGGGGTGGGTGATGAGGATGTCTTTGTACTGAAGTTAAATTCGACTGGTGGCATTGTGTGGCAGAAAACGTGGGGAGGAGGCGGGGGCGACAGAGGCCTGGGCATAACTGCAGATTCATCGGGTAACGTCTACGTGACTGGATGGACCCTTAGTTACGGAACATCAACGTACGGATGGACCACATACTCAGCCCTTTTTCTCTTGAAGCTCAGTTCGTCAGGAAATCTGGAGTGGCAGAGAACTTGGGAAGAGCAGTATGTTGCTCAGTGTGGTGACTGTCTCGCGACTGATTCTTTAGGGAACGTTTATGTTGCAGGCTATTATGGAGGATTCATCCTGAAGTTTAATTCCACGGGAAGCCTAATGTGGCAGAGGATCTGGGGATCTACGGACTGGGGTAGCAACCAATGCTTTGGTCTCGTTCGTGACGCTTCCGGCAACCTCTACATAGCAGGTCAGACTACTGACTTTGGCGCTGGCAGCTGCGATGCTTTCATCATGAAGCTTTCTCCCGCGGCAGGCTTGGTCTGGCAAAAGACTTGGGGAGGAAGTGGCGACGATGAGGCACGATGTTTGACGATCAACAACGCGTCTGGGCAGATCCATGTTGCTGGTTTCACTAACAGCCTTAGCGCCATGGGAAACTACACTGTTTTTCTTTTGACGCTAAGCTCCGATGGCGACTTGGAACAGCAGACCATAATAGGGGGAGCTGGTGCCGATGAAGGTTTTGGCATTGCTCTGGGAAGCGGTGGTGAACCGTTTGTGACCGGCTACGTTTCCGAAGCACCCCCCTACGATGTCAGTTCCTCCAGCGTCATTCTCGGTACACCGAGCTTCAGTTTGTTCACTTCATCTATTTCGACTACTTCACCTTCCGCTGTTTTTGGCGTTTCAAGTGGGATAGTCTCATCATCATCATCAGGAAGTACAGAGTACAGTGGCAACACCGATGCATTGCTTCTCATCTTCGACGCACCAGCGATACCCGAGTTCGCGCTGGTTCTGGCGTTACCGCCGTTCATTCTAACGACACTAGCAGTAGCCATGTATCGCAAGAGAAGGAAGGGCGAAACTTGACAAAGCTACTTTCTATTTCTGAGAGGGAGTTCTATGAGTAAACGCGCACCCTCGTACATTTCGTTGGCAGATGCGCTGATGCTATAGAGGATTCTATCACAAGCGTTATCTGCTCAGTCTAGCATTAGATCGGTTGGGGGAACAGGGGATTGAAGACAAGGTTATCAATCTTGGTTCTGACGCTTCTGCTAACGAGCATGCTGACGATGGCGCTTGAGGCTCAGCCAGCCAAAGCAGCGGACGGAACCATTTACATCAGGGCTGACGGAAGCATAGACCCACCAGATGCACCGATTCAGAGAAATGGAGATGTCTATACAGTTCTGCGGAACGTAACAAGCAAGATTGATGGAATTGCCATTGAAAGAGACGGCATGAAATTGGACGGAGCAGGCTACGCTGTTCAAGGAACCTTCTATCTTGGGTCCAGAGGAATATACCTCTGCAACAGAACTAACATAACGATTACGAACGTGAGAATCAAGGGATTCGAATGTGGCATCAAGCTCGTGTCCTCATCTAATAACAGCATATATGAAAACAGTATAGAAGGCTACAACGGGTATAGCTACGGCCTCATCGTCACTGATTCTTCTAACTACAACAGCATTTCCGGAAACAACGTTACGAACAGCTGGGGCGGCATTGTGCTTACCTCTTCGTCAAACAATGCTCTCTCCGGAAACATGATGATAGCCAATACTGAGGGCAACTTGGCCATCAGCGGCTCTGACCCAAGTGATTTCATGC
>CAYHEV010000112.1:0-4131 GCA_964355725.1 uncultured Candidatus Bathyarchaeia archaeon | reverse complement strand
GTGGCTTTAGCGAGGAAGGTTCTGGGAGTGTTGAATCAGCGTGGTCTGCGGAAGCTGGCCGCAGAGAAGAATACAGTTGAAGTCATAGCGATAAAAATGAAGAAGACAAGGAAGGCAGTTTACTCGAAGCTTCTGACTCTTGGACTGTTTAAGGAGGAGGAGAAGAAAAAATTAACGTCCTCCTCCTTGAACGAGCAGTTTGATACTGAGAAGGTTCGGAAGGGGATTCCGACTCCTGAGGAAGCTTTGAGGTTTCTGGCTGGCTGTATGAATAGGCTTCAGCAAGGTGGGCTTTCGAAAGTTGATATCCTGCGATTAATACGATTTAACCGTGATAGAACAAAAATCCACAATAATACATGCGGAATCGGGGAATAGTCTTAGAAGGTTATGAGCGCACATAAGATTTCTGAAGGATTATGATGGCTGGATGGTATAAAAAGCGGGAGATAATGCATCGCTACGATGTTACTGCGTGCATGTATGATATGCGATATGCTGAAGAGCAGAAGGCGAAGATCGAGGCGGCGCTAAGAAACCTAACCATAGGAAAACGTGATTTTGTTTTGGATGCTGGTTGTGGAACCGGGCTTCTATTTGGCTATGTTGCCTGTAGAGCAGAAATGATCGTTGGTTTTGATATTTCCAAGAAAACGTTGCTTCAGGCGAAGGAACATGTGACAGACTTTTCAAATGTGCACTTGATGTTGGCTGATGCTGACAATATGCCTCTGAGAGAAAGTGTCTTCAGTCATGTTTTTGCTTTTACATTGATTCAGAACATGCCTGATCCTGCTCGAACCTTGAAAGAACTCAAACGAGTTGCAGAACCTGAAGGTGCAATTGCTGTTACTGGCTTGAAGAGTATTTTCTCAAGAAAAGGTTTTGAAGAATTGCTGCAGAATGCTGGCTTAAAGATTGTCGCGTTGGAAGATGAAGATTTAAAATGCTATGTCGCAGTCTGCACCAAATCTGTTTACTAAGCATTATATGGCGACCAAACCAAACTATTTATGTTCTGAAAAAGAGTAACCTGCAAAACATTGGGGATATTGTTGATGTGTGGCATATTTGGGTTTGCATTAACCAAGCCAGTACCTATGGGTACGGTTTTCAGAATCCTTTCAAACCTTGAGATTCATCAGTATCCCAACGAACAAAGACCTGTCGGAGGCTACGGTGCAGGAATCGCAATCCTTGAAGAGGAAGGAAACATTATGTTTGAAAAGGTTGGAAAGATCGGTGATTTTCCTGCAGAACAACTGGCCAAAGTGGTTAGAATCGATGAAGCGTCTATTCTAGTTGGGCATGTGCGGATGCCAAGTCCTCACTTTATGGAAACAGCACGGTTCAAGGAGACAGCCCAACCTTATGCTGCAAGATGCTGCCGCGACTTGACTGTGGTCTCGGTTCACAATGGCTACGTGACGAATTACAGGGAGATTAGAGCGAAGCTTGGAGAAGCTCACATTCTTGAATCTGAAAAGGTTGAGTTGATTGACTCCGAAGTAATTCCGCACTATTTTGAAGAGCTTCTGAAAGAGGAAAATGATGCTAGCAAAGCCTTAGATGCACTTTACTTGGGTTTAGAAGGATCAATGGCGCTGAGTCTGTTGCATGTTGAGAGCGAAATGGCTTTTCTACATATTGTACATAAGGGAAAAACTAGAGGATTACATGTCTGGGCAAACAAGCAAAACGAAATCGTATTCTGTTCCAGAACCGAAGTGTTGAATGGAGAACTTGATGATGTGTTTGCTTGTGGAAAGTTCACGGAAAGGATTGCAGTTCCATGTAACGAAGAGTTTAGTGTGAGACTTTCCTTTCCCTTGGTTTCCAAAGTAAAAGCATAAACCCTACAGTCACAGTTAATTTCATCGACATATCCAATGCACAAACAAGTGTTCAATCACAGTGTCTTCGATTTGCTGGCTAAACCCATCCGTAACGCTTTGGCCGAATTGGGATTTTCGGAACCGACGTTGCCTCAAGTGATGGGGTTTCCGCCTATTTTAGCAGGGGAAAATGTGCTTTTGATTGCACCCACCGGTAGTGGGAAAACAGAAGCTGTTCTTCTGCCCATTTTCTCAAGACTAGTTCAACAGGAAGATAAGAAAGGCATAAGGATAGTTTACGTGACGCCTTTGCGGGCTTTGAACCGCGATTTGCTGAGACGGTTGTCTTTTTGGGCTTCAAAACTGGATGTTACGATTGAGGTTAGACATGGCGATACTGAAATGAAGCTTCGGAGAAGACAGGCAATTTCTCCTCCGCAGATGCTTGTGACGACGCCTGAAACTCTGCAAGCCATCCTTCCCG
This sequence comes from uncultured Candidatus Bathyarchaeia archaeon, assembly GCA_964355725.1. Lineage (GTDB taxonomy): Archaea > Thermoproteota > Bathyarchaeia > Bathyarchaeales > Bathycorpusculaceae > CAYHEV01. Next base: position 1,812 of record CAYHEV010000112.1, on the reverse strand, counting down.
GCTTACGCATGAAACAGCACTTGAGCCATGTTCAATATGTTGTCGTGGATGAAGTGCACGAGTTAGCATCAAGCAAGCGCGGTGTCCAGCTTACCGTGGCTCTGGAACGACTTCGTGAAGTTGTTGGGAAAGAATTTCAGAGGATAGGATTGTCGGCTACGATAGGCAACCCCGACGAAGTTGCACAATTTATTGCTGGAACGTACAGAGATGTCAAGATCGTGCAGGCATTACCGCCTAAAGACTACAGGTATAATGTTGAGAATCCAAGTCCAATTGACGCAGATTACGATTTGGCTGCAAGACTTAATACCTCGCCAGAAGCTGCGGCAAGAATCAGACGCATAGCCGAGCTTGTTGATAGTCACAATTCTACGTTGATTTTTGTGAACGCTCGAACGATTGCTGAAAGTTTGGGCTACAAGTTTAATCAGTTGGGAAGAGTGAACATAGCTGTGCATCATGGTTCTCTATCTAAAGAGGAGCGTGCTCAGATTGAGGACGAGTTTAAGGCGGGTGTTCTGAAGGCTATTGTCTGCACGAGCACTTTGGAGTTAGGCATAGACATAGGTAATGTGGATTTGGTTATTCAATATCTTTCGCCTAGACAAGTTGGTAGCTTGATCCAGAGGGTTGGGCGAAGCGGGCATCGTTTAGACATGCTTTCGGAAGGTGTTATCATAACAGCTTTCTCTGACGATACGCTTGAATCAGTTGCGGCGGTGAGGGATGCTTATGAGAGTAAGATTGAGCCTGTTCTGATTCACGATTGTGCATTGGATGTTGTAGCGCATCAAATTGTCGGAGTACTCATGGATAAGGGAACCATAAGTGTGAAGGAGCTTTTGAGATTATTAGGGCAAGCGTATCCTTACCGAAACCTTTCGGAAGACACGCTCTTGGACGTGATATACTTTTTAGACAGACTGAATGAATTAAGAGTTGAAAGGCAGAAAGAAGGAGAAGTTTTGAGGAAAGCACGGCGAACTAGACCTTACTACTATGAGAACCTGAGCATGATTCCAGATGAGAAGCGCTATCCAATAGTGAACGTAATTTCGGATAGAAAAATCGGCACTCTAGGCGACGAGTTCATGGCATTAAAGGTTCGTGTAGGCCTAAACATTATCGTCAGAGGACTAGTTTGGCGAATAGTCCAGATAGAAGGTGAAACAGGGACGGTTTATGTAGTTCCCTCAGAGGATCCGTTGGCGGCCATTCCCGGATGGGACGGCGAAATGCTTCCGGTTCCGTTCAATCTTGCGCAGGAAACGGGCAAACTGCGAGAAGAAATTGAAAAGTCATTAAAAGAAACAGGGAAAACTGAGGTTACGGCGGAAAGACTTGCTGAAAAGCTTGCAGTGGAAAAGTCAGCATTGTTAAACGTTGTTATTGAAGTTGAAGAGCATCTCAAGCAAGGTCTGCCATTGCCAACACACAACCATATTGTCGTGGAAGCATTCGACAAGTGGTTGATTGTTCATGCGTGTTTCGGGGAAATAGTGAACCGCACTCTGGGCGGCATCTTTGACAGTGTGCTTTCGGACAGGGAGGTTATCGTTGGTTGGTGGAATGACGGTTACCGAATACTGATTGAGACACCGCGAAAACTGAGGCGACAAGAAGCTGAAGGCATAGGCAACGCACTGTTTAGCTTGACTGATGGAGACGCTGAAAAAGCCTTTGAGGATTATTTGGAGAGCAAGTTTCCGTTTTCTTATAAGATGAAGTTTGTGGCTGACAGGTTTGGAGCGTTGCCCCGTGGAAAAACCATGAGCTATGAACGGTTAAATCAGCTTCCCGGAAGATTTG
>CAYHEV010000111.1:0-4301 GCA_964355725.1 uncultured Candidatus Bathyarchaeia archaeon | reverse complement strand
CTCTTCCTGTGTTGTGAGCGTTTTTATTGTTTCGGTGCTTCAATCTCAAATAGTTGAAACGCGATTATCCTACTTATGCTTCAACTATTTTCAGATAGAGAACAGGAACTTCAGTTCCTCGGAAAACATTACGAAACACAAACAGCTGAACTAGTAGTAATATATGGTAGAAGAAGAGTCGGCAAAACCGAACTCTCCCTAAAGTTCTCAAAAAACAAACCTTGCGTCTAGGACTGCTGGCACGTCTGCTTGTGTCCACACCCTCCACTACACTTCTGCTTCGCTACACGTATCGGAGGCAACTCTTCATCCCTAATGATCCTCTTAATGTGCCCCAAAACACGCTTCACGTAACTCTTCATCGTCGGTGTGATGTCAAATTGCAAAATCAACGTTTCAGGAATATAGTTCACAAAACCCCGCTTAACCACCGTTCCAAAACATTCCTCAATGAGCAAGGCGTACCCAACGAGTTGATATTTATGATCCATGCAAACCTTGCCATCGTCACACTTCATGTTCTTGTACTCAACTGGAACATATTCTCCCTTGACCGCCTTGATTATACAATCCACGTTACCCTGCAACCCAAGCGTACCCGAACTGAACGAGGTGAACAACAGCTTCTCTGCTCCAACAAACTCAGGCGAGTAGTAAATTGCATCCTTCCTTCGCAACTCTTTCCTAACATAATCTTCATGCAACTCCTTACTGTCCTCTTGCTGCGAACCAAACACAGGCGTAGCATGCAACACTCTATCAAAATAGACCAACCTCGGACAGTAAATGTAATGCTTGATATCAGTTACGGAAACAAAATCTTCAGCGATGTCAGAAGTAGGCAGTTTCTGCTTCCGTTTTAGCCATTCATCCCTGTACTTGCTCAATTGCTGACCATACCTCACCAGAAACGCTCAAAAGCCACCTTTGATATCTCTCGCATCACGTTTTATCTAAAGCTTCCATGATCCTGGCGTAACTTTCAATGCTGCATCGCCAACCCGCAGAAACCATTTCGTTCACAGCTTGCTTAGCCCTTTCTTTAGTGATGATCCCTTCAAAAACAGCTTTCATCAGTATATACGAACTGCCCACATATGAAATCCCATAGACGTTCGCAGTTTTCCTAGCCACTTCGTCATCTATCACCGCATATCCCTCAAGTTCTCTGGCAAGAGCCAGAACCTCCGCATCTGCCACATGAAGCCCTCTAGTCTCCAACAACCGCGACAAAGACATCCTATCTTTAGGTTTAACGACACTGAACACATTGTTCTTAAACAGTTTCTCTAAAACTATCGCGTCGGGAACACCCTTGCGCTTTCCTTCATCCACAACTTCCCTCTTCACCGTTGGTGGCGTCAATTTCAAACCTTTCAAATCCTCAAAAATCCCACTTAAGCCCACCTTAGTCAGGTAGATCAACGGCGTGGAATTGAAGACAAGTGGTTTCACTTCGACTTCGCCGCCGACGCCTCCCTTACTTCCCTCTCAATTTCTTCCGGCGTGTACCTAACCCACTCCACATTACGTTGCTTGACCAGATCAGCAAACTCCCAAAGCGAAAGTTTAGCTATCTCCGCAGCCTTAGCAAACGTTGCTTTACCTTCTCGCAGGAAATCCAAAGCAGTCTGCTTTCTCCACTCCACAATCCCTATTTCAAGCAGAGTCCTGACAACCGTGGCCTTATCCAATTTTTCCTGCTCAATGATTTTAAGGATTTCTTTCTCTATTTCCGTCGGTATTCTCACAGCCAAGGGTTTAAGCGTCAACACGACCACCGTATACAAAAGATATCGTTTGCATACATAAAAACCTTGCGACATGCTACCTCAGAAGTACGCGATTTTGTCCTTTTCCTCCTTCAACTCATACTTCTTGGGTTTGCCCACCTCTTTTCTACCCTTGAAGCACGTGTCACAAACAGGATACAGCTGCACATTCTCTACTAAATCTTTAATCAAGTTCTTCAAATCCACGAGTAGACTGTTTAACTCGTCTCGACGCAAACTGCCAAAGAAAGCACTGTATTGAATCCGCTGTAAGCCGTAGTCTTTCAGCGTTTCAGAAACCAAAGTCCGCAAATTGTCGTTCGTAATGTCATAAATCACCACGTATCGCAAAGTCAATCACCATCCCAAACAGAACGGTACATACTCTGTTTCTTTCAACAGAAAGCGAACCACGCATCTAGCCTGAAGATGAATAAAACTCTTCAATGACCCTTTCTGACCGTTAAACATCACTTCAGAGTCTAAACGCTCCTGAAAACCAGACAGCATAACCTTAATCACCTCTTTGCTCAAAACTCTGCCTTCCTCAACAACTTCAGTAGCCAAAACCTCGTCAGGCTTTATGACGCTCTTAGTAACAAGACCCACCAAAGTTCTGTCCACAAGCTGCTGTCTGAACTCCTCCATCAAATCCAAAACCAACGAAGGCTTACCAGACCGGTCAGCATGCAGATAACCCGCATAAAAGTCTAGACCAGCGTAACTCACAGCCTTCCAAACTTCAGGAAACAGAATCGTCTGATAACCAAAATTTAACATCGCGTTGAAAGAGTCGCGAGCGCCACGAGTCTCCCTCCCCCTAAAACCAAGTTCAACGGGCAGAATCTGCCTAATCGAATCCCAGTAATACCGAGCGCCCTCAGCCTCCAAATTCATAAGCTGCTGACGTTTCTCATCAATGTTCAAACCCTGCTCTCCACTAATCCTTTCATTTACTTCGTCAATTGATTTGCCCGATTCGTAAAGCCTCTCAGCCAAAACTGGATCCGTCTGGCGCCTATTCTTCGCCATCAACTTCACAAAGTTAGCCTGATTCACCAACTTGCCCACAATAAACTTCTTAGCCAAAACCAATCCCCGCTGATCATTATAAGCCAAAAACTGTTCCCTACGAGCTCTAACCGAACCAGTCATCGACGCAGGCATCAAAACAGCATAAGGCCAACCGCTGTAACGAGCAAACACAACTTGGATATTATTCTCCACAGCCAAATCCAAAGCACTCGCAGAAAAAGCAACACCCGAAGAACAGCAAATTATCAAATCAACGTCATCAGACACAATCTCCTTGACTTCGCCAGCCTTCTTCACCACAAAACGATTTCTCTTCCGCCCCAAGAAAATGCCGAAATCATCCAAGAAAATCTTCACAAAAAACCCCTTCACCCAAGCAGCTAACCATAGCAAGCGTCAAAGTACTGACAATATTCGTCACATTGCGAACGCTCAGGTTTGCCAGGATCTTTTCTCTCGGCGACAATTTCCAATTTCTTATCTCGCTCTTCGAGCCACCACTGCCTCAACTCGTCACTAGCAAAAAACAAATCCTTATGAACACTGATCTTGCCATTTTCAACCGTCAAATAGACGGTGCCACAGATGTCCACAGGAACTTCGTGAACACTCTCAAACACCAAAGCATAACCAACAGGAAAAAGCCTATTCGACTCCTCCCTCTTGCTAGTCACTTTCAAATCAAACATTATCGCCCGAAGATAGTCGTAACAGTCCACGCTCAGCACGTCACTCAAACCGAGTAGCTCACCAGAAATCTTGTGCTCAACCAAAAAAGGAACAGCAGACGCCATCGAATCCAACGCGGAAGCACGCCACTGCCTACTCGAAACCTCAGCCAACTTGGCATCGCACATCTTCTGCACAAACTCCCAAACCACCCTACAAGGTTCCACAACGTTCTCAGGCTTCTCACCGATCTCCTGCCAATTAATCGTCTGCCACCAAGCCTCAAAACTCAAACTTCGACGCTGAAGAAAAGCCTGCAGACAGTCACTTACCACACCATGAAAAACCTTCCCAAGAGCCATCCTAGTACTCGGTTTACCACGAACTTTCTCAACGTGGTGCAAATACACGCTTCTGTTTGTCGGGCAATATTTGGAGCTAACCTCGTACATTGGCAACTTCACATTATCAAAATAGGGTTTCAAGGGCGGCTGATGCCAATTCCAGCCTCTCAACTCCTTGCTGACGCCAACTTCCCTCGCAGTTGGCAACAACTGATAAAGCAAGTGTTTGTGCTCAGTGTCCGACAGAAAGTACAATTTCGTCTACCATCAAACGAGTTTCGTCCGATTATCTTTATAAATTGAATTACATTACAATAATAATCGAGAATACATATCAGAAAGCACATTGGAAACAGCTGCGATGAGCAAAAGTAGCTAAAATCGGGGTCGGATGCATGGAGAAATCCCAATGAACGGGAATTGAAAGGGGTACGACCATCCTGCCACACCATAAGCATTTAACAAGATGCATGGAGAAATC
>CAYHEV010000110.1:0-4495 GCA_964355725.1 uncultured Candidatus Bathyarchaeia archaeon | reverse complement strand
GAAAAGAAAGAAGCAAAAGAGCAGTTCATCCTAGGCCTTCTAGGGTCATGCGCTCTACTGTCAATGGAGATCTTCGCGACATCGATGAACCTGTGGAACTATGTGCCCGGAAACTGGCCTATAATACTGTGGCCTACGTACTTCGTAGCCATACTTTTTGGTTACCAGCTACTTAGACTCGTGGAAAGATTCTTCTCCTAGCGCGCGGGCTACTGTTATAAAGTGTGCACTAGCTTCAGTCATATTATCGCTAACCGAATGGGAAATCTATGGACTTGCAGGAACTACTGATGCTCAGAGCGTTGCGCGTAGTCAAGATAGCACGCTTAGATAAGCTCATACGCTTCAATGGATCAGCCTACAAAATCACTGATTACTTCAAAGGTCTGGAAAAAACAAGAGTTGTTAAACGCATTTTTGGCGAAAAAACACGAGAAATTCTTGAAAATGTCCGGATTGAATTCACATGGTTAGGCGGCTACATGTGGGTCAACAGCATGAACGGGCACATTATGATTAGCTCGAAGTATCTTAACACAGGCAGCAAGATTGACGTATACTTAGATATTGTTCATGAATTGGTGCACGTAAGGCAGTTTATGGAGGGAAAGGAGCTTTTTGACAGCAACTACGACTATGTTGAGAGACCAACTGAGATTGAAGCCTATCGTTACGCAGTGGAAGAAGCAAGAAACTTGGGACTGGACGACAAAAGAATCTGCGAATATCTCAAGACTGAATGGATGAATCAGGACGATTTGAAACGTCTCGCAAACATCTTGAACGTGAAATGCAAACTCGAACTCAACGACGCACACTGAAGGCCTTCTCTTAGTTCAATGTCTCTCTCTTTTAGGTTGCTGCGAAGACAGACGTTTGGGCGAGAAAACTCGCTTTGAAAACGGAATGGAAAACAGCTTCGCAGCCTCAAAAGCCTTGTGAAAAGTTTCAGGTTTTGTCGTCTTGGGTTCTGTAAGCCGTTGTTCAGACCACTGCAGCAGATCGAACAACGACAATCAGTCAGCCACAAATTCTGAAGAGACTTTCAAGTGTCAAAAGTGCCTTACGTGACGGTTGCCGGCACATCGATATATTGCTTAAGGGATCTAGTTAGGATCACATTCTTCCTTTCCTCTGACTCAAGAACCTAGTTTTGAGGCATCTACCAATACAGTGAGCAAGAAGTCTATCGACAAATCTTGATCCATACGAGTGACTGGTGATGTTTGCAAATAGAGCCGTAAAAAAGAAAATGGGGAGTTTGTGTTTTATATTTTTCCGAAGTTGCTGCAGGCTATTCCGATGTCACGCATGTTGACTACGCCATCGTTGTTTATGTCGATGTTCGGATTCCAGCCAGAGCTTGAAGGTGTAGTTCCGAATTTGCCGCATATGACGCCGATGTCGCGCATGTCCACTTTCCCGTCTGGTGGTCCTGCAGCACTTGTGACGTCGCCAGCTATTGTCAAAGTGACTGGGCCAACGTCGAAGACGTTGTCGTTTGTGTCTGTTTCGTAGGAAACTGGCCAAGCATAAACGCATACAGTGTAGTTGCCTTTGACGAAATCGGTTGTGTTCCAGGTGAAGCTGATCGTCGTCGTGTTTCCTGTGTCCAAGGTGAAAGAAGCAGTACAAGCCATTGTGTAGTTGATGCATCCGACAACAACATCGAAGTTTTCAGGAAAATCACCGATGTTTCTCACTGTCACGGTGAAGTCCATTGAATACCCTTGTCCTACAATACTCTTCGAGGCAGAGGCGGTTACTACTGAGACGTCGTGGCGTGATCTGAAGGCATAAACCTTTCCGTTAGATGCTCCAATGTACATGGTTCCGTCTGAGACGGCTGGCGATGAGTATACAGGGCTCCCTGTCTGGTAGGTCCAGAGTATAGTTCCCGATTCGGGTTGCAATGAGTAGATCTCGCCGCTTGATGTGGCAATGTACAATTTCTTCTTGCACGCGATGGCAGGTGAGGAGTATCCGCCGTAGCCGATCGGTTTCTGCCATACGAGTGTTCCTGTTGCTGCGTCCAAGGCGTAGGCGTTGCCATCATTTGAACCCGTGAAGACTATGCCGCCAGCTACTGCTGGAGAGCAATATATTGAGCCTCCTGTTGAATAGTTCCATTCGAAATTGCCTGATTGTGCGTCCATGCAATATACTTTGCCGTCAGTCGACCCTATGTAGAGTTTGCCATCAACCACTGCAGGTGAAGAGTAGATCCAGCCACCTGTGTTGTTAATCCAGATTCTGGCTCCATTTGTGATGTTTAGGGCATGTACGTATCCGTCTGCAGACCCGAAGTATACCTTGCCGTCAGCAACAGCAGGACAGGATTCGATGAACTCTCCAGCAGTGTAGTTCCATAAAACAGCTCCATCTTCAGTAAATGCATAGAAAGAATGGTTCAATGAACCGACGAAAACCTTGCCTTCAGCGATCGTAGGTGAACAAGTCCCGCCTCCAGTTGGGTATCTCCACAATAATCCTCCATTGCTGGCGTTCAAGGCGTAAAAGTATCCGTCGCATGAACTGACGTATACTTTGCCTCCCGTAACTGCTGGTGAAGATCCAATCCAGTTTCCTGTAGTATAGTTCCATAGAAGGTCTCCTGTCTCAAAGTCAAGGGCATACACTCTTCCATCCACTGAGCCTACGAAGATTCTTCCGTCAGAGATAGCTGGCGAGGAGTACATTATGCTGCCGCCTGGTTGGCAAGTCCATAGTGTCCTGTTTGAGCACGGTCCGGGCGAAGACGTATAGCGGTCACGGTTTATGTCGCAGCCAAACATTGTCCACGGTTTTGATGTGTTTCTCAGGCATAATGGATAGTCTTCTACTTCGCCTCCATTATCCGCGCTGTCCGCCAGCGGTAACAGACCCCAAGGGCGCACATTGTTCAGCTTGTTAGTGTAGAGTATTCTGGCTCTAATCCATAAAGGTGTCCACTCTGGGATGACGATTCTATACTGCTTCAGTGTAGTGTTCATCCCCCATGTGCTTGGATCAAGAGCGTCCATGACGACCAAGTTGCCCGGATGCTCCCACCATCCGTTCTCGTCAAAATCAATCCAGATTGCCAAACAGAGTCCATAGCCCAGTTTCTTGTATCTAGGCGAATTACAATTGGTCACAGAAACTCTAGCATCAATGAACAAGATCCCTGCACCGCCTCCAGGTGGAAACCGAAAGATCAATCCATCGTCTGGCACGTCACGATCAATCACTTTGGCTTCCCATTCCCAAGATGTTGTCGTCTGTCCGGTTGGATTACTCCCCAACCATTCGCGTCCAATGAATAGACTACGGCCACCATTACTTGCTTTCAAAGTCGGATACGTTGGGTCAGGCGCGTCGCCGAAATCGGGGGTAGGTATAGAGTAGAGGTCTCTGACACCTTCCATACAGCCCGCATCTTGGGTTGGACTCTGAAAGAAAGTGAGATTGTCTGCACCTCCGCGGATATGGTTCCCAATACCTTCAAACATTAGATCGCCAAGGTCGTTCTGGTGCACGAAACCGATTGCATGCCCAGTCTCATGGAGCGCAATTGTATAGAAATGGTATTCGTTCGGTCCGATACCAGCAGGATTGACGTTGAAGAACCAAGGTCCCAGCAGTCCGCCTGTGTCATTGAACCTTAAGGTTGTGGGCGAATCTGTGGGAATGAATTCTCCTTGAACACCAACGTCGAGATCTTCCCAATAAATGACTATTTCCGCATTGCCCTGTGAGGCTGTTTCCTCAAAAGCAATGCCTGTTGCCAACCATACCTTGTCCGACTCTATCGCTCCCCATGCGTTGAAAGCATCTCTTATTCTTGCTTGCGCGGCTGCAGGCCAATTACACGGTGCTCCTGGAGTGAGGGAATAGGCAGAATGCACAAGACTGAAATAGTAATCTGGAATGCAGCTTGAGCCACCGCCTGCTTCTGGGAATTCGTTGATGAAGCCGTGTCCTCTGTCGAATGGGTTATTCTGAGAATATCGTAAACTTTCATCGTCCCAAACCTTGTTGGCCGAGTAAGGCTCGTTTGCGGTATTGCCATGGCCGCCGAAGTTCCTATTACTGCGGTGTTGGTGACAGATATCATCTGGATTTTGCAGTGCGCCTTGTGCGTTGTATGGATCGACTGCAGCGCTTGTCCATGTTACCGTTCCATCGATGAATTTGTTGTTGAACCTTGGCTCTCCGCAAGAATGTGGATGACCATCAGGAGGTGGTGTGCCACTGTTCGGAATAGCGTCGGCGTGATTCACAAAACCTAGGTTCAAGATACATGATAGACTTAGACATACGATTAACAAATATGATAGTTCTTTTCTCATTTTTCTCCTTTCTCCATCACTCTTTTCTTCTTATTCGTTTTCTCGTGGGCGATGCTGAGCAGAGCAAAGCTTGGTGACACTTGGAAAATCGTGGTTACAGCTTGTTGATTCTCCCCAAGATTACACCTGATCCGTTCCGCATGTGGAAAATTGGCCTTGATATC
>CAYHEV010000109.1:2815-4529 GCA_964355725.1 uncultured Candidatus Bathyarchaeia archaeon | reverse complement strand
TGGATATGCCGCTCCGCCGAAAACCCGGCGGTTTCACCGGGTTCGGCGGCAAGGTTCAGCACCAGGGCAAGGCGAGCGGTCGATGACTTCAGCGCGTCGGCCAACGCCGGGACCAGGACGTGCGGGATGACACTGGTGAACCAACTGCCCGGTCCGAGCACCACCAGGTCGGCAGCCAGCACCGCGTCGACGGATTGTCGGGTTGCCGGCGGGTTGCCCGGCAGCAGGCGTACCCGCCGCACCTTGCCGGGCGTGGTGGCCACCGCGACCTGCCCACGGATCACCCGACTCATCCGCGGGTCACTCTCCAGTCCGGAAACATCGGCTTCGATCTGCAATGCCACCGGGCACATCGGCAGAACCCTGCCCTTCACCCCGAGGATGTGGCCGAGTTCGTCGAGGGCCGCCACCGGATCGGCGAGCACCTCATTGAGTCCGGCGAGCAGAAGGTTGCCGATCGGGTGGCCCGCCAATGCGCCGCTGCCGCCGAACCGATGTTGGATGATCGTTGCCCATAGTCGGCCGTGCGGGCTGTCCGATGCCAGGGCAGCCAGCGCCATCCGGAGATCACCCGGCGGTATGACATCGATCTCGGACCGCAACCGGCCCGACGAACCACCGTCGTCGGCGACGGTGACGACCGCGGTGACGTGCGGCGTGAGCCTGCGCGCAGCCGACAGCGTCGCATACAGACCGTGTCCACCGCCCATCGCGACGATCCGCGGGTTACCCGACCCGGTCGTCGCACTCGTGGCCGCCACGGATGTCATTCGCGCCCCAGATCCCGGTGCAGGACCCGCACCGAGAGTTGGGAGTCCTCGCTCAGCAGCCCGGCAAGCGCCTCGGCGATGGCGACGCTGCGGTGCTTTCCGCCGGTGCAGCCGATGGCCACCGTCATGTATCTCTTGCCCTCCCGGGTGTAGCCGTCGGCCACCAGCCGCAAGAGTTGATAGTAGGTCTGCAGAAACTCCGCGGCACCGGACTGAGCGAGAACGTAATCCCGGACCGCCGGCGACTGGCCGGTCTGCGATCGCAATTCGTCCACCCAGTGCGGATTAGGCAGGAACCGCACGTCCATCACCATGTCGGCATCCATCGGTAGGCCGTACTTGAAGCCGAAGGACTCCACAGTGACGCTGGTCTGGCCAGCCATCTCCGAGCCGAAGGCCCCTTCGATGCTCGTTCGTAATTCCGGAACCGCCAGCGCGGAGGTGTCGATAATCAGATCGGCGCTTGCGCGCACCGGCGCCAGCATCGCGCGCTCGGCCGAAATACCCTCGGCGAGAGTCTGCTTGCCCTGCAACGGATGACTGCGCCGATTGTTCTCATAGCGGCGTACCAAGATTTCGTCGGAAGCCTCCATGAACAGCACCCGGGGATTGATGTCTCGGGTAGCCAGATCCCGGCGAACCAGGTCGAGATCGCCGGTGAAACCCCGGGAGCGGACGTCCATGACCACCGCCAGTCGGGTGATCCGCGATCCGGCCGCCAGTCCGAGGTCCACCATCTGCGCGATCAACTCGGGCGGCAGGTTATCGGCGACGTACCAACCCAGGTCCTCGAGCACCTTGGCGGCGGTGCCCCGGCCCGCGCCGGACAGTCCGGTCACCAGCACGACATCGATGTCGGCCACGCCGTCGCCCCGGACAGCGTCCCCGTCACTGTGTTCCGTCATCGTCGTTCTGTCATCGTCGTTCTGTCATCGTCGTTCTGT
>CAYHEV010000109.1:0-2715 GCA_964355725.1 uncultured Candidatus Bathyarchaeia archaeon | reverse complement strand
ATCGTCGTTCTGTCATCGTCGTTCTGTCATCGTCGTTCTGTCATCGTCGTTCTGTGGCGTCACCCGATGAGAATCATGACCCACGGTGGCGTCCGGTGGATCAGAACCTGACCGATCCGCCTCGGAACCGAGTGCGGCCAGCACGGCTGCCGCGGTAGTGGCTCCGATACCTGGTACCGCCGTGATCTCCGCCACGCTGGCCTGCCGGATCCGGGCCACCGAACCGAAATGGGTGACCAGTGCCTTGCGTCGGGTCTCGCCCAGTCCGCGCACCGAGTCGAGTGCCGATTCCGTCATCCGCTTGGAGCGTTTACTCCGGTGGTAGGAAATTGCGAATCGATGCGCCTCATCGCGAACCCGTTGCAGCAGGTAAAGCCCTTCGGTGTTGCGGGAGAGAATCACCGGGTCCGGCTGTGCCGGAACCCAAACCTCCTCCAGGCGCTTGGCGAGTCCGATCACCGCAACGTCGCTGACGCCGAGTTCGTCGAGCACCCGTTGAGCGGCATTGACCTGGGGGGCACCGCCGTCCACGACGTAGAGGTTGGGCGGATAGGCGAACCTTCGGGGCTTCTCGGCGAGAACCTGTTCTGCGGAATCGCCAGCCCGGCTCTCTGCGACGTGGCGCGCGAAACGGCGCCGGGTGACTTCCGCAATCGAGGCGACATCGTCGGACCGGCCGCCGCCGGCTGCTTCCCGGATGGCGAAGTGCCGATAGTCGGACTTGCGCGGCAGGCCGTCCTCGAACACCACCAGCGAGCCGACCACATCGGTGCCCTGCACATGACTGATATCCACGCACTCGATCCGCAACGGAGCATCGGACAACCCCAGCGACTCCTGAATGTTCTGCAGCGCAGCCGATCTCGCGGTGAAATCGCCGGCCCGTTTGAGCTTATGCTGTTGCAGCGATTCCTGGGCGTTGCGGCGCACCGTCTCTGCGAGGGCATGTTTGTCCCCGCGTCGCGGAACTCGCAGATCCACCCCGGACCCACGCAGTCCGGACAGCCAGAGGGTGAGTTCAGCGGCATTGGGCGGCAGGCACGGCACCAGCACTTCGCGGGGCACCGGATTGCTGGACTCGTCTGGCGCACCGCCGAGTTCGGCCTGCTCGCCATAAACCTGGTCGCCGTAAAACTGGGTCAAGAACTGTTCAACCAACCTGGCTTGATCGGAGTCACCGGGATCTCCGGGCTTCTCGACGATCCATCCCCGCTGACCGCGAACCCTGCCGCCGCGCACATGGAACACCTGCACCGCGGCCTGCAACTCGTCGTCTGCGAAAGCCACCACGTCGGCGTCGGTACCGTCGCCTAGCACCACGGCCTGCTTCTCCAGTACCCTTTTGATTGCGCCTAGATCATCGCGCAATCGTGCGGCCCGTTCGAAGTCCAATTCTGCTGCGGCAGAGTTCATCTGACGTTCAAGATCACGGGTGAATCGATCGGTCCGCCCAGATAAGAAGTCGCAGAAATCCCCCACGATTTTGCGGTGCTCCTCCGCGGTGACCCGGCCGATGCAGGGCGCCGAACACTTGTCGATGTAGCCGAGCAGACAGGGGCGATCAATTTGACTGTGCCGCTTGAACACTCCGCTCGAACACGTTCGTGCCGGGAATACCCGGGTCAGCAGATCCAGAGTCTCGCGGATCGCCCAGGCGTGCGAGTACGGCCCGAAATAGCGCACCCCCTTGCGTCGCGGTCCCCGATAGACCATCAGTCGGGGGAACTCCTCGTTGAGGGTCACCGCCAATACCGGATAGGACTTGTCGTCGCGGTAGCGGACGTTGAACCGCGGATCGAATTCCTTGATCCAGTTGTACTCCAGTTGCAACGCCTCGACCTCGGTGCCGACCACCGTCCAATCCACCTTGGCGGCAGTGGTGACCATCTGTCGCGTCCGGGGATGCAGGCCGGCAATATCAGCGAAATACGACGTCAGACGGCTACGCAGGCTCTTGGCCTTGCCCACGTAGATGACCCGGCCGCGGGAGTCGGAGAACCGGTAGACGCCGGGCTCCACCGGGATGGACCCGGGCGCCGGGCGGTACGTCGCGGGATCGGGCACCCTTCTTAGGCTAGTACCGGGAGCGGATCGCCCGGCCTGCCGCTCTACCGGTACCGGCCCATCAGTTCGCGGATGGTGTCCATCGCGGCCACCGATCGCTCCCCATCTGAGGATTGGACGGCCAGCACCGGCAGGTACTCGTTGTGCTCCAAATCCACCCGGGCCCAACGCTTGCCCCGTGGAAATGAGAAATCGACAACCTCACTCCAGGGAATCACTCGATAGCCCAGGAGATTTCGGACCGCCAGTCCGGCGGGTCCGGCCCGCAACCGCGGCCGGGTCAGCATCAGTACCCCGCCGGCAAGTGCCGCCGCCAACCCCGCCATCGCGACGTGGTCGACGGTCCGCAGGAACGCGCCGGTGGAGTTCCCCTCCGAAACGAGAGCCACCACCAGGCCGACCACCATGATCACGGCCGCCACTCCCCGGGCGAGCAGGGTCATCCGTTTCGGGGTGAATTCGATGTCCCAGCCGAGGCCGGGGGGCGGTTCTGTCATTCGTCGCGCAGGCGGCGCAACGTCAGCGCGGTGGACAGCGCGGCGGCCGCGGCCTGAGATCCCTTGTCCTCGGCCGACCCCGGCAACCCCGCACGGTCAACGGCCTGCTGCATGGTTTCCGTGGTGAGCACGCCGTTGGCGACCGGAGTGGACT
>CAYHEV010000108.1:0-4536 GCA_964355725.1 uncultured Candidatus Bathyarchaeia archaeon | reverse complement strand
GCTGCCCGGATTTGAACCGGGGTCTATAGAGCCCAAGTCTACAAGCCTAGACCAAGCTAGCCGACGGCCCCTTTTGCGTAGTTTAAGCTTTATTCAACTTATTAATGATTTTGCACTTGTCATCAAGACTTCAGCTAAGTTTCATGTTCTTCTTTTGCGTGTCTATCTTGAAGTGTTTGTTTTGTAGACTGCGACGATCGGAGCGGTGTTGCTACAGGTAGTTTGACTCTTCGGCAACTTCTATTCGACAAATTTCACAATTAGCGTGGTTCACGCGTTTACGTGGCTTGTGGTTTGAACCCTTCCTGTGGGGATTATGAAACATTCTCGCTGTTCATATTCTACACTTTTCGAAATATTACAGAACCTAGATGAATTGGAGACTTCTTTTTGAAGAAGGCTCATCAGGTTTGGTTGCTATTTCTTGCGAACACTGCATTGAAGCACTTTGGGACACACTAAACACTCGTCAGGGATTCCGCCGCTAGTGGAAAAATTGTTCAAGAACCCAAAGTAGCGGGCACATTTTGCAGGCGAATCGAAAACCTTAGGATACTCAGTAGGTTTGACGCCTACGATCTTTATGTCATCCACAAGCAAGTCCAGTTTTGAATTGCAGTGAGGGCAAGCATAATAGGATTGTCGTGGCATGGTGGATGAGTCAGTTAAAATGGCGAGCTTCTCAAACGATTTTTCGCACCCTTTGTATGGGCATTTGAGTTTTTCGTCGTGTATGTGGAAGCCACGCATCGTTAAACATACTTAGAAACTGTATTCTAAGCATATATCGTCTATATTGACATTTAATAAACGTTGCTGTTTACATGTGCAACAGAAATACACAAGCAAGACTAGTGAAAATAAGCCTCGGCCGGGCTTTGATCCCGGGACCTGCAACTTACGAGGCTGCCGCTCCACCGGACTGAGCTACCGAGGCATCATGCTAACTTGTCATATTTCACATATTTAAGCACTCAAAAACAGCCAAATGCAGATGTTGATTGTTTCTTTACGTTGCGATGGTTTTGCCTAGAATATTTAAGATTGCAGTACTAACTGATTATTAAAGAGGCGCAGATTTTGCCCACTTTGGGAACTATTGGGGAAAGAAAGATAATTGAAACAATCTTGAAACAGTTGGAGCAAATACCGAAAATGACTGTTCCTTTTGGCGATGACGTGGCAGCATACCCAATCAGTGACAGTCGGTTAGTGATACTGAAAACAGATATGCTAGTTGGCAAGACGGATGTCCCTCCGACCATGAGCCTTTGGCAAGCAGCGCGAAAAGCAGTCGTCATGAATGTCAGCGATTTTGCAGCAAAAGGTGTGAAACCTTTGGCAGTTCTCGTCTCACTTGGATTGCCAGCGAAAATGACTGAAAAAGATGCGAGGGAAATTGGGAGAGGGTTGAATTCTGGGGCACGTGAATATGGAGCTTACGTTGTTGGCGGCGACACTGGTGAAGCCTCAGATGTTATAATCAGTGTTTCGCTTTTTGGATTTGCAGAGAAGAGTGTGTTGATGTTGCGGAGCGGTGCGAAGGCTGGAGATGTCGTGGCGGTTACTGGTTCTTTTGGCAAAACGTCGGCTGGTTTGAGAGTTTTGCTCAATGAGGTGAAGGCTACACGAAAGGTTCGCGATGCTCTGGTCGAGTCAGTTTTGATGCCTCACGCGAGGTTAGACGAGGGATTGGCGCTGAGCGGGACGAGGGCGGTTACGTCGTCAATTGATTCGAGCGACGGTTTGGCATGGAGTCTTCATGAGGTAGCGAAGGCAAGCAAGGTTGGTTTTTTGATAGATTCACTTCCCACAGCCCGAGAAGTTGAGGAATTCGCCAAGCTGAACAGTTTGGATCCAGCGGAGTTAACCTTGTACGGCGGGGAAGAATACGAGTTGGTTTTGACTGTGAAGCCCGAGTTTTGGGATAAAGCTGAGGAGACTGTTGAGAAGGTGGGTGGGAAGCTCTTGCGAATTGGGGAAGTGACTGCTGATAGGAAGATAATGCTGAAGTTGAATGGGGTTAAACGTGAGATTGAGGCGAGAGGGTATGAGCATTTCAAAACATCTAAAGGGTAGATAACATTTGTACTCACTATCCGAGTTTAGCCTAGTTATTTTTTGAGGGTTTCTTTGAGCGTTAGATGCAGTGTCGCGCCTATTCCTCTTCCAAAGATTGAGACGGCGTACACTATTTGTAGTCCTATTCCCAAGCCGAATATGCCGACTAGATAGTTTGAGAGGTAACCGCCGATGAGTGAGCCTGCAAATGTTACGATGCCTATGATCAGGTTGTATACGGCTATGAAGCTGCCGCGGTATTCTTCAGGCGTTACGTCGAGCAGGTAGGCGGTTACGGATGCTGTTCCCAAGGTTTGGCTGAATCCCCAGAAGATGCCGATGAGTATTAGGGCGTTTATGTCTGGAACCAGAGCGTAAGCTAGTGGGACGGTTACGAGGCTGAGGCGGAAGAAGATGAGTAGAGGTCTTCGGCCGATGGTGTCCGCTAGTTTGCCAGCCCAGCCTTGGAACAGGATTACTACGAAGGATTGGACGAATGAGAGCATGGCTATTTGGAGCATTGATGCTTTCAGGATTGTTACTTGAGTGATTGAGAACAGCGGCCAAGAGATGGACATGAAGAATTCGAATGTGCCATCTACGTAGCAGTATTTGAGGAAGCTAGGTGTTTTTCGTGCGTTTCTGAATATGCTCAGGATGTCTGAGGTTAGGTTTTGTTTTAGGTTCAGTTTTTGGCCGTTTTTCTTTTCCTTCACTTTGAGTATGACAAGTGATGAGGTTATGCCGCATACGGTGGCTACGATGAAGGGTATGAAGAGCATTTGCTGGAGTGTTCCGCCGATGGTTATCATTAGTAGCCCGCTGGCGAGTGTTGCAGTTAGACTGCCGATTGATGCCCAGAGGTTGATGTTGGAGTTCGCTCTTCCAAGTCGGTGTGATGGAACCATGTCCCCGATCAATGCGGTCCACGCGGGCGTTGCCATTGAACCGATGAGTGCTTGGAAGGCTAGAAGTATGATCAGTTGTGTAGCATTTGCGACGAAGAGCATTGGTATCCACAGGAGGGACAGGAATAGAGTTCCAGCTACGATGAAGGGGATTCTTCGTTTCAGACTGTCGCTCAAGCGACCCCAGAAAACTTGCATCAGGTTGTTTGATATGTTTGTGGATGATTGGAACCAGCCCATGTCGGAAGGTGAAGCGCCGAGTCTTACGGCGTATGCTCCCATGAAAGGGCTCACCATGCCGCTGCTGAAGGAGTTCACTACTTGCCGCGTGTAAAGCGGTTTTAGACTTGGTTCCTGTTCTGGTTCTGTGGGCTTTTTGTGTTCTTCCGTAGTGGTCACACAAGTTTATGTTTAGAACTTTGTTTTAAAATTATGAAGATGCTTAAAAACTAATCGTGCAAATCTCGACTGTCAGTTTGTGTGTTAGATGTGCTCGAAATATGCCTATTCTGCGGCAGACTATTGTTCAGTAGAAGCGGTGTTGAATGTTGAGTTTCTGATTTTTCTGGGGAAAATTTATATGAAGGAGACTTTGTTCTAATTTCAGTCTCGTTTCGGGTTTTTGTTTTTTGGGCGAAAACCTAAATTGACTACTTGCTTTTGCCTTTTCTGATGCTTCTCTTGGCTATGCTTACTGTTTTTGCGTGACCCTGTTGACGTATTTGAGCTTCAGGAAATGCACGTTTTATTTCTTTCATCATCTTTGGGATGTCTATGTTGCCGAATGTTTTGACGCAGACTATTGGTTTGTCTTCGTCGTCGTAGCGTACTTTGACTGTGTATCCAGCGCCAAGTTCGACTTGTGCTGGTTCTAAAACGAAGCCTAATTCTTCTCGATCTAATTCAACCACGCTATCAGGTTCGCGTTTGTTTCTTCGGTCAGGCATATCTTGCACCTGTTTTAGGAAAGAAAAGATTTTGGAATTAAAGGGTTGTTAACTGGAAATATGGATTAGCAGTTTGCTTCAGTGTCCAATAGGTAGTTTAGGATGGTGATGCATGAAGCGGCCAAGTAGGGCGTTTTTCCAAGAGACACTTTTTCGCCATAGCGTAAGGCGAAACCTTCAACCTTTTTGGGTAAGCCCACATGATCTCCTAGCACAAAGACAGGGTTGGCTCCAAATTTGATTTCGGACACAGGTTTTCCGCCTTCTTCAAGAACATAGATTTGCGACTCTTTTGCCTTAGCCTTTAACAGTCCCTCAAAGCTGGTTTTGTCTGCTGTTATGCCAGGGTGCGTTTTGCCGGATAGTATTTTTTTCAGGATTTGTTGCCAAGTTTGCTGGTCTGTGCGCACATCATAGAGCGTTGCGCCTTCGATTCTCAAATGCACGGGTGGCTTTGGTGGACCACTTAGAACTGGGTGGAATACGGTGTCTTTACGAATTCCATGAGAGAGGAACAGGCTGGCCACAGCACACTCATAGACGATGTCTAAGCGACCAGCATCATGCAGATTAGTGAAGTTTGAATCTGTTCTGCCTAAACGAGAATACAGAATAAACTC
>CAYHEV010000107.1:0-4632 GCA_964355725.1 uncultured Candidatus Bathyarchaeia archaeon | reverse complement strand
GATCTTCACCATTAACGTGAATTCCGTTCTGTTCCGAACCAGAATTGACAACCTGTTCGCGGAAGCCAACCGTTCCACGTGCACCAACAACAACTGGTTTAGCCATTGCCATAGCTTCCAAGCTTACTATTCCAAAAGGTTCATAGACTGATGGGAAAATACACAAGTTCGTTGCGGCATAATGTAGAATTCTCTCCTCTTCAGGTACAAATTCGAATCTGTAAATGACATTGTCTTCGATTCCAAGCCTGTTTGCCGTTTCAATTATATCCTTCTGTTCTTCACCTTTGCCGAGAATCACAAGCTTTGTCTTCGGATACTCCTGCAAAACCATTGGCATTGCTTGTACCAAGTTTATGATGCTTTTCACCCATACGAGCCTTCCGAGAAAGAAAAGCATATTCCAATCATCTGGAATTTCATATTTCTTTCGAATGTCCTTTGCCTCTTCAGGCTGACATCTTTGCGGATCGTACTTCTCTGGATCCACGCCATTCCATACCACGTTCATTTTTGATTGGGGCCATCCATGCCGGGTCAAATCTTCCCGCATAGCATGGCTGACCGTGATTATTCCATCTGCGTTTTGAGCGATTGCATTTTCAAGGTGCGAAACGACTTCTGAACCTTGTCCGCCGCTTCTGCCCCATTCAGTGCTGTGTACATGAAAAACTACTGGAATTTTTGTTTCGTTTTTTATTATCAGTCCTGCAATACTGCTTAACCAGTCGTGCACACAGACTATGTCGAAGGTGTACCTCTCCTTTCCTATCAAGCCGTTAATGAACTTAGTTGCACTGAGAATATTGTAAATGAAAATATCGTTAAAGAGACGTATGTTGGTACCCCATCTTTTCAGATCGTCGACGACAAACATTGGAAAAACGTTGCTTGCGTCTGCGATTAATGGACGATCAACTTCCACTCCTTTAAGAATATCATTTGTTTTTAAGTCTCCCGGGTTGAGGGTGAAAACTGAAACATCGTGTCCCAACTCGACAAATTCACGCGTGATGTACTCAGCATATGTTCCTAAGCCACCGACGATTTTAGGCGGATATTCCCAAACAAAAAAGCCTATTCGCAAAACAGTGTCCCCCATAGACATTCTACTAGCTAGTTACTAAGCACAGTTATGCTTTTCTCCGATGCATCCGTTCATTTATGCAGGCAAGCCACTTGGGGCGTATTCAGCGCCTATGTCAATTCCGCCTGTAGTCGTTTTCAAGTCTACGTCAAAATTGTTGCTTCCAGGGTAATTACTTGACTGAAGTGGAGATGTGCTGCCAGCGAATCCAACCCGTTTGTGAACATTTATCACTCCTAACGTGACCTTGGATTCTATTCTGGCCCCAACGTTGTCGTGAATCATCATGTTAAACTGTATTCCGCCTGTAGTAGCTTCTATGTTCATAGTAACGTTGCTTAGAAGTCTGTCATCTTGCGTTGCATTTATTATAATTGGGCCTGTCGTTGTTTTTGTATTAACTGAGATGTTATTTTTGGCAATCATATTCGTCCAAGAAAATTTGATGGCTCCAGTTGTTGTCGTGAAAGAAACTGCACCCTTTACAATGCTGTCTTTCAAGTTGGCTTCAATTTCGCCTGTGGTTGTTTCTAGGTTTAGTGAGTCGAGAACTGTACCTGATTGAGTCTTCATAGCGATTCTTCCAGTATTGGTTCTGACGTTGATAGTTGAGTTCATTGACTGGTCCAAACGCAGATCGCAGGTAATGTATAGCCAAGAAGATGTTGGCCATCGGAGAACAGTGGTAACGTTTGAGGTCACTGTTAGCGTGTTGTCTACGATTGTATAGTTAAAAGTAATGTTGAGTAAATTAGTCGGCACAAAAGCTCCGACTCCTCCGTTGGCAGATACGTTGAGTGTGACTAGTTTATCAGCCAAGTTTTCAAAGGTGACGTTTACATTTGCGACATCTGCAGTGAGAATAAGTTCTATCTTATCTACTCCAACTTGGCTTGGAACGTAACGTGATTCTCTAATGTCGACAGTGCGTACAGGTAGAAAAACGAATACGGCAATGATAAAAGCGGTTACGAGAAGGGCAATCAAGACAATGGCTGGTACAAAAAGCGGCATTCTTTCTCTTCTAGCATGTTCAGCCACTGATGGAACGGCAACTGATGTTCCGCAAACATGGCAGTACTTTGCGCCGTCTTCCAGTTTGGCTCCACATTTCCGACAATAAGACATTTTTCCATCCTCTGAAACGAGTTATTGCATAGAGTATAAAAAACATTATTGCTGCTTCGCCAGTTCGTCCTTGCTGGATTGTTCCGAGAGCGTTTACCGAAAGTTTATAGTGCATTTGCCGACAAGAAGGTAACGAACTCGTGCAGGTGAAAGACTTTGCCAGAATCCGTTCGTGAGACTGCTGAAAAGATTAAGCGCCTCGAGATTCAGGGAGCTCGAAATGTTGCCATAACTGCGATAAAAGCTATAGAGACCTTGGCCAACCAAACAAAAACCAAAGGCAAAAAGGAACTCTTGAAAGAGCTTACCAAGGCGAAAGACACTCTTTTTGTTTCAAGAGAAACTGAACCACTCATGAGAAATGCTCTTCGTTGGGTAATGAGTCAGGTTGAAATGAGCGACAAGAAAAAAGTTAAGGAGTTGATTGGAGTAGTTTCTTCTGCCTCAAAAGAGTTCTTGAACAACCTTGAAGGTTCAAAGGAGAGTATTGCCAAAATAGGAGCCAAGAGAATACGGGATGGCTCGATCATTCTAACTCACTGTCATTCTTCCACGGTGACTTATTTGTTGAACAAGGCCAAGAAGGAAGGTAGGTGCTTTGAGATTATCTGCACGGAAACTAGACCTGTTTTTCAGGGCAAAACTACAGTAAAAGAAATGTTAGATTTAGGCGTAAAGACTACGTTGATTGTGGACTCAGCTGCACGTTTTTTCATGAATCAAGTCGACCTTGTGATCGTGGGAGCTGATGCCATAACTTCAGAGGGAAACGTGATAAACAAAATTGGAACAAGCATGATTGCTCTCGCAGCGCATGAAGCTAGAACACCGTTTTACGTGGTCTCGGAACTTCTCAAGTTCGATCCTGCAACCATGTATGGCGATTACGAAAAGATAGAGGAAAGGGACACGAACGAGATTTGGCGAAATCCACCAAGAAACCTGCTTATACGAAATCCAGCGTTTGACGTTACGAGAAGAGATTTCGTTCACGGTATAATCTGCGAAGAAGGAATAATCTCTCCGCATTCAATAACCGAAGTAGTTCGCAGAAAATATCCTTGGATGTTTGTATGACTGAGCGTTCAAGCGCTCTGTCCCCATGTTTCCAGTGCCACTTCGAGCTCGTTATGCGTCTTAGCATATTCCTTCAATGTTGCGCCTTCCAGAGTTGCTTCTAGAGCTTGCCTCATGGCTCTTGCCCCAGCAGCAGTTTTGCCCTTATGACCGTGAATGCCTCCTCCTGCTTGAATGACGAAGTCCATTCCGAAGAACTCGACTAGCGCTGGAACTAGTCCGGGATGCAGACCGCCA
Source organism: uncultured Candidatus Bathyarchaeia archaeon (assembly GCA_964355725.1). Lineage (GTDB taxonomy): Archaea > Thermoproteota > Bathyarchaeia > Bathyarchaeales > Bathycorpusculaceae > CAYHEV01. The sequence continues at coordinate 1,103 of CAYHEV010000107.1, read as the reverse complement.
GAGGCAACAGGTAAAACTGGTTTCAGATTGCCTATTGGCATTTTCAACGCTTCCAGGTTTTCTGTCACTTCTTCTTTGGGTTCGAACATTTTTCCAACAACTGCGCCTACATGAAGCTGGTCCACGCCCAATGTTCTAGCTATTTTAGCAATTACTCTCATCGAGATTCCATGTTTTGGATTCTTGGTGAACGCAGCGTGTCCGGCTCTGTGCGCGTGAATCGCAAGGTTAAAGTTTTGTTCGCGAAGCGTCTGTAAAGCAGCGAAACCACACGTCAAAATATCAATCATAGCGTATTCTCCGCCGTGGTTAAGCACGAACTCTGCTCTTCTCAACATCTCTCTGGTTTCCGCGGTAATGTTAATTATGTAAACCTTTCTTTCGCCAGTTTCACGTTCCGCTTTGTCTCTGTATTTCAAGGTTTTCGTGGCGCGTTCTTCAAAAGAATTGAATTTTTGGCTGCTCAGGTTTTCGTCGTCTTTGACTATGTCACATCCTCCAACCCAAGCCTCATAAGCTACTTTTGCATGGTCCGATGTTTTCAACCCGAGTTTAGGCTTGATTATAGTTCCTATCAGTGGGCGGTCGTAAACATCTAGCAGTTTGCGGATCCCTTCGATGCCATATTTGGGGCCTTTGAAGCTTTTGACGAGTTCTGATGGAAAGCTGATGTCGCGGAGTTTCAGGTTTCTTAAGGTTTTCAGTCCGAAAACGTTTCCCGCGACGCTACTTAATATGTTGGGCATGTTTCCGGGTTCAAAAAGATGCATTGGATAAGCTATCTTCACGCTGTTTCCATTTATGTTGAAGACATGGGCGGCAAGTTTTTCCACGTATGCCTTCTCTGTTGTTAGTTCAGTCCATGTTCCAATCGAACTTTCAGCAGCCACTCCGCCAGCAGCTTCCCTTATGTCAATGCCCTTAGGTTCAACGTAAAACGTGCAAACAACATCCGTTTCATCAGGTTTATACTTGAGATCTACAAAATCAACATACTTCAAATGAATCTAATCCTCCGTTTCATATATTTAGTTGGAATCTTCACTTTAGGCATTGGAATCATATCTTTTAATTATCATGGCGATTGAAGTGTTTCCGGCTGC
>CAYHEV010000106.1:0-4698 GCA_964355725.1 uncultured Candidatus Bathyarchaeia archaeon | reverse complement strand
AAGAACCGACCGGGACGAAGCTGCGAATCCATCTGAAGGGCGGGGCCACGGCGCAAGCCCTGTCACTGGGTCGGATGTTGTGGAGGGACACCGCATGATCCAGACCAGTCCCACGATGCGCATTCTGGCGGCGGTGGAGCCGGTCGACTTTCGGCGCGGGATCGATGGCCTGGCAGCGGTCTGCCGGCAACAGCTCGAACGCGATCCGATGAATGGCTGGGCGTTCGTCTTCCGCAATCGCAGGGGAACCGCCATCAAGATATTGCTGTACGATGGCCAGGGGTATTGGCTTTGCCAGAAGCGGCTTTCGCGAGGGCGGTTCGTCCATTGGCCGGCCTGCGATAGCGGGCGCGGCCGGTTCTTGCGTGGTCACGAACTGCACGTGCTGCTTTCCGGCGGTAATCCAGCCAATGCGGGCGGGGCTCCGCTCTGGCGCCCCGTGCTGTTGCCCGAGTAGAAAAAAAACGAAATGGGCCTTGCGTTCAGGCGACGCGGCCGCTATGGTAGCGTCCATGAACGTGGTTCTCACTTACCGCGGGCGAAGTGTCACCGAGGCCGATGTGGCCTTTCTGCGGAAGCTGATCGCCGATAACCCGGCCATGAACCGCCGGACTCTGTCGGTGGAGGTGTGCCGCGCTTGGGACTGGCGCCAACCGAACGGTGTGCTCAAGGAAGGCATCTGCCGCAGCCTGATGCTGCAACTGCATCGCGCCGGGCACTTGGAGCTTCCGCCGCCGCGGGCTCGATATGACCACCGCGTGCGCCGGTGTTGGCGCGCCGTCCCGGTACCGATCGACTGCACGCCGGTGCGGGCCTCCCTGCGCGCGCTGCAGCCGCTTTCGTTTCAACAGGTGCGGCGGACCGAGCAGGAGCCCTTGTTCAACGCCCTGCTGCACCAATACCACGAGCTGGGGTACACCCAGCCGGTGGGCGAACAGCTGAAGTATTTGGTTTTGGCGGGGGATCGTGTGGTGGCGGCGCTGGCCTGGTCCTCGGCCGCCCATGGTCTGAAGTGCCGGGACCGGTTTATTGGCTGGTCGGTAGCGGCCAAGCGAAGGAACCGGCATCTGCTGGGCTACAACAGCCGGTTTTTGGTCCCGCCGTGGGTACAGGTGCCGCACTTGGCCTCCCACGTGCTGGGCCGCATGGCGCGGCGGTTACCGGTGGACTGGGAGCGAATCTACGGCCATCCGGTCTATTTTTTGCAGACGTTCGTGGATCCGACGCGGCACCGGGGGACATGCTACCGGGCGGCGAACTGGATCGTGCTGGGGGAAACGTTCGGGCGCGGACACCGCTGCCCGACGAGGCAACCCAACCGGCCGGTGAAGCTCGTGCTGGGGTATCCCCTGGTCAAGGAATTCCGCGAACTGCTGGGCGCAGGCCCAGCAGAGGCACACCCGGAGCCAGGACATGGAGTCGAATCCGGAAGTCATCGAGCTGGATGAGGCGGATCTTGCGTCCAAGCTGGACCAGATCGAAGCCGCCCTGGGTCCGGAAACAGCCCAGCCGTTCCGTCAACTTCTGCGCTGGTACATCGTCCTGCTGGGACTGCTCCGCGAGAAGACGTTCAGTATCCTTCGACTCCGACGAATGCTGTTCGGCGCTGCGACCGAGCGGACGGCAGATGTATTGTCGTCTGCGACCCCGTCGCCTGGCCAGCTCGAGGACACGGCGGCCGAATCGCCAGCCACTGCGGAGCCGCCAAGTTCCGCAACAGCCGACCACCAGGAACCCCCCGGCCATTCCGCCAGTGACCATCCTGGAGCACGCCGCCGCGCGCGAGGTCATGGCCGGATTCCGGCGCGCCAGTACGCCGGCTGTACGCGGGTGGTCGTGGCCCACGAGTCGCTGTGCCCGGGGGATGCCTGTCCCGATTGCGAAAACGGAACGGTATACCGTCAGTCGGAGTGGTCGCCGGTGGTGCGTCTGAAGGGCCAAGTTCCCGTGGGAGGTGTGGTCTATCAGCTGGAGCGACTGCGCTGTCACGTGTGCGGAAAAGTCTACACCGCCGAGTTGCCTGCGGAGGCCGGGTCCGCCAAACATGACCCCACCGTGGCCAGCGTCGTCGCCACGCTGCGCTATGGGGAAGGGATGCCCTGGAATCGCCTCCAGCGGCTGCAGCGGTTGGCGGGTATTCCGCTGCCCGCGTCGGTCCAGTGGGAACTGGTGTGTGGTGCCGCGGAGCGCGGTCCCCGCGCGGCGTTTGAGCATCTGCGCCGGCTCGCGGCGCAGGGCGAGTTGATCCATAACGACGACACCACGATGCGCGTGCTGGAACTGACGACAAAGACCCGGCGCCGGGAGCCGCTGTTGGAGGACGCCCCCGAGCGGCGCGGCGTCTTCACCACCAGCATTCTCTCCCTGGCCGAGGGAAGGCCGACCATCGCCCTGTTCTCCACTGGTCCCCATCATTCGGGGGAGAACCTGCGTTCGCTGCTCGACGATCGTCCGCTGGAACTGCCGCCGCCCATCCAGATGTGCGACGGCTTGTCGCGAAACATGCCCGAGGATCTGCGCGTAATCCTCGCCAACTGCCTGGTCCACGGACGTCGGAACTTCGTCGAGGTGGTCAATGCCTTTCCGGCGGAAGTCCAATACGTCCTCGAGTGCCTGACGAAGGTCTACCAGACCGATGCCCAGGCCAAGACGCAACAGCTGTCGCCCGACGAGCGGCTGAGACTACACCAAGAACTAAGCAGTCCCGTGATGAACGAGCTGCATTGCTGGCTGAAGGCGCAGTTCGACGAGAGGCGGGTCGAACCGAATTCGTCGTTGGGAGGTGCGATCTCGTACATGCTGAAGCACTGGGGGGAATTGACGCTGTTCTTGCGCGTACCCGGCGCCCCTCTGGACAACAACGTGTGCGAACAGAGTCTCAAGATGGCGATTCGCCATAGAAGGAACTCGCTGTTTTACAAAACCATGCGGGGAGCCGAAGTGGGCGACCTCTACATGAGTTTGATCCACACCTGCTACTTCTCGGGCACTGATCCGATCGACTACTTGACGGAGCTGCAACGGAATCACGAACGGGTGGAGGCCGCTCCCGCCGATTGGATGCCCTGGAACTATCGGCGGCAGCTGGGCGCGGCGGAGTCCGAACGGGATGTGGGCCGTGGCCCGCCTCCGGAAGCCGCCTTGCCGACATCGCGGTCTGCCGCCACCTGACGATCGGCCGCTACGCCCGTGGGCCCTCCACGCCGACGACCACAGTCCCGGCCAAGCCACGCATGCCGTGCCGTACCGCACGATCCTCACAGCTCCCTCGTAACCGCCCCTCGACTTTCGCGCCTCGCCCCTCGTTCACCCCCGCCGCTTCACGCTGTCCCCGCAAAAACATTTTGCATGCTTGCCGAAAGCACACGATTCACTGTACGGTAAGTACCTCTTGAAGATCGGGACCGACCGATTGATCACTTGGGCCAGACCCAAGCGCCGGACCATGTCCTGAATCATGCCGATGCCACCGCACGCAATACCGTGTGTGCGTTTCGCTACTTCGTAATGAATGTTGGCAGCCGAGAAAACCGGGCCTGCACCTTCAAACTTCGTCTTATCCAGCCGGGCGAGAATCCGCCGCTTGCGTCGGCCCAAATACTGCTTTATATTGCGTTTCACTCGAAAACCCTCCATGACTCGACGGCCGGGCCGATGCCCGTGTTTTGTTTGACACGAGAATCATAGGGTGTTTTCGAGTTTTTTTCTACCCACTGTCCGAAAGATTACCCGGCATTCGCTTGATCAGGGGCTAGTCGAGGTACCGCCGCTGTGCGGCCAGTTGAGGCTCCGCCGCTGTGTGGCTCGGTGACGGTTGGTGCAGTCCCTGCCGTGGCCTCCCTGCGTCGTCGTTCGCCGCGGCGGATCAGGCGAAGACCTCGGTCCCGCGCAGCCCCGGATCGGGAAACGGCACGCTGCAGCGCGGACACGCGTCGCGGTCGCGTGGCACCCGCACACCGCACGCCGGACAAGCGATCCGCGTCGGCCAAGCGCGATGAACGAGATAGCCCAGCAGCGCCGGAACACCCAGCAGCAATACCACCACTGCCCACGTACGGCTGTGTGGCATGGCGTACTGTGCCTGGCGGCGGAGGCACAACCACATGGCCACGGCGGCCAGCGCCAGTGAGACAACCAGCGCGGGCCAGAGCTCCCCGAGTGAGTTGGCCAACGCGGCCGAGTAACCGGGTGCCCCGCCCTGTGCGATTCCCATCAGGGGCGCACCGACCAGCGCAGCGATGGCCCAGACCGCGGGCACGGGACCCACGATCGCGCCGAGACCTGCGCGGACCCGCGGGTCAGACGGGGCACTATCGATCAATTCGACCCGTTCGTGCCGCGCCGGCTTGCCGCCGGGCGGAATCCAGTAGATGTCGACCAATGTGGCGCCGCCCCGCGGCCTGCGCTGCTCTTGGACCAGGACCGCCGTTTCGTCGCTCAATAGATAGAGTTCAATTGCATCACGGCCAATCTGCTCGGGGATCGGATAGCTGCGGCGTGCGCCGTTGCGATAGTCGAGAACCAGTAACTCTTTGCTAGTCCGGACGGCCAGGAAATCTCGTGGCAACGTGCTATTGCGTAATTGGAGCATGCTGCGGAATTGTTTTACTTCGGACGGGTCTTTGCCCGGCAGCAGTAGAAGGCGTTGAACGCTATTGATCGAAATCAAGTCGTCGTCGGCCAGCAGCGTTCGCACGG
>CAYHEV010000105.1:0-4752 GCA_964355725.1 uncultured Candidatus Bathyarchaeia archaeon | reverse complement strand
ATCTCCTTAACCAAGCGTTAGAGTTATTCCAAAAATTGGGTGCCAAAAAAGACATAGAAAAAATTATAGCGAAAAAGAAACTGCTCACAGCCTAGACGCCAGGGCTATTCAACACTCAATGCATTGCAACACAATGTAATCTACTGGGATGAATCGTTGTCTTTTTGAGGTTTGGGTTTTGGGGGTAAAGTTTTATCCAACCACCACCAACCACACGACTGCACTATTCATGACTGCTGTACACAATCTCTCGTTCTTTTGGGTTTGTTGAATGCAAAGAATATCTTGAAACTGAAATCCTACCAAGAGCTAGGTCTTACTGGCTTTGCATGAAGAAAACCCTAGAAGACACGACCAAATGAAGTCACTTCTTTCTGTCTGAAATGGAAAAGAGAACAACGACGACTCTAGAGCCTTCCTCTGTCAGTCTTTGAGAAGGTTTGTCCTCTCTATTCATTGGCGATATCTGTGTCAAAGGGAATATGGGGGATATCTCCACTCGATCCCTTCTTGGATTAAAACTCTTATATTGCTGATGTATGGATAGACCTGTAATATTCGGGCAGTTAGCAAGAAGATGAATCTCATGGAACTTGAGAGTGCACAAAACATCCACCCTTGGGATTATACCTTTATTAAAACATCAACAACTACATTAGCAAATCCAGTTTACTCCGTTCATGAAGGGAAACATCACGGTCGAGCTTAGAGAACACGAGCAAAAAACGCTTTCAGCCCTGCAGAAGTCAGATGGAAAAGCATCGATAGAACAGATAATGAGCAAAAGTGGATTGTCAGATTCAGCCATAATGCGCGCAGCCGTGACGTTGCAGGAAAAGAAACTTGTGAAAATAAGCGTGAAGCAGCAGACAATAGCGAAAGTCAACGTTGAAGGAAAAACCTACGCAAAGAATGGGCTGCCTGAAAGACGCATGATAGACGCTTTGAAGAAACTGGGCAGCAAAGCTCCAATTGGAAAGGTTATTGAAAATGCGGCTTTAGAGAAGCAGTTCATACCAATCGCGTTAGGCTGGATTCAGAGAAAACACTGGGCAACCTTGGACGATAAGACAAAAACGCTTCAGATCACAGGGAAACTGGAAGAGGGAAATGATGAGAAAGCCTTGAAGCTGCTCAGCGAGAATGAGCAGGTAAACGTTGAAGATCTAAGTCAACAGCTTCAGGAAGCCGTCCATGTCTTGAAGGGACGAAAACTCGTTGAAATTGATGAGAAGTCAAAGAGAATCATCGAGATAACCAAAGCTGGCTGGACTGCCTTAAAGAAAGGATTGAGGGCTACTGAAGAAGTGACGCAGCTGACGCCTGAGCTAATAATAACGGGAAAATGGCGTAAAGTGAAACTTCAAAGATACAACGTAGAAGCTCAGGTGGCTAAGACTTGGCCGGGCAAGAAACATCCTTACCTTCAGTTTCTTGATGAGGTGAAAGAGAAGCTTGTCAACTTGGGTTTCAAAGAGATGCTGGGCACAAACGTGGAAACATGCTTTTTCAACTTTGACGCTCTCTATACGCCTCAAGACCATCCTGCACGTGAAGCATTCGACGTGTACTTCGTCAAAAACCCAAAGTATGGCAGCGTAGACGCGTACAAAGATGCTTTGGAGAAAGTGAAGAAGACGCATGAAAACGGATGGAAAACCGGATCGACTGGATGGCGATACAAATACTCAGAAAAAGAAGCTAGACGACTGATTCTGAGAGGGCATGGAACGTGTCTCAGTGCCAGAACGTTGTTAAGCAAGGAGTTGGAGATTCCGGGCAAGTATTTCTCTATTGCTCGCTGTTACAGGCCGGATGTGCTTGATAAGACTCATTTGACGGAGTTCAATCAGGTTGAAGGAATTGTTGTTGACGAGAATTTGACGCTGCGGGATCTTTTGGGGATTTTGGAGAAGTTCGCGGTGGAAATTGCAGGAGCTGACAAGTTCAGGTTGAGACCAGATTATTATCCGTTCACGGAGCCCAGTGTCGAATTGAGCGCTTACATGGAAGGTTGCGGGTGGGTGGAGTTCGGCGGTTCAGGAATTTTCAGGCCAGAGGTAACTTTGCCCTTGGGGATCAAGGTGCCTGTTATTGCTTGGGGTTTAGGCATTGATCGATTATTCATGATTAAGGCGGGAATAGACGATATCCGGTATCTTTTCGCGCAGGATTTGGATTGGATTCGCAGGAAGGAGGTGGTTTAGCGGTGCCGACGATTGATGTGGACTATTTGGAATTTGAGAAACTTCTCGGGTTGGAATTGCATAAGGATATGGAGAAAGTCGACGGCATCCTAGCTCTTGTGAAAGGCGAATTGAAGAGTTTCGACGAAAAGGCAGGCGTAATGAGCGTTGAGATTAAGGACAGTAATCGCCCTGATATCTGGAACATTGAGGGACTGGTTAGGACTCTGAGGGGGCTCTTGGGCTTAGAAACAGGAGTAAGAGAATACACTGTTGGTAAGTCGTTAACAGACGTTTACGTTGATGGACATTTGGGAGATATTCGTCCTTACATTGGCTGTTCCATAGTCAAAAACGTGAAGTTGACGGACGCTATTCTTCGCGGATTGATGCACTTACAGGATAAGCTTGATCACACGTATGGGAGAAGTAGGCGCAGAACGTCCATTGGGTTGTATGATTTTGATCTTTTGGTTCCGCCGCTTTACTATGGAGTTGCTAAACCAGCCGAGTTTAGCTTTGCGCCGTTGGGCTTCGCAGAGAAGATGACTTTGAAAGAAATCTTGGCGAAACATCCGAAAGGATTGGAGTACGGCGACATCGTACGTGGACATCCTGTTTATCCCATCTTGTTGGATTCGGAGAAGAATGTGCTTTCGTTTCCACCGATCATAAATTCGAACGATCTGGGGCGAGTGACGGAAAAAACGAGGAACCTTCTCGTTGAAGTCACGGGCACGGTGCACGAAACAGTGCTTAACACGCTGAAAATAGTGACTTTATCGTTGATTGACCGTGGAGGAAAAGCCCACGCAGCCACTGTCCATTATCCGAACGAAAAAACCGTTGTGACGCCCAAGTTTGAGACTGGCCACATGGAGTTAGACGTGGAATATACAAACACGATTTTGGGTTTGCATCTGACGACTAAGCAGATTTGTGACTTGCTTTGCAAAGCTGGCTATGGGATAGAGAAAAGTGACAAGGTCAAAGTGACCGTGCGAATTCCATGTTACAGAATCGATGTGATGCACCCTATTGACTTGGTAGAAGACGTTGCCATAGCATATGGATACGATAATATTGAACCCTTGTGGCGCAAGCTAGCTACAACAGGCGGGCAGAGACCCGAGCAGGAACTGTTGGATGTTGCAAGAGAGTTGATGGTGGGGCTAGGCTTTCAAGAAGTTCTGGCGTTCACGATGACTAACATGGAAAACCTGTTCACAAGAATGAACTGCAAGAAAGATAGAATAGTGGAAATTGCCAATCCGAAAGTTCAGACTCTGACATGTCTGAGAAGTTGGCTTCTTCCAAGCCTTATGGAGTTTTTGGGCAATAACGTCAGCGTTGAGTATCCGCAGAGAATCTTCGAGTTGGGCACTGTCACGCTTTTGGACGAAAAGAAGGAAACGAGAGTTAGAAATGAAGAATGGCTTGCAGCTGCTGTCTGCCATGCAAGTGCGAGTTTCAGCGAAATAAAATCCGTTTTAGACGCGTTTTTCATTAACTTGGGCTTGGATTGGCAGATAAGAGAAACAAGGCATCCTAGCTTCATAGACGGCAGGACAGGTAAGGTAATTATTGATGGAAAAGCCGTTGGCGTTTTAGGCGAAATAAACCCGAAAGTCTTGGAGAAATGGAAGCTTGAGAATCCGACGGCGGCTTTCGAACTGAACATGGAGAAAATAGTCAAGATCAAACAATAGCAGATACGTTAACAGTGTCTTGGGATAGTAATGTTTAATTTTTCAGAATCACTAGTTCTCTCTCGGCGATGAGTGATACGAGCCTTCTGTAATCTCACCGAACATAATCCATGCAGACGGACCCAACGGAAGACATCAAGCCTCAGGCTTGTTTCGACTTGTGATGGCGGGTTTACCCAAACATGGGACACGGTGGGCGCGGGCATAAACTCCTACTCTGGAGAGAGCTTAACCTAGAAGAGCGCAACGCTCCAAACCCGATGAAGTTAAGTGTTCGGTTAAGTAGGAAACAAAAACGCCCGCGACAACAACCACTTCAAATCAATCCAATACGTGCTCTATGATTATTCAGCTAGTTCTTTGACTTTGTCTTCAATTTGCTTTGTGAATCGATTTCTGACACCCAATCTTATACTCACAATTCTTGCCTTCATTCGAGTCTGCAGTCAAGATTCCTGCAGTGTATATCAAGATGCGTTGGCTTGGCTTAGTAGAAGTAGACTCAAAAAAATCAGGTCTACTTCTACCAAGCAACCTGAAAGTGATGAAGATCTTTTAACTCCGAAAGAAGCTTTAGACTTGCTTTCCGGTTCTATGCTAAGGATGAAGCGCGGCAGGCTTAGTAAGCTTGAGTTGCTAGAAGTCAGGACGGTTGTTCAGCTTGTTTCCCGCTATTTTTCGTTGTATGCCAAGTTCGTCAAGTATGATGATTTGGAAAAGAAGCTTTTGGAGTTGAGCGATAAATATGCGCAGCTCGCTGGGAAGAGAGAGTGACGGAGCCTAAAACTTGGAGATCCTACGAAGCTGAAGGTGCTCTTGACGAAAGCGATAAAGACATAAGAGATAGGAAGGTTGCG
>CAYHEV010000104.1:0-5161 GCA_964355725.1 uncultured Candidatus Bathyarchaeia archaeon | reverse complement strand
GCCGATGATCGGTACGAGAATGATCGGGGCCACCAGCGGGGCAAGCAGCATTCCGCTGATCCAGATGCCGTTTGCGCGCGACCGCTCGTGCAGCGGGAACCAATGCTTGGTCAACGTGTTCATCATCGGTACCAGAGGACCTTGCGTGATCCCGAGCAGTCCCCGGGCCGCGCCAAAGGCGAGGATGCCGCTTCCCAGAGGTATGCCCAGCATCGTGGCGGCGGAGAATCCCGCGACGATGGCCATCAGGCTTCGCCGGGGACCCAGCCACGCCGCGATGGGACTCAGAATCATGTTCGAGATCCCGTAGCAGACAAAGAACAGGCCCAGCAGCATACCACCGTACTGTCCCACCTGTTCCGGCGTCCATGCAAACTCCTTGGCCATCGCCGGGAACGCGAAAGAAACATCAATCCGGTTGACATAGCCAATCAACAGCGAGACAAACAGTGCCACAGGGATCCACCACCGCCGTTGTCCCGGATGTTCCGCGGGTATCGCGCTGGACCGCTCAGGCGAGGAGTTCATTCAGACCTACACAAAGACCTGGTTCATGTAATCGGACAGCATGTTCTCGGCGAGTTCATTGGGCAACGCATCGAAGACCGAGTTGATCAACGCCATCTGCGTCGGCAGGCCGCCTTCGCTGATGCCCGCCATGGCGCGCAAGGCGTCGCCCGCGTTCTCGCCTAGATCCGCGAGCATCTTGTGCACCGTGCAGCGCACTTGCTCGATGTCGATCGGATTCGGGTTCGCTTTAACCTCCACGACGGCTTCGCGCAACATCGACAGAGCAGCATCGACAGAATCGGCGGTCCCGTAGCCCAGCGAGACATGCAGGTTGGCCGGCGTGTCGCCGTGGGTGAACTGCGGCTGCATTTAGAAGCTCTTCTCCCGGACCTTGTCGGCCAGCTCGAAGATATTGAAGCCTTCCGAGGTAAAGGAGAACATGCACATATCCGGCTTTCCCAAGACGCGGAGGCCATCGATGGCGTTGATGCCGGCGACGAACCGGCCGGTGGCGTCTTGGACCTTCTTGACGATCGCGCGGTAGCCGGATTCGCCGAGGTAGTGCAGAATCGCCCACGCGCCGGCGTAGGGGCCGCCCGATTTCGTGCTCAGTATGGCCGGATTCACGAGGGCGTAGCAGGTGTTGCGGCGATTCGAGAAGTACTGGAAGAAGCGCAGGTCCTTGCGGCGATACAACACGCTCGATATGTTTTTCGGGGCGTATCCGTACTTGTGCATGTCCAACGAGATCGAAGTCACGCCCGGCACGGTGAAATCAAAATCGCGAAGATCGTATCCCATACGGCGCATGAAGGAAAGGTGGATCCCGCCCACGCATGCGTCGACGTGAAACAGCACGTCCTTTTCGAGCGCCACTTCCCCGATCTCGCGGATCGGGTCGATGACGCCTTCCGCGTAACCCGGCGCCGACGCAACAATCAGGATCGTGTTCTTGGTCACGGCGTCGCGAATCGAATCGACATCCGCCAGGAAGGTCTCGGGATCGTAGCCCGTAAAAACGGGTTTGACGTTGAAGTAGAGGCAGGCCTTGTGAAACGCGCCGTGCGCCGTCTCGGGCAACACGATCTCGGGTTCAACGATATCCGGCTTGTGCGCCCGGCAATAGTCGCGCGCAGCTTTGACGGCGCACAGAATGCTTTCCGTACCGCCCGACGTGCAGCTTCCGACCACTTCATCGTCTCCGCGCAACAGCTCCCGCAGAATATGGATGATGTCGATTTCCATCTTGTGCATGCTCGGAAACACGCTCCAATCCAAACCGTTTTCTGTCAGGCATTGCATATAAGCTTCTTGGGCCACACTCATCGGATCTTCGCCCGGGTCATACGTGTATCCCAGCATCTTCCCGGACCGCCAGGGTACATCGGCCTTCTTGAAGGAGGCCAAGGCGTCGAAGACCGCTTCCTTCGCCATGCCTTCAAAAGGCAGTGTGGTAAGTTCGGGCGGTTGCGTTGCGGCTGTGTTCATGAATCTTATCTCCTGTCTTCATCTGATGCGTATATCCACATTCCCTCGTTCATCAAGCTTTCGGAACATCATCCGGAACGGTGGAGAAGCGGACGTGATTGAACGCCCATAACGTCATGAAACCGAAAGCGCCCACGACGTGCCAAATAGCATGAATTGAGAGGAACGGATAGACGATCTGGTTGTTACCCGCCGTGGCGAGGAGCATGCCCACGAAGAATATCAGCGCTACGAGGAGCAACAACGGCCGCGCTTCTTTTGGAACCACCCTCCACTTCACGAAGAACAGGAAGAGAACCAGCCACGAAAATGCGATCAAAAAAGACTCGCCGGGATAGAAGCCGCCCCACTTGCCCAAGGGGATGATGTAGCCGCTGGCGGTGCTTGGAAGCCGATCATAGTAGTGCCAACCCACGCCCGCTATCATGCCCAGGGTTGCCAGGGGTCTTGCCCAATTCTGAGTCTTTCGAGCATAGTAATCTCCGAGCACGGCCAACGTGATGGACCACGCCACAACGATATTGCTCCCCGTGTCGAGAAAGGCCCATATCCAGCGTTCAACCCAGACCGGATTCGTTTCCCCAAAGCCGTGGAGCGTAATCGTGAAGATGCCGGTAATAACGATCATCCAATAAACGAAGATCCAACGCGAAGGTTGTCTGAGCATGAAGCGGCAGTACAGCAGGGGAAAGAGGCCGCCTCCCAGCGTGGCGAAGGCCGTCGCCGTGTTGGCCAAACCATAGTTGGGCAAGTTCTCCATCGGAATCGCTCCTGTGTGTCCGCCTCACGATTGCATCACTCGCAGCTTTGCCCGGTGCAGCCCAGTTGACAGCACACTGCGGCTCGGCGTAGAATAGATCGAACGTTCGATACATGCTAACGCAATCCGAAAGGAGTTGTCAACACCGTGGAGTCTGCCGCCGACAAGGAGATGAACGGACGGGAGCGGATCTTCGCCGAATCCACAAGGCTATTTGCAGAACATGGTTACGATGGGGTATCGACCCGGCAGATCGCCTCGGAAACGGGCCTGAGCGTATCGACGGTGCATCACCATGCGGGTTCGAAGCGGGGACTTTACCTGCGGATAATCGAGAACCTCTACGAAAAAGAAGAGCGGTTGGTGGATGAGATTCTCGATGACATCGACGACGAAGTGATCCAGGATCGCGAGCGTTTTGAGAAGGCCCTTCACCATCTGCTTGAACGATTGCTGGGATTCGCCCACGGAAATCCGGATCGCCAGCGCCTCTACGTGATGCGGTGGTTGGAGCCCCCTGACGAACTCCGTGACCGGGAAGCCGAGTTGACCCTGCGGCTTTACAACCGTCTCGCCGCGATTCTGAAGCGCGGACAGGAACTGGGAAGGGTCCGGGGCGACCTCAACCTCGGCTATTTCATACGTTCCTTTGACTGGCTCATATTCAGTTACTTTGTTTCGGGAGCGTTCAGTTGGCAACAACTTCGCACCGACCCTTTGCGCAGTGAGAACCTCGAAGAGTTCAGGAAATACCTTTTCGACTACACCAAGCATATGTTAGAAATGTGAGCTTAGGCTCCAAAGACAGGAGAACGCACTGATGGTTAATGTCACCGCATCCACGTTGCATACCCTGGGTCTTCCGCGCGTCTATCAACTGGGCGTGATCGTGCGCGACATGAACCAGGCCATTGCCTATTACTCGCAGTTCATGGGCGTCCAGCCCTGGTACCGCGGCAACGTCGGGGAACAGGAAACCTGGTTTCGGGGCAAGAAAGTGAACATGGATGTGGATATGGTCTTCGCCTATTCCGGCAAGTTGATGATCGAATTAATCGAGGTGAAAGGCGGCGACGACAACATCTATTCAGAACACTTGGCCACGCATGGCGAAGGCCTGCATCATTTGGGCATCGAGGTTTCGGATTTCGACGTAAAGATGAAGAGGGTCGAGGCCATGGGCATCCCCATCATCCAATCAGGGACCGTAAAGAGCAAAGGCGGCGCGATCTCCAAAATGGCCTACCTGGACACGACCTCGTCGCTAGGTTATCCGATAGAACTGATGGAAACGCGGCTGTTCGGCCTGGCTTTGGGCAAGGGCAAACTCCTCATGAACATCGGCTGCCTGCTCGGCGACGCCTCCAAGATTCGCGTATGAGGCGTTACCCGTGATCACGTGTCGAAATGTCTGTTAACCGTTTGGTCATCCGATAGTGCGGGCCTACGCCGGGAACATCAAATTGATCCGAGGCCGTCGACCATCCCATTTCTTGATAGAATCCGCAAGCTGTCGCGCGCGCATTGCACCAGAAGAGCCCGATGCCGCCCTGAGTTGCACGTTTGCTTTCGTGGAATCGCTTTCCATAGAATTATGCGGTCAAGGAAAGAATTGAAGTTTGCGTTGTGCTATGGCCCAGGATGTTGGGGGTTTCGCCTTGCGGCGAAGATGCAGGGCGGAGCACTCAAGCGTCTCGCGTCAAACACACGTCGGAAGTTGAATCACGCCTGTCCTCACCACCCGCCTCAAGAAACGCCTGCGCTCTCCTGTTTCTCGCCGCGCGCCGTCACATCTCACAACGCGGAGAGAATCCGCGTGCAGAGGAATGAAGCGCGGTTGTGTGCAATCACTTGGCAGACAGAGAAAAGGATTCTCAGCACGCTCAGCGATTCCTCGCAGCGCGGAGTGATTCGGCGGCGTGCGCAAAGACGCGCGACAGTGCGGAACGGCTCCGGGGAACGCGGAATGACTGCGCGTAACGCGGAATGACTCCTCGCTGTGGGGAATCGAGTTGCAGGACGTGGAATAACGTTTTAAGTAATTGATTGTCAATGGGTTATGTGTTTTTCGCCAGGAAACGGCGGTTGTGCTTTGAAGAACTCAACGCAGAGATGCAGAGAACGCCGAGAAACGCAGAGAATACGAACATGGCTTTTGAATAACATGAAATGAGATAACTCTGCGAACCTCTGCGGTCTTTGCGCCTCTGCGTTGGAAAGACCTCAACGCGGAGAAGAACAGATGCACGAGAACGAGATTTCAGAACGGATTATTGGCGCGGCCATTGAAGTTCATCGTATACTTGGGCCGGGACTGCTTGAGGGTGTTTACGAAGAGTCTTTGTGCCATAGGGATATTTACATGTCTCCACCTCCCCCTACCGCTTGTGGTTGACCAGCGAA
>CAYHEV010000103.1:0-5281 GCA_964355725.1 uncultured Candidatus Bathyarchaeia archaeon | reverse complement strand
AGCTTGGTTAGGACATCGGCTTCCCAAGCCGGCGACCCGGGTTCAAATCCCGGTGACCGCACCATAACAGTTGACTGCATTACAATCGCATAAATAATCAGCGCTAAGACGTAGTTCGATTTATGGGCAACGGCATCAAGAATGATGTGTATGGGTTATTAATTACGCTGAACACAAAAAGAAAGGGGGTTGATGTTTACTCGTGTTGTCCGAAGTTGCTGCATGCCAGGCCTATGTCTCTCATGTCTATTTTTTCTGAGCAGTCTAGGTCTGAGTTCGGATCCCATTTTGGTGTTCCTGGTGTTGCGCCGAAAGCTGAGCAGCAACGTCCTATGTCTCTCATGTCTACTTTGCCGCTTGCGTCAATGTCTCCAGGTACTCCCACTCTCAATATGCCGTCAGTGAACACATTGTCCGCTGTATCAGTTTCTCCAGTTAAGATAGTCACGTTGGCACTCATCGTGTAGTTCTTGTATGCAACGCCTGTCGTGTTCCAGTTGAAAGTGACAACTGTCTTCGTTCCAGCCAGCATGTTGTTGATTATCTGAGTTCCAATGACTGTCGTGTCTGCCAAAAGCCTAAGAGTGAAGGTCTCTGTGAAGTTGCCTTGGTTCTCAATAGTCACGTTGATCTTTGCTGTCTGTCCCCTAGCAATTATTGGCATTGGCACGCACCCATGTTTGCTTGTTGTCACATTGGTCACTGCTATGTCATGTACTCCTAGTGGCGATGTCACCACAGCATATTCCACAACTGCAAAGAACGGTGGGGCAGGTCTCCAGCTTGCAAAGTTAGCCAGCATCAAGTTACCAGCTGGGCATGGTGGCCACGGAGGCGTCACGTTCATGACTTGGTAGATGTCTTGGGAAACATAAAGCGCATTGTTGTGAGTCACGTATGGAGGCTCCGGCGGTGGATGGACATGTGCTACAGGTATGCGACCTTCTGCAATCAAGCCTGTTTCGAACGCATCTTGTACAGGATCGCTGATGGCGATCTTCACGTTTGTTGAATCAACTCCAGCGACTGTCACGTAGTGTCCGCCGGGCTCTCTGTACCATGTACCTTGGTTGAAAACCCAGTATCCGATCAACAGGACCACATCTTGGCATTTCTTGACTTCGGTTTCGATGAAATTGAAGTCTGGTGCCTGAACCGTGTGCTCATAGAACATTCCAGTCCTGCCCATGTTGGCCATTACTAGGTTGAGGTCATTGCTGTTGATCATGTTGTCTGCGGCTGGTGGGTATACAGTGCTTGCAGGGAAGATGTCCGCAGCCAAATTCCAGTTCGGTGCTCCTGGTACGCTACCCATTGCAGCCATCACCAAGTTCTGGTCATTAATGTCGACAATGCCATCTCCGTTGACATCTCCGCGTGGGTTCACTCCAGTCCATGAAAGATAGTGGTTGATTCCTGCTTCCATGTCGTGAACATTTGTTCCAGAATGCACTAAGCCGGTTCTTCGTCCGTCTGTGTCCATCAGGTACGCCAAGTGCTCCACCAAAGGCTGAACGTTCTGCGGGCTATGGTCATCCCATTGACCATATGTCTGCACTAGTGGGAAACCGTCGTTGATCACTGGCGGCGGAATTGGATTAGGCTCGAATTCTGAGTCAAGCCACCACAGAGAATTCGCGACAGCCAAGGGTCCACAATGGCTCCATGAGCCCTGATTGGTCCAGTTGTACGTGCCCCATTGTCTCTGGTCAAAGTCCGGCATTCCTGACGGGACATAGTCTGCAAATTCAGGTTTCCAGTACCATGGCGAAGAAGGTTCAAAGTTTTCTGCAGTCACCTCGAATGGCGGGGGAGTTGGGCCTGGTGGTAGAGGATCGATCTCATCGATGTGGAATCTGCTAATCCCGTCGTTTGAGTCTACATGGAATTCTACGCCTGCCCATTGTTGAGGTGAAGTGATTCTCCACCAACTGCATGGTGATGGAAGGAAGCCCTGCGGAAGTTTCACGTTTAGCCAATCACATGGTGAGATTCCTGTGAACTTCTTTTCTGCGGTCACATCATAGGTTGGCGGGATTTGCATTGAACTGGGAAGGACTTGGTCTACATGGAACGTTCCCAGAACAGGGTCGTACTGGTCAACGTGGAATTCGACATCTCCGATGTTCGGACGCACAATTCTCCACCATGTACCCGCCTTGGGTGTAGTCGTGGGATCGTCCACTGCAAACCATCTGCATGGTTCTATTGTGTCCACCTTTTGTCTAACTCTGGTCGGATAAGACGGAGGTATATTGAGCGGTATGGGATTGGTTGTGTCAACATGGAAGGTTCCACTTCCTGCTTGATCAACGTGGAATTCCAGACCTGTGGGCGCGCCAGTTTGCGGATCCAGAATTTCCCACCAGCTACACGATGTGGGCGTGAAGCCGGCTGGGTCTATGATGGTGAACCAGTCACAGGGGTTGATAATGTCAATCTTCTTTCTAGCTTCTATTTCGTACCATGGAAACGGCAGTACGTACGGTCCAGGAATAACTTCGTCTACGTGAAACTCGCAGCTTTCATTAGTCCAGTCTACGTGAAACTCAAAGCCTGTTGCGTGGCCTGTTTCTGGGTCTATTATTTCCCACCAGCTACATGGCTGTGGGTACCAACCTCGGGGCGAATGCACCACAAAATACATGCATGGTTCGATCCTGTCGACTTTCTTCTCTGCCAGAAACGGTGTCCCCGGCGGAAACGGAGGCTGGAATGGTCCCGGATACATCGCGTCAATGTGCCACTCTGTTGGACCCGCTTGACCATCTATGTGAAATTCGAATCCGGTTGGATTTCCCTGAGGATCAAGTATCTCAAACCAATCGCAAAGCACTGGCATATAGCCTGGAATGAACCAATGAAGTATATCGCATGGCTCGATTATGCCATCGCCGTCGGCGACTTCAACGAACTGTGCAATGAGGCCCGTTCCGAGTTTCATTGAGACACCTGACCAGTAGGTCATTTCCGTGGTGCTGTGGAAAGTGATTGTCTCACCTGTCGTGAATGTCATGCTTGTTCCTTGGCTCCAACCTATCTTTGGCGGTAGGACTAACAGAACTCCTGAAAGCAACGCTATCATAAGCAAACATACAGCATTACCTTTAACAATTCTATTCATTTTTTCCTTTCTCCTCTAATCAGTGATAGAATAGTGATGTGTTTAAGTAGTTAAGATTTGTGTGACATACTTCTAGAACCCAAATCCATATCGAGAAACGGCAGAATCTAGTCGATACAGATTGAAAGCGATTTTTCATGTGGATAACAGGTTAGTTTTCCCGAAGTTTGCACAAGCAACCTCCACATCCGTCCAGCCAATCCTGCCATCTTCGTCAATGTCACAATGTGGGTTCCATCTTGGCTGCCCCGGCATTGAGTCAAATGAACTGCAACAGAGTCCTATGTCTCGCATGTTTACCGTCTCATCGTGATTTACGTCAGCATATAGATACGTGCCCATCAGGGGGTAGATGTCCTTATTGTCCGTATCAATGAAGTATGGCTCTTCGCCTATTCCGTCGCCGTTGAGGTCGGTACCATTGTAGTCGCTCCAGTGGTTACCTTCCAAACCATTATCGAAAACGTTCTGGTAAGAACTTACAATGTCGATCTGTTCGCCGTTTGTCAAGAAATTGTTGTTGTAGATTTTATTTGAATTGGAAGCGAACAGGCGAATTCCATAGTAGGCATCCTCAATTGTGTTTCGCTTAATGACGTTGCTATTCGCTTCATAAAGAGAGATACTCTTCTCACCACCACGAACTCTGTTTCCCACAATCGTGTTGTTTTGTGAGTTTTGAAGACAGATGTTGGCCCAATTATCGGTGCATGTGTTGTTGGCAACAGTGTTTCGTGTGCAGTCAGATAGATAGATTCCATAACTGTTACTTGTCGCCGTCACGTTTTCTATGGTCGATTCGGTGACATTGTAGCAGAACAGCGCCTGTCCGTTTCTGGTCAGGTTAAGGTTGTGAACTGTAATGTTTGTGCAGCTTATCAAATAGAGAGATCCAATGTCATTTTGCTCCAGAATCTCATCTTTGGCGCCAATCAGGTATTGGATTTTTCTTTCGTCAACACTGTTGCTCTCAGGTACAGTATTGTTGAAGTGAGAGAGTTCATTGCCGAACACTGCGAAATTGTATGAGTTGTTGAATATTTGGTTTTCAAGCAACGTGGTGTACGGAGAGTACCACAATAGAATTCCGTTTTCGCTGTTTGAAAACACAGTATTGTCTTCTAGCACAGTAAATTCTGAGAATAGAAGATAGATGCCAATTCGATTGTCAGCCACTGCATTATTAATCAAGACACATTCTGCACAGTGATCCAAGAGAACTCCGCAATCGTCCCCATAAGGAGGGAAATGTGATCCGCCATTCCGTATTGTGAATCCCGTCAGATTCACGCTATCTGCTTCTATCTTTAGCACTGTGTCAGCGTTTCCTCCGTCGATTATCGTTCGATTCTTGTTTTCACCTATGAGTGACAATGTCTTGTTGATGACGATATGTTCAAGATATACTCCGTTTTTGACAACAATAGTGTGCCCGTCCAATGTTTCAAAAGCTTCGATTGCAGATTGGATCGTCAGATAAGTCAAATTTGTGGCCTGGTTTCGAACTGATCCATACGGATGCGCCAGTGGGTATTTGTCTTCGTCATAGGTGTTTACAGCAAATTCTAAGTCACCTATTCCATCCGCACCAGTCTCATTCTGATATCGTCCACTGAACTTGTCTGTACCATTGTAGCGGCTCCAGTAGTTTCCTCCAGAAGGGTAGCCGTCATCCCATGCAGTGCCTGAAACTCTGTATATGAACGGATACATGTTTTCTACGAAGTTGTTGTGAAAGATGGAATTGTTGAACAAAGTCAAATTAGTCGGCATTGTTTCTATCATCCCGTCGTAGGTGTTGTTACGCACCACATTTTCGAAGATCTTGTTATTTGCACATGGCGAGTAGAGACGTATCCCTTGACTGTTCCTAGTCAGTGTGTTTTCAGCGACGGTGCATTCTGTTGCATTCTCCAGATGAATTGCTCCAACACAGTCCGAGATTTGGTTGCCTGCAGCCGTGCAGGAGACCGAGTTTTCGATTCTGATTCCATACATGGTAGGTTGAGCCATTGTTCCGTTTACCATGTTTTCAAGAATCTGGGAATGGCTAGAATAGTTCAGTTTGATGTTGTGGCAAACATTGGATAAGTAGTTATTTCTGATCGTGCAGTTGTTTGCTCTGTAGACATATATTCCATGCTTAGTCCACCCATA
>CAYHEV010000102.1:0-5374 GCA_964355725.1 uncultured Candidatus Bathyarchaeia archaeon | reverse complement strand
ATGAAACAACGAAACGGATTTGTCAGCAACAGCTCGTCCAGCTCGTTCTTGATAGCGAGCAAGACCGAACTAACGAGAGAAAAAATAGAAAGCTTGATAGGGGCGCGAGAAGATTCGCCGTTCAAGGATGTTCTCAAAGGAATCATCAACACGTTCCGTGAAAGCATTGGAAGACCGCTCAAGGACATCGATGAATACATCAGTGAAAGTGATGATGATGATCCAAGCGAAAAGGTCAAGCAATGGTTCAAGAACGGATTTCTTGTCTATCAAGGTCGTTGGTGCACCGACGAAGGTGGCGTGGAGGCAATGCTCTGCGACGCAACCATCAATTACACGAGCGATGACCTGATCATCGAGCATGACGGAGGTTTTTGACACGAAAATCAGGAATGGATTCGTCAGCAATAGCTCGTCGGTATCATTCGTTGCCATTGGTTACAAGATAGACGAGCAAACAGCACGAAAATATCTCGTTGATGTCTTGCATCTCGATTTTGACGGAGACGTGCAAGATGCCATCGAAAAATTGGATGGCCCGATAGAAAAAATTGGCGATCTTGGTTTCGTGCTTGGCAAGGTTTTTAAATTCAGCAGCGATGGTGGAAGTGATGATAAAATGATCAAGAACGCTGCTGATGTCATTGCCGAGATAGAAAACCAAGGCAATGCCATGGGTCTTGGCAAGCCAAAGATTTTTACCGGCGAATACATGGGCTAGGAAGTGAATCACGAATATGGAAGTAAAAGAAATGCAAAAAGAAGCGGATAGACGACTGAGGAGAGCAAGGATAATCATTTTTACATCGTTATTTTCGATATGCTTTTCAACGTTCTCGCTCATTCTTTCTATATATGCCTTTAATCAAGGGTGAAATGAAAAATGAAAGCACGAAATGGATTCATCAGCAATAGTTCTTCAACGAGCTTCATCTGCGATATTTGTGGAGAAGAGGCATCCGGATGGGACATGGGAATCGATGAAGCAGAAATGCGTGAATGTGCTAATGGGCATATCACGTGCAATCGCCACGACATCGAAGTAAGAAAATTCGATGAATGGAAGGACAAAATTGAAGACGACAAGAGTGAAGAAGCCGAAGATTTTCGTGATTACGGCAAGGTACCCGCTGAATTTTGCCCGGTCTGCCGCATGGATTTTGTCATCGATCACGACGTGCTTCGATACTTGCTCGTGAAAGCCGGAAAAACGCATCTTGAAGCAGTCCAAGATATCAAGAACGAGTTTTCTGATTACGAGAGTTTTACTGGTTTCGTCGATAAAAACAAGTGAAATTTTTATTTTATATTTTATTTTTTCGTGCCGCGAAAAGACTTTGAAGATCGCTCGTGGTAGCTCGCGTGTTTTCCTTGCATTTCACGCATTCTTTTCCAGCATCGTTGTTTGATGCAAAGGAACATGGATGATGCTGGCATTCGCTTGCATAGCAACGGATGTTTTCGTTCTTTTCTTGAAATTCATCAACCGTGCATCCTGGCAAGAAGAGATCGCACTTGAATACCATGTCGTGGCTAAATGGTATTTTTTCGCACGTGCACTGGTGTTGTTTTACCACGAAAGCATAGACACACGTCTTGCACGAATCCTTGTAAATATAACCATTGCCGTGGCAAGCTGCACATTTATCCATGTCAAACATGTTGGCACGCGGTATTCTTGGCTGCACGTGCCCGGTGGCATTGCATTCCTTGCATCGTTGTTCCGTCTCGAAGCTAAATTCATCGGATATCTTTCGATTAAAAGTAAATTCACTCACCGGCATCGATCCACGCCCAGGATATGAAAACAGAAATGATATGCTGCCACCATCATCATTTTCCAGCGGAACGACTCTTCCATGTTTCTTCTTGGTTATCACGTCAAAGAGCTTGTCGCCCCATGCTTTCGAGGTTTCCAATGACAAGCCGTACATGTGAAATTGATAACCAAGTTGCCGTTCCATCAATTCGTCTGGATGGTCTGCATCATCTATGTTTTCAACATGTCCATAGACAACTTCGATGTTATCATCGAAATGAATGCCCAGATATTCACCTGGATAATGCTTGGATCGTGACATTTTATTCACCATTCTTTAATTTTTCTATTTCTTCTTGATATTCAGATTTGATGCTTTCGCTCGCCGTTTCGATTTTCTTGCTCATTTCGTTATAAAGATCATTGATTTTTTCGTATCGTTGCTTGCTTCTGCGCATGATGGAAATAATGCTCGTGCTTCGTGAAGAATGACATCAAGATGTTCATTCACGTGATCGATGATCGAATCGATGTAGCCAGGAACGTTCGTTTGATAGTTGATAACATGTCCACACGATGATTCGATGATAGAACGAGCTTTTCGCATTTTTTCTATCAATTCAATAACTTTCTTTTCTACCATTTAAGAAGGCCTCCTAAATTTCCAACGATTTCTCGTATATCTCCCTTGAATTCCACGAATTCCTTGTTCTTGACTTTCTTGGCTATTTCGATCACGTCTTCTGTAGAATATTGAAAGAGATTCATCACTGGCACGTGAAAATGCTCGGCAACGCGCATCGTTAAGCCAGTACCGCCCACGGTTCTGCCATCCGGTGTCCAGCAGATCAGAAATTTCGATGGATCGTCCATTGCTTTGCCGCACACTTGCATCGGATTTCTGCCTAAATAAGCGATGTATTTTCTCGCGGCATCCGGATTCGGGTGCAAACGCAATGCAAGATCAATCGATGCCTTCGTGCCAACACCACGCGGATAAACTTCGATGTTGCTTTCATCTTTCACGCCAGTCCTGAATGCCTTGTCGCATTCCGGCGCATCACCGGTTCTGCAAACATACCCGATTTCTTCAAGCGTGCCAGCAATGATGACGATCTTGCGAAGAATGCTCGGCGGCGTGTCCGCGTGCGATCCAACACCCGTGTATCGTGGCTTGGTTTCATTCATTCTTTTTCATCTTCAATGTTGTTAGTTTCTGGAAATTTCTCTATTAAATCGGCAGACCACGTTTCGTATTTCTTGATCAATTCCTGGGCATTCTTTTTCTCGGCCATCGTTTGTTTCACGTTGGCAAGAGCTTGCTGCTTGCTCTGACGAAGTGATTGAAGTTTCTTGTCGATGGTGGCCGGGTTCTCCAGCGATGATATTTCCTTCTCAAGATCATCCATTCGTTTTTGCTGATAATCGATGGATTTATCGATTTCTTTCAATCGAACTTTTTGTGCATCCCGTTCGATCACGTATCGCACGAAGTTAAAGATAGCATTACGCCTCGTGATGTAATCATCTGGTAATGACAAAATATCATCCATGTTGACGGTTATCTTTCCAATCTTCGTGATTGAAGGCGGATCATCGCCAAAACCTTCCTCGTGGATGATATAATTGATGTTCACGAGATATTTTCTATCGTGTTGTTCCAAGTCAAACCCGGCATATTGATCGTGACGAAACAAGTGGTGATGAACAGCATATTCATCGAAGATGGCACGAACATTGCTTGTAAATTGAACGATGGTCAACTTGTCAACATCATTGATGGTTTTATCATCATTTTTCATTTGGTTTCACGCTTCCTTTTTATCATCAAGTGGCTTGAAATGCCGTGCAATAGTCCAAAGATCATTGCTTGCATTTTCTTGCGATTTTGTCGGCATGTAATCGGTCGCGCTCATTTCATCGAGCGTCACCGAAAACATCTCGGCGGCTGCGAGTAATTTCTTTGCATTGGTTCTGATAAATTTAGCATCATCCAGGAATTTCATCAAATCGTCGTGTACATCGAGAAATTTTCCAACGATCTCGTGCTCTTTTTCCAGGAGTTTCTTGTCTTTTTCCATTTCAACGGCTTTCTCGACCAATGCCGTGAATTTCTTGCTGTCGATGAATAGCTCGATCAATTCATCATTGTCACCGGCGAAATGGCCGTCTTTCACGAAGAGATCGCGTATTTGCTGGCTCAATTCTCCATGTATTGTGATGTTCTCATAAAACTCGCATCTTGTCGTTTTCTTGAGAAACTCATCTCCCCAATCTTGCTGGATTTTGCATGCAATGGTGTTAAATTCAGTCGTTCGATGTTTGCACGTCCTTGGACATACCACGACTCTATTGAATTTTGTTGCTTTCATGAATACCATCTCATTTTATTCACAACATGTTTGAATCGGCATTCGCAAGAACCGATTGCATAGTTTTAATAGATTCTTTATTCTCGTAATTTATTTGTTCAAGATCGAGAATGCGCTTGTAGACTTTCTTAGCTTCTCGTATATCTATTAAAAATTCAAACTGGGTTTCCACGTCTTCAAAATTGTCTTCCGAATAATCATCGCTCTTGAACCTGCCGAGTATATCATTGCCGCCAAACAAATTCAGAAATGCTTTACTAGGCTTGTCCACTTTCGTTCACCTTGAGTTTTTCTGCTATTTCTTTCACGGTCTCTTGAAGCAAATCATGCATTTCTTTTTTCACATCATCTGTAATTTCATTGGTAGTTTTCTCGTGCAGCTTGACAAGCATTTCCCACAACGCTTTCAATTCAACTGCGAAATCCTTGTATGCTTCGATGATGTTTTCTGTCTTGATGGAAAGGTCTGCTTTCTTTGCCTCGAATTTCTTCTCGTCTTGTTCCCAATCGTTCAAGGCTTCTTGCCAATGATCAATCGTGCTCTTGAGTGGTTCATACAAGCATTTATCCATTGGCTGCGCCATGGTCATCAAGACCATGCCAACTGCCATGAAGAAATCTCGTTTCTTGTGATCGTCTTCTGGATCATCATCATGCATCAACCCGAGCATTTGTTCAGCACATATGTTCACCAAATTAATTGCTATTTCAGCCGGATTCGTTCGTTCGATTCGTTTCAACCCAGCAGAGAAAAAATCATTGCCAATGCTAGTAACCGTGGCGTGATACACGCCTTCTCGTGGTTTCTTTGTCATGTTTCATTTCACTTGTTTTCATTTACAGATGTTAATTCATCCGTGATTGCTGTCCACGTGTTATCGAGTAGTGTTTCAGTTTTTTCATCGCCTTCATCCATCGTGAAATAAACGGCATCGATCAAGAGAAGCCCGCGCTTGACGAATGCCAATTTTTTCAACAGCATTTCATTTTCCTTTTCTTTCATCTTGAGCCTGGATGCAAAGCTTCGCACTCTCTTGTAAAGATGCATGTTCGATCCATCCCGAAGCTTGATGGAAATCTTGAGACGATTTATTTCTTTTTTTCCATCGATGAAAAATCGTGCCCATTCAGCGATCTCGGTATCACTCATCTTTCATTTCATCTTCTCTTGTTTTTACAATGACGAGACCGGCATCGACAAAATCTTTCAAGTACCGTTGATACGTGCCTTGTAAATGCCAGA
>CAYHEV010000101.1:0-5534 GCA_964355725.1 uncultured Candidatus Bathyarchaeia archaeon | reverse complement strand
GTAATACAATTTTGAAAGATAATGACAAGTTGTAACTGAGGTATGGTGCGCGCGCACACGGCACATTTCATGAGGAACCAACAGTCCCTCTCTTTCACATTGGAATCAGCCAAACCCGACGGCGTTCCCAGCCTCATCAGCTGTACACTTTAAGGATTCTAGGTCTTCGCAGATTTTATCCATCTATAAAGCGCCTGTGTTGGTTTATAAGAAGCCTTATATAACTATAATCATTATATCCATTATAGTGAACTTGTATGCCAGAAGAAGTAGTAACGCTTGTTAGGATACCTCTGTTGGAGATTGAACAATGGGTGAGATTGAAACACGTTCTCCCGAGAATGCTTGTTGATTTTCGCATAGAGGAAAATTGCCTTGTTCTCTATTTCTCTGAAGATGAAGCCTCCGACAAGTCCGACATCATCGCTCGCGAAGGAACAGCACCAAAGCGAAGAAAGGCTCGCCGCAAGCGTAATAGGATGAAAACAAGAGGATGGGAAGTTGTTGCTCGTATAACCAATTCAAAAGGACAAAAATGCTCCATTTACAGGCCATTTGTTGATGCCCTGAGTGATCTTGGACTCGCACCTGATGAACAAAAGAGGCGGGTAGAGAGAATACTAAGGTTAAATAGAAACAGGCCATCAGAAGTATCGACTCAGTACTTCCTAGACAACACGATCGAATACATAAGAGGCCGACAGGCAAGCGTCATATCTTCTTGAAACGGGGGAAGCTCTTGCGCAAAGATGACAGTCAACTATTCTTTGAGTGCCTAAAAACATTCAAGAGTGATAGCGTGTCCCATGTTGACAATGATAGACTGATTATATATGCAGTGTCAGTGCTAGAAGGAAAAGATATCGAACCAACTTTCGACAATGTAGTAGTGACAGCGTTCAGGCTTTTTCCTACAAGATTCTCACTGATAGGATTCCCGACTTATCCTGACGCAAAAAGAGTGCATGATTGTCTATGGCATTGCACGTACAAGACTAAGATGTGGTTGTCGGGGAATCCTAAGAGCGGGTTCACTCTGACAGATAAAGGTAAGCACGTGTTGAATGATGTAAGAAGCAGGCTAATGGGGGAAGTTGAAGTTGCTAGGGACTTCGAAACTGGCGCCAGAAGGAAGGAAGTATTCTTCATCGGGTTGCTGAAAAAAACAAGTGCTTTCAAGAAATTCGCCGCGGGAAACGCCGACGCAATATCACCAATGGAAGTCAGAGAAATGCTGAGAGTAGGCAACGAAGCGTCCAAAGAGATCCTCTGCAAAAACATTCGCAGGTTTTCAGAGTACTCACGGAGACTAGGTGTAGAGGATGTTGAGAAGTTCCTGCAGTTTGTTCGAGCAAAATGGAGAGATCTCTTTGAGTGACCATCTCGGTAGAAAGGAACCCATGCCGATTGATGAGAGGTTTTGGAGGAAGACTCGTAAAGCCGCGATTGGAGATAATCCCATCCGAATACTAGTGGAACTGATAACGAATTCTGCTGACAGCTACAGGCGGCTGGAGCACAAAGGGCCAACGGACTCGTCTTCGAGAATTTGGGTCAAGTTCGGGCATGCTTTCCAACATTCAGGCTCCATAGAAGTCAAAGATGAAGCCGAGGGTATGGATACTCATCAGATAAGGGCTAGCCTCACTTATGGCGCTGCTACTAGCGGAATAACAGAAGGATTTGGCGTGAGAGGCGCCATGGGTTTCGGTTTGAAGGACTCTTTTATGGTAATGGAAGACTCGAAGATAGTGTCCATCAAAAATGGAAATGTATCAGAATTTGAATTCGTTATGGAAGAGGGGAAACCCTATCGGATTTCGATAAGAGAAGATGAACCCATCAAAGAACAAGAAAGGGAGATGCTAGGAATAAAGGGTAATGGAACAATAGTCAAGGGGCTCTTACCGAAAGAATTCAAGAGGCTCAAAATTGAACAAGTTAAGCAGCTGTTAACCACACATTACATGATGCGAAGAATCCTGCAAATTCCGAAACTCGAAATTCTTGTGACAGACGGATCAATACTTGTTCCACCAGAGAGACTCACGTATTCTCTCCCGATAGGAAGAGTCATGGTGAGTAAACGACTAACAGTCACGTGTCAGCCTTTCGGAGTCTTCAATGCGAAAGTCGTTGTCAGAAAAGCTTCGAGGGATCTGAGTGTTCACGGTGAATACAGGGAATCAGGGCTGGTTCATTATCACGACGACTATGCGGTTGTTGACTGCACACTATGGAGTTTCGACAGCGACCCCTTAGCTAGAAGGTTCTTTGGTGAAGTTGAGATTGAAAACTTTTCTCTTTTTCTCAAAGAAGAGGAAGATGTTGTCGATGAGAAAAGAAGAGGACTCAACAAGAAGCATCCATTTGTAGAAAAACTTGCCTTTGAGATCGACACATTACTCAGACATCTTGTGGAAGATGAACGTAGATCTTTTCAAGAAGACATGTTTTCCTTGGATTTAAGAAGCCTGAGAGAAGCACTCAACGAGCTGAATAAGATAGCCAAGGAAGAGGGAGCCTTAGGCAGGGTACATGAACCACAGAATCTGAAGACTAGGACAGTGACTTTCTATCCCTCCTATGTTGAAGCTTTTCAGCATCTGGAAAAGACCGTTTATCTCGTGGTTAACCCGTTGATAGTTGATGGAAACCGCCAAATATCCCTGAGAAGCGATACTAGCAAGATAGAAGTGCATCCTAAGGAAATAGGAATATCAGAAGACGAAGTCAATGATAAAAGATGCTTCTCCAGAAGAATCACAGTTTTGGGGAAAGAAATAGGGCTGAGGGGACAGATAGGTGCAGAAATCGGGGATTACGTAGCGACCCTCACTGTGATGGTTGTTGCGAATCCGATGATGACTCCTGATGGAGGGTTTGCTTTTATCCCTAACGAAACGAAAGTCGTTGATCATAATGAGAAGGCGGTGGACTTGACTATGGAAAAAACCCTGATCGAATCTGTTGACAATCCTAGGGGTACAATATTGTTTTCTACATCCAATCTAAGAATATCGTGCCCCGAGAAGCTTGAATTGCCGCAGGACTTTAGTGGTTGTCTGCTTGGTCAGGACGTAGTAAGACTCCAAGTTCCAATAGGAGGGGAGGGAATTGGACAAAAAGGAAAAATCATTGCGCAATATCACAACAGCAAGGCTGAACTCGGAGTTGAAGTTGTGCCACCTTTTGAGACCCATGGGCTCTTTAAGGAAATCAAGTTCCTTCCTGGGGAAGGCGTCAACACGATATCTTATTTCGATAGAGACCAAGGAATAATATACGTTTATGAGACTCACCCTCTGATCGAGAAGTATTGGACAAAGAAGGATTTCCCCAATGCTCCTCATTTCTTGGTTTTTGCAGCCGACACGATCGCCCGTTTGATATGTTGGGAAATACTCAAGGAAAAAGAAAGAAAAGGTGCGCTGGAGATACTCAATCCAGAGAACAAACTGAACGAAATGCAGACATACTTCGATGAGTTGTACTTCAAACGTGGTCGCCAATTTCATGATTTGTTAATAAACGTCATTAAGACTATGAAGGTTGAGTAGTTTCGATTTGCTATTCTTTTTGCCAATCATTGCGGGATGACCATGTGGCGTGAACTCGCTGTTTGATCTTGACATCTGTGACAAGTGGAGGTAAGCTTCGTTCCAGTTTCTTTGTCCATTGTCCGGTTTCAATGAGGTCAACCCACTTCTTGAAATCTAGGCTTTCTACGAACATGTTAGTCACTCCCTTCGTGTATAGCCACAGATTTCCGTGGTCAAAGGAGGGGGACTTGGTCTCCTTTTCAATGAACTCCTCGATTGTCATTAGCCGCACCTTGGCATCTATCCCGAACTTTGAAAGAGGCGGTTTTGTCATCTCTCTACATGCGAATTCATTAAGTGCTTCCTTTTGTTTTTCCGAAGTGAGGATCAAGTAAATGTCCTCTTGAAACCTAGATTCGAGATTCCCTTTCGTTTTTAGAGGGCGACCTGAAATGGCAAATACTGTGCTAATGGCTTTGCCTTGTGGACCATAGGCAACCAGCTTTTTGAGAAGCAAAACAGGGTATTTAGTCAGTCGAAGTCTTACTATCCTCTTTCTAAGAGTTCTCTGTTCTGCGATTTGCTTCTTTCGACTCGAGCGGATTCGCGCCATTTCTTTTCCTACGTCCTCAAGGACGGTAGAGTTGAACTCTTCTACATAACTAGAGTTGACCTCTAGACCCATTGACCGACGCCCCATGTAATGAGCGACTGCCATGACCACGCCGGATCCGGCAAACGGATCAAGAACCATATTTCCCTTGTTTGTGGTCAGACGAACTATCCTCTCCACAAGAAGTGGTGGAAAGGGGCAGAAATGGGGTTTGTATCCTCTTGCCCAGCTGCCCTGTACAGGTATTGGGAAAAACCAAAGATTTGTCGGTGATATCCCGTTTGGATTATATCTTTCAGGGTATTTGACCCACCATTCCTTAAGTTGATTTTGGTCTGGCAGACGTATGCGATCAGTGTAGAACTTGTAATGGTCTGTCTTTGTGAAGAAGAGAACGTATTCAAAAATGCTTCTAAGCTGACCTTTTCGGGACCATGGCAGTGTTTTGTCCTTCTGCCATATCAGTATGTCCCTAAGTTTCCACCTGCGGTTTTTTGCGATACGAATTACGTCATAAGTCAGAGGTACTAATTCACCATTGCTATATTCTTTCAACTGACCGTCTCTTGTCGTCTTGGTGAAATTGTCAACGACTATCCAAAGCGAGCCAGTGTTCTTGGTTACCCTGTAGACATCTCCGAGAACTTTTTCGAGATCCTGCAAGTAGATGCTATAGTGCTGGTCATAGCCAATCTGTTTGCTCGAACCATAGTCTTTTAGGTTCCAGTACGGTGGAGAAGTGATTGTGACGTCAACAATCTTCTTGGGGATCCCATTTTCCAGTTTCGGGAATAGCTCCAGCAGATTTCTCGCATCTTTACTGTGAAAAGCAATAGTACTCATTGATTGGTTGACCTCCACGCATTAGTTTGAAGTATCAGATCTTTATTCTTTTCTCATAATTGCCTTGCTCAAAGAGATTTCCTAATTCGCCTGCTAGGAAAAGACGTTGCATCGCTGGTTTTTGATAGTCTTCATTATTATTATCCTCACGAAAGAGTGAAATCCGTGTACTACAATATCGTAGACTAATCTATGCGTGTGTTCCGCCAGGAGGCCTGAAGTATTTGAGCATACAACTGATTTGATTCGTGTCTGGGCTATGATATCTGGCGGCCTTTTCTGATAATCAACGTGAGGTTGACAAAGAAGTGTTTCAGAGGCATAAGGATAGTCCCGTTTGTATTATGCTAAGTCATACTCAGTGTAAAAATTCCAACTTTCCCGATGTGGTCTAAGACGACCTCACTCTAACTCTGGCTTTCCTCCAGATATTGCATCCGCGCGTAATTGATATTCCTTCTGCAGTGGAATCTCGATTTCCGCGCGCGCGATATCGTAAAGCGTGTATTTTATATATGTATGTTCATTCACAGTTC
>CAYHEV010000100.1:0-5731 GCA_964355725.1 uncultured Candidatus Bathyarchaeia archaeon | reverse complement strand
AGAGAACAAAACGGGACCGCAGGGAAGGCTACAGCTTCAATTGTGGCTCAAAGACTACTCGGAATGGGCATAAATATTATAACTCTGCTAGTAGGAGCTGCCTTATTGTTGATTGAAAGTCTGCTTTATGGAATGATACTCACATTAATCCTCTTTCTTGTGGCCGTGACCTTTCTCTTCCTTGCACTAATCATTCTATTATGTTTCAAAGAAAGCTGGACATGTCGGATAGTCAATGCAGTAATCAAGTTTGCAGAGCGCATAAGCAGGGGTCGCTGGAAACTGACAAAGCTAAGAGAAGAAGTTCTTGAAGCCACTAGATCATTTCATAGCGCAATGAAAGAATATGCCCATGCCCCAAAAACACTACTCATATCTACCTTTTTCTCAGTTATCTCATGGATATTCGCATTAACTGTTTTTTACTTAACCTTTCTGTCCATCGGATACCCTCAGATAAGCTGGAGTGCGATACTAGTAGTCTCTGCTATTTTTGTGGCTGTGAAATCAATACCCGTAGGCGTCCCTTTTGAAGTTGGTCTGCCCGAAATAACTCTCTCAACGCTATTCATCCTTCTCGGCGTACCGGCACAAATAAGCTTCACAGCAACAATCCTGACGCGACTCTTGACCTTGTGGCTAAGGTTTGTTATTGGATTGGTAGCACAGCAGTGGGTGGGACTAAAGGCCATGAAAACAAACGCAAGCTCCGAAACAAACCTCGACCAGAGCTGAAAGCATAAATTTCCCTTTTGGCTTTATCTTTAAAAGATGTATGAAATGGCAACCATGCTGGAAGATGCATCGATCAGGCATCTGGACAGATTATACGAAATTGAGAAGGAGTGTTTCGAAAGCGAAGCATTTACGAAACGGCAAATTGCCCAACTGCTGACAGATTATAATTCCCTTAGCCTAGTTGCCAGACAGAATGACCAAATAGTAGGGTTCGTAATAGGAACAATAAGTACTGAAAGAAGATCGTTAACAGGGCACATACTCACAATAGATATTTCTCGCGTACATCGTGAAAAAGGCATAGGATCAATGCTTCTACAAGCAATCGAGAAGCTGTTCAGGGAAAAAGGAGCCACAGTGTGCCATCTCGAAGCAAGAGAAGACAACACTGCTGCTCTAAAACTCTATGAGATGCTCGGATATAGAAAAGTTGGAAAACTTGAGAATTACTATAGAAATGCTCATGGGATAAGTTTCACGAAAACTCTTTAGCCTAACTTCAACAAGTTCAGCTTTGTTTTCTCATCAAAACCTCTTTGAACATTCAAACCTAATCCTTCGACTATCACGAGTTCTGCCGTGGCACCGACATGGGAATCTTTCACTAAATGTCCCCCAAAAGCTCTGCACTTCTCATCTGAGACGACCACATGCACATGAATCATCACTTCACCATTCTCTCCGACGGCAATATTTCCTGTACCCGAAGCTATTTCCAAGGGACCATCTAACTGAACGTATTCGTATTTTCCATTCCTGTAATACCCAAGAACTGCGTTTTTCAGACTTCCAATCACAATAAAGGCTCCAGTTTTGACACCGCTTTCCTCCGCCCTTTTCTTAATGGCTCCCATCAAATCCTCATCTTCAAATATCCGGCAGACAACTATTCTTCCAACGTCACCTTCTTGCATACTAGCCTCCCCTAAATCAAACATCTAGCATACATTCTTTTGGATTTTAAGGTTGCTAAGCGGCCTAACAGAAACCTAAATAACCATGAAAGGAAATATCTAGTTGTTGATTCCTCTTGACTGGAAAAAAGAGCAGCGAGCAGAAGCTTGTGAAGACCATAGTCATTTTGATTCGTAATACTACATGGCGATGCGGAAAGCTTGAACGGTCAATAGTGAAGCACTTGTACAAGCGGAACGAAAGTTTCGGTAAACCAGAAATGCCCGTAAAAGACATGCTTCAAAATTTTAAGATGACAGGCAAGAAGAAAAACGAATTTCTAGATGCCATAAAGCGACTAGAAAGAAGGAATATAGTAAAAATTCTCATGCTGTAAGACAGCGTTTGCTCTTAAGCTTAAGATTTGACACGTTTCTTTGCGTCTGTAATCCACTTATCAGTGATCTTCGGCGAAATGTTTAGTCTTGTAGCTAAGCTTTTGGCTGAAGCATTCGACAGTTCCTCGATAGTGTTTATGTTCAAGGCTCTCAGCTGTTCTGTTCTCTTTGGTCCAATTCCCTTGATTTTTGTCAGTTCCGGAGCTGGAGGTGAAGGCGCGACTATTTCGGTGGCTTCAACTTTTTCTTCGACTATGATTTCAGGTTGAGCTGTTGGTTGAGGAGGTGGTGCAGTTGCGAATGTCGGCACCTCAATCGTAGCGGTCTGAGGTCTTGGTCTTTGCATAAATCCGAGTCCGGTGAAGAGGATCCCGAATATGACAGTTGTAACAACTGACAGGTTTCTCTCAAAGTCTACAAGAATTGCGAAGGAAATCCCAGTTATTACGAAACATATTATCGCTACAGCGTATAACATATGGTCTGAACGCATGTTCCTTTTCTCCCTACGCCCATGTATTCTATTGAAGAGTTTAAATAATTTTCTGCACTTTCTAAACGGAGAAAACGAAAAGAAGGAAGATTTAGCTCTGCTCGCGTTGATGTCTCATCTGATTGAAACGTTTCCTACTTTAGAAGTTCTTCTTCCGGTGGCGGTGGCTTTATCAAGCCCTGCTTCATCAGCAGTTTGACTGACTCCCTAGAGTTTTGAATAATGGCAACAGCTCTTTCGTATAGTTCCTTCTTGCTAGGTTTAATTCTTGCCACACCCTGATCAATGGATTTCAGCGCGCATGCTACTGCTTCACGTGGGAAAACCTCCCATTCCTCCATTCTTGGCAGAATGTCTTCTTCATGCATTCCGCGTTCCTCAGCGAATCTCGCTAGCTCTTCTGCTGCAGCTATGCACATGTCATCAGTTACAGTCTTCGCTCTAACGTCCAAAACTCCTCGGAATATTGCTGGAAAGCCCAAGCTGTTGTTGACTTGATTTGGAAAATCGCTTCTTCCGGTGGCTACGATACGGGCTCCGGCTTCTCTAGCTTCCCAAGGCCATATTTCGGGTATTGGGTTGGCACACGCAAAAACGATCGAGTCGTCAGCCATAGTTTTCACCCATTCCTTCTTAATTGTGTCTGGTCCTGGTTTTGACGCGGCCACAACTGCATCGACGCCCTTGAAAGCTTGTGTTATGTCGCCTGTTCTATGCTCTCCATTGGTCTTCTGTGCCAGTTCATACTTCCATGGGTCTTCTTCCTTTGTTATGTCCTTTCTGCCTGGATACACAAGACCTTTGGTATCAACCATCAATATGTTGCTTGGCTTGATTCCCCATCTGATTAGAACATAGGCAGTTCGGAGATTTGCTGCGCCCGCACCTATCAGTGTTATCAGGGCTTTCTTGGGGTCTTTGCCGACTATTTTGAAGGAGTTCATTAGTCCTGCAAGGATTACAGTGGCAGTTCCTTGTTGATCATCATGCCAGACTGGAATCTGAAGGCGTTCTCTTGCTTTTTCCAAAACATGGAAGCACTTGGGTTTTTGTATGTCTTCAAGGTTTATGCCGCCGAAGGTTGGTTCGATCAGTTCGCATGCGCGGACTATTTCGTCTGGGTCTTTGGTTCGTAGGCATATTGGAAAGGCGTCTACGCCACCTAGGTACTTGAACAGGAGGGCTTTGCCTTCCATCACAGGTAATCCCGCTTCTGGACCTATGTCGCCCAAGCCTAACACTCGTGTGCCGTCTGATACTACGGCAACGTAGTTCCAGCGATTTGTGAGTTCAAAGGATTTGTCTGTGTTGGCTTGGATTTCTTTGCATACAGCGGCTACGCCGGGTGTGTACCATATTGCAAAGTCTGCGGGGCTTGTCACGGCGCATTTGGGCATTATTTGGACTTTGCCTTCGTAGAATCTGTGCATTGGTGAGGCTAATTGGGATGGTTTCTTTGCTTTAGCTAATAATTCTTCAACTGTTGGTTTTCTTTCTTCTTTTTTAACTTGAGGCATTACGATCTTCTCCTTTGATGAAGTTTGTTGTTGCGAGTATTATAGTTTTAAGATTTGCGGTAGACTTTCAGCAAAAATCATAGAACGCCCTATCAATGCATAATGAAATGAAACGAGAAAAAATAGAATTAGATGGGTTAGTGAGGGCTGTTTTTGTGCCCAGTTCAATATCTTCTTTGCCTGAAGCCGCCTCTGCGGTCTCTTCCCCCGTAGCCGCCCCTGCCGTAGTCTCTTCCGCCGAAACCGCCTCTGTCTCCTCCTCTGAATGGTCTTCTAGGCTGATCATACACTTGATTTGAGAGGTTGTTTTCTGTCTTCACTTCGCCTTCAATTGCTTTTTCCGCAACTTCTATTGTTCCGTATCTGCCGACGTTTAGCCGTATGTTTCCTCTGAAAAGATTTACGTAGCCGTTCTTGATGCTTACGGTTTCTCCGTCCTTGGCTTTTTCAATGTTATCGTCCCATAGAGTTAGGTATACGCATCCTGTTTCATCGCCGACGAGCGCATCGGACACTTTATGTGGTTCGCCATCTCTTCCTGCGGTGATGTTTCTAATTTCGCTTTTTGAAACTACCTTTGCTAGGACGTTTACAGCTCGGGAAGATGGGTTTAACTCGCCCACTTTCACGTCTACTGGTTGTCTTGTGGTTCCCGAAAATCCTTCTACTGCCAATCTAGTTCAACACCTATATTGTTTATTTTCGGAGAAAATAATATAGCGTCAACACTTAAGGCTTTTGGTTTGGAATTTTGGCCTTTGGCATGGCTTATACTTGTGTTTTCTTCACAGTTTGACGCCTTCTACGTCGCAGACGTATGCAAAAGCTTAAACAAGATGCAAAGTAAACGATCTTGTTTCCTATTCTATTGTTCGTTAAGGTTCTGTGGGCAAGCGTATTATTCGTGTCCACAAAACAAGTACGATGGAAAGCACCATTATGAACAAGTGAATTTGCATTGAACTCGTCCATATTCCGAAAACATGGCTCCACGAAATCCACCACCAATTAACACCGTTAGGAGGCAAACCACCACTCCAGAAAATATAGAACATTATGTCCGCCAGTCCGCCTATCATGAGTAGGTTTACTGTAGCGATTAGTCCAATCGAAATTTCCAAATCCCGAATAGTCTTGCCAGAACTCAACCAAAAAACTAAGCCAATCGCTAGTGAAAAAGCTATGAATGTGCAAGTGTACGTAGTCCAGTATTCATTAGCCCATACATAGGAGAATTGAAGCCCATAACCGTAGAGGATATTATTGACAATAAAGTCTATCCTTGACATTAGGCAAAAAAACGAAAATATTGACACAGCCACCGCGAAACCCTTCAGAGTGTTCGGCATGCATGTTCACTTGTCTATTTTGAGAAAACTCAAAGCATAAAATAGAATTTAAGACAAGTTTCGATAAGCAAAATATCGCTAAACTCGATTTAAGAGGTTTTCAGAATCCGAATGTGAATAGCGGGCGCTATTGCCCATGCGTCTTTCTGAATCTGTTTCCTGATATTCAGATTTTAGGCAATAGTCATAGAGGAAAAGTGAACAGATCCTTGAAAATGGGAAAATCGGGGTTGTGCGGGAGGACACCTTACTATTAGTTGGCTTTTAGGAAAGTTTGATATACCACGCGAAACAAATGGAGTGTGGTTGAATGGAATTGAGCGTTCAGGAATTCTTAGATTC
>CAYHEV010000099.1:0-5948 GCA_964355725.1 uncultured Candidatus Bathyarchaeia archaeon | reverse complement strand
AATGTACCCAGAGCAGTGGTAGTACTTTGAGTAGGAGATGGCGCATTCTTCCGATTATGTGGTTTTCAGTCAGAGTTGCGGTATGGAGGGTGAGGTTGATTGTTAAGGTGTACGTGAAAGTTAGTTCATCGTAGACTGTTACGGCTATCGGCCAGCTGTTATCGAAATGCGGATTGACTGGGTCGATCCATGTTCTCCACCA
The DNA here is from genome assembly GCA_964355725.1 of uncultured Candidatus Bathyarchaeia archaeon. Taxonomy (GTDB): domain Archaea; phylum Thermoproteota; class Bathyarchaeia; order Bathyarchaeales; family Bathycorpusculaceae; genus CAYHEV01. The sequence continues at coordinate 5,746 of CAYHEV010000099.1, read as the reverse complement.
GAAAGCTGTTAGGTTCGTGTATTTCATGCCCCACGACCATGTTAGGTTGTCGTCTGAATGGGTTAAGGGAAGCCGTTCGGTTTTGCTGTTCAGTACCGGCAAGGTCGCGTTTAATGCGCTGAGATCGAAGCCGAAGCTGAATGATGCCCAAAGTGTGTCGCCGATGTCTGGAGAACTAGGATATGTTGTCTGCGCCGTTTCGTTGAAGGCCAGTAGCATCAAGAACGTGGAAGCCGTTATTACGTCTCTGCTGCGATTTTCGCTTTTGTAGTGCATCATAAAAGTCTGCATGGGTATATTGAAATATGCTCCGTTTCCGAAGGTTATGTTGTCCAATCCTGAGTAGAGCAATTGTAAACCATGAGTATTTACGTAGGTCATGTAGAGGTAGGCGTGGTAAGAGTCTGGTGGCTGGGGCAGTCCACGTATTGTGGCGTAAGCTTTGGCATATTCGAAGAAGTCAACTGTTTTTGCCCAGCTTTCTGATTGGAAGTCTGATGCTAGCAGAGTGTTCGCTGCGAAGGCTGATGCTATTGCACTGGCTAGAGTGATGCTGACAAGCAGTAATCCAAGTAGTTTCCTGATTTTCACGAAATCCCTCTTTTGGCATTTTTGTTTTGATGAAGACGAGCTAACTATTAAAGAATTATGAACCTATTATCCGAATTCAACGACTTGGAGAACTCGATCCTTCTTTTATTCTTGTTTTCAATAAGGATTTTGGGTTCATAAACTCTTTCTGGGTTCAGCCCTAATGTGTTCTTGGGTTCAATAAAGCAGGTGCGTTCTTGACGTGAAAGTAGAATCTGGCGCTGTAATCGCCTTGGCAATTTGCGTATTTCTTTCGTTTTATTGCGCGTTGCTTACATTTCAGACTGCAGATGATACCTTGAAGAAGCAAGCTCTAACCGTTGCTGCATCTACTCTCGTAACCGGAGTGATAATTATGGCCTTTTTGACGATTTATTTGGGAATGAAAAAGGCTTTTTCTAGAATAGAAGATCAATCAGGAACTATCAGAGAACAGTCAAAACCTGATGAGGATTAATTTTGCTGGGACACAACGAAGTGACGTTTCAGTCCGAGTTTTGTTCATTTCTTGTAATTATGTTTTGTCGATTAGCTTTTTTCAGCATTTGTTAAGTCAATGCTTATCTTTCTCTCAAGAGCTACTTGTTGTTCTCAGCGAAGTGTTTTGGCTTTCTCATAAGCGTATGCTACACTTTCACTTGTCACCACACCCACAACTTTGGCTGGGGCTTCTTTACTGACGACCGGTATCAGATCGATTTTTTCCCTCATCATAATTTTGTAAGCTTCCAAGACTGATTCGTCGGAAAAAACCGAAACATGTTTCACAGGTAATTGTTCAACTTTTCGTCGGCTTCTGTCTTCTGGCTTGATCTTCATAATATCGCTCCAAGTTACGATTCCATGGAGAGTGTCGCCTTTTTCGACTAGTGCATCGTGGTATCGTGCTTTGAACATTACTTCTAAAGCCTCCACAAGCGTGGTTTCGGGCTGAACAGATGCAGCTTCAGGATACATTACGTCTTTGACTCGAACTCTTGCCATGGTGGTTGACACTATTGTCTGTTCCATTTCTTCAGATGCGCCGATGTAAACGAACACTGCTATTATTATAAGCCAAGGGTTAAACAGAATGCCAAAAATGGCCATGAACACACCAAATAACCTGCCGACGAATGAAGCATATTTTGTTGCATCTGTGAAGCTCACTCGTTCAGCGAGAAGCGCTCTGAAGACTCTGCCGCCATCCATTGGAAAAGCAGGAAGTAGGTTAAAGGCGCCCAGAAACAGGTTGAGTCTTGCTAGGTCAAGGGCTGGATCCCCAGTAAAATTAATTGAAAGTACGTTCGGTATTGTCGTCGTTCTGACGATGTACAAGGCGAGCAGAACACTTCCAATCGCAAAACTTGCAAGGGGACCAGAAACAGCCATGCGCCATTCAATACTAGGTTTCTCAGCGATTTCTTCAATCTCCGATACGCCGCCGATTGGATAAAGAACGATTTTGCGCACTTTAATGCGATAGTGTCTCGCCACCAATGAATGGGACAATTCATGTACAACGACAAATGCAAAAAGAAACAGGATTATATAGAATAGGTAAAGGTCAGGATATGCAAGAACAAATACAGCCGCTATCAACAAGATGAAGGTTATGTGAAGCTCAATTGGAATACCCCACACTGAGGCAATCTTGATTGAATATTTCATAAAAAAGGGGTGAAACGTATGTCCCTATTTAGACTTTCGATGGATCACTCTGCTTCATGCTGGATGGGCTCAATTCATAGGCGTTGCCAACACTAATCAATGCCCCATTTCTTCGTGATTTTCACGATGAGGAAGATTACGAAGGCTACGATTATGAATGTAATCAAAGCCACCAAGAAGTCTCCAACGCCAAACAGTTGTCCTGCATAGGTTGGATCAAGGGGTTTTCCATCGCTGTCTAATGGTGTTGACGGGATCGCGATCTTGAAGGTTGCCAAGTTCCCAAGACCAGGTATAGCAAGACCTATTATTGGCATTATCAAGTCTTTGACGAGCGCCTGCACAAGTCCACCTAGATAGACACCCATTATGAAAGCAACAGCGAGGCCTACAACCTTATACTTGGACAAAAAGTCCATGAGCTCAGCCCACAGACCTTTGGGAGCAGTAGCTGGCGGAGCAGGTTTAGGTTCCAAAAGCGTTCGAATGCTCTTCAGTTCTTCTAACATTTCGTCATCTTTTGTCAAGATGTCACCGAGACGATATTTCATTGTTCTTGCTTTATAAGATTTGAGATGTAGTGGGAGAAGAGAGGTTTGAATCAGATGACAGGTGAAAGAATGTCGTTTGATCTCCCTTCTGCCTTGTTTGAAGTTCAAAGTTACTCTGCTATTGATCGTCTGGGATTTGGTGGAGTCGTTCTGAATACTCAAATGTCGAAAAGCAGATGAAATGGAAGATAGTCAGTGTTTTTCAATTGTTATCCTTTTTTACTGACATGTAAATGTTACTTCGTCGAACAGAATGGCGTCGGCATAAACTGCGTTTACGTCAACTCTCCATGTTCCGAGGTAGCTTGCGTCCGCCGGTATGACCAAAACTAGGGAAACCATTCCTAAAGAATTCGTTTGGGCTGTTTCTGTTAGAAAAACGTTTCCATTGGGGCTTCTTACCTCGAAGGTCACTATTCTGTCTGGGACAGTCTGGTTCTGCGCATCTCTGAGTTCCGCGTAGAGATATAGTGTTTCGTTTAGGAGAAAGGATCCGCCGTCTTGACCTAATCCATTTCCGCCTTTCGAGGTGTATGCATCCAGCATACCCAGAAACTCACATTTGAACGTGATCGTGTCAATTATCACCGTGCCGTTGATTTCGGCCCTTGCATATACTTCGTATGTCTCATTGAGGCTTCCAACGTGAGGCATTCTGAAAGATGAGGTGGCGATTCCTGAAGAGTTGGTGGAATTCACTCGATAGAACAGTGTGTTGCCAGATTTCCTCGTCTCAAAACCTATCAATTCATAAGGAATTGTCTTATTTACTGGGTCTCGGATTTCTGCATAGACATATACCATCTCGAATGGGGCAAAAGGTCTGCTTTCCTCGTTCGGTCCATATCCCCCTTTCTGTGTGTACACGTCCAACACAACGGGAAGAACTTGACAGTTAAAAGATTTTTCATCTGTAACCTGTTGCTGATAGACCTGACTCTGAACCGAGACACGCCATGTTCCTAGAGGATTTTGGTCAAGCCCAGAGATGTTGAAGCTCGTTGCCGCTGTGCCCGAATTGTCGGTTTGGAGAGTCTGCGTGAAGAAAAGGGTATCGTTCGGCGCTTTGGCTTCGAAAATAACCTGTGCTCCTCCGATGGGCATATCTTTGAACGTGACCTGTGCGTTTAAGGAAGCTTCGTCTTCAGGCAGAAAAACAGTGCTCTCCAAACCTTTTTTTCTGGCCTCAACTTTGATTTGGGCACTTTGAGATAGGCACTGCAAACTTAGTTCGTCGCTGGCAGTCTTGTTTTCCACGCTGGTGCTTGCTAGGATTTGCCATGTGCCGATAATTGAATTTGGAGAAAGGAGAGGAGGGAGAAAAGGGAGATCTATCATGGCAATTCCTGTTTCATTAGTCAATGCTGTTCTAGAAACTTCTACATTCTCTGGGTTCTTCAGGGTGAACGTTACTTGAACGTCTCTTATGATGGTGTCTCCTTGGGTCAGATATGCGTAAATGAAGGCTGTATCGTGGGGTTCAAAGTCTCCTCCAGAGGCATTGGCGCCCACGCCGCTTTTCTGTGTGTAAACGTCCAATGCACTTTGTAAGGTTTTTGGGAGAGGCATGCTTGGTAAGAGACTGTAACTGAGGATGCCGAGACTTGCAGCGATTACAATGGCAAGAGCCGACGCGATCAAGAGTTCTTTCTTTGAGTTCAATCTGCCCACTACAATGAGGAATAACAGGCGTGAGATTTAATTCTACGTTTTTGAACACCTTCAGACTTTCCTTGGATATCTGTTCAAGAGTTTTGAACAACGATAGTCAAAAATACGTCACGTCCCTTTCTTATTGTTGAGAGGGTGGACGTTGGACGATCAGAGAGACATTTTAAGGGGAGTCACTCTGAAAGTGTATAAGTTTGTTCTGAAGAAAGGTTCGCCTGTGGGCATAAGAGAAATCCAAAGGTCGTTGAACCTGAGCAGCCCAACTCTTGCTCTGTACCACATAAACAAACTTGATGAAGCTGGGTTTGTGAAGAAACACCTGAACGGTTACGTTGCCGACAAAGTAGTCCTCGAAAACCTCATACGTCTCAAAAGAACTCTTATTCCACGTCACTTCTTCTACACGGTTTTCTTTGCATTAACATTGGCAATTCTCACTGTTTTTTTAAGGCCGCACACGTTAACAAGGGAATACATCTTTGCTGTTGCAGTCATAGGCACTGCAACTATCACTTCTGTCTATGAAACACTGAAAGCATTCTCAGTCAATTCCTTGTAGCTTATTTCATAGTGGATCATTTTCTCTGGGTAAGTCATTAACACTAGGTAAGAGGCTAGCATAGGTTGGGTTCAACTATTATGTAGATGAACTTAAGCAAAATTCTTGAAAAGAGGTCACTTCTATCTAGAAGTAACAGTGCAACGGGAGAGACTTGAACATTCACGATCATGGAGAATATCTTTTGCAGAATCCCTCTCTTTTCTCTTAGAAGAAATAGAACTTTCTTCCATACTCTTTTCTCGAAAAACGTGAACTACGATTTTCTCGTTGAAAAGTGGGCCGGGAGAGATTTGGACTCTCGACCTTTCGGTTATCAGCCGAACGCTCCAGCCAAACTGAGCTACCGGCCCATTAGTGGCGTTACCTACTATAAATGACTGATTATTTTTAAGGGTTTTCGGATGCTCTCCGTTGATGGCGACGTCTCCCGCAAAACCCCTCTTTTTTCTTTGTTGTGATTGTAGCTTAGCCACGTAATTTTAGAGGCTTTTTGTATATTTCGTCTCGCCATTTCCGTTCCCAACTTGCCCATCCAGTCTTTACGAGTCCTTCTCTCAACTGCGGTCTTTCTGCAACCCATTCCAGCAACGTCCAAAAGCGTCTCTCAGTTTGAAGTATTTCTTCCGGGACTTCCTCTTCAACGCACCATCTTATGTAGGCTCTTTCAACCATGCCCTTGAGCTCGCCTGTGACTTCGACTTTTTGAACTTTGAACCCTCGG
>CAYHEV010000098.1:0-6037 GCA_964355725.1 uncultured Candidatus Bathyarchaeia archaeon | reverse complement strand
CATCTTGAGAATTCTGGCGATTCCCGCATTGTTGTTGCTGGCTGTGATTCCCCCGTCTCGATCTAGCTATTTGGATTTCTCCGCTGTCCCCACGCTTTTGTTTGCATTCCTGATTTTCATCAGCTACCCAATGATGATGATAATGGGAGTCGCGTACAGCCTTGGTCTCGTTGCATTCTCTGTGCATAGAAAGTCAGCTATTTCTTGCCTCCTCGGCGGATTTCCAGGATGCGCTCTATTGATTGCTAGTTTCACGTTCACCAAGTTCACCAACATATTCATTGACGCGCCGTTCAGGATTCTTATGATTTCTCCAATTATCTTCAGCATTTGCTGGCACTGGAAAGGTTTTGTCTTGTTTGAGAGAGTTGAGAATATGAAACCCGTAACCTCAAGGACACCACGGTTCACGATAGGAAGCTTGTGGACAATTGTAACGTCCCTAGCAGGCATTTGTTGCGGCATAATAGGCATAGTTCTTGCTCTCGGCGGTCTGGCCCTTCTCGTTTTTCCTACATTGGCTCCAGAAGGTTTCGTGTGGCTTAGCACAGGCGGCAGAATACCAGCAATGGGTTATGTGCTTGGACTTATAGGGTTAATAGTTGGTGCAGCCATTGGTTTCGGATTTTACTTTTATTTCGCCCGTTTCGTGAACAAGATAACATTCCGAACGATCAGCACAAAGGTTCCCAGCTGGATTGGAGGGATTGTTTGCGTAACCATGTTTGCAATCGTAGCAGTGCGCATACTTGTCGGCTTACCTCCGAGTTTTTTCTCCTGAGAACCCATATATGGAGCAAGAACAAGGCCTCGCAAATCACGCGATGCTAGTAATCTTTTTATATCGAATCCAAGCTGAGGCTCAGTCTTGTTTTATATGTCGCGCGCGCCAACCGGGCGAAACCCTAGCACTCTATTGATTGTCTTAGCGAATATCTTGGGTCCAGGGTTCACGTTTCAAGCTTCATTCACGCTAGCCTAAGGAGGAGGCGGAGAAGGTGTCTCCCTCATTTGTGATCTTGGTTGCCCGCATTTTTCACAGTAGTTGGCTTCTAGCCGGTTTTGGTGGCCACAGCCAGGGCAACGAACGAATTGTGTCCACCTAGGAGATTGGGAGTCAACAGTGCTAGACACTGGGGTGATTGGGTTCTGAAGTTGAGGGGTTGTCTTAGAGGGCGTTCGCAATAGATACTGTTTCGCTAGAGGTCGCCTCAAGTATGACCAAAATAAGCACAGCCAGAATATACCAGCACCAAGTCCAAGAAACAGAGATGGAGTGACTAAACCTAGTGAGGGTGGAGCAGACGTGTACAGTGCAACCTGAGCGCACCAGCTGATGATAACCAGTACCGGCACTGTCAAAGCTAGCTTGTATGACCACGCTTTTCTGGTTAGTAGACCGTAGATCGTAAGCAATTGGACGGACGCAAATATGACAACAAAGATGCCTAGCGCAAGTTCTGCGGGAAGCCCGAACTGGAACCATTGAGGCAAGGAAGGGTCCGAAAGCAGAGGCATCGAGTCTAAGTCTATCTTTATTGTCCTCAAACCCACAATGAAGTTGTATAGGCTTCCTAAAAACCAGAATATTGAGATCAAGGTCAAACCTAACGGTCTCTTCATTTCATGCATTTCTTCACCACTGGTCTAGGAAGCTGACGTTTCCTAAAAAGCTATTACTCAGCTATCTGCTTCAATGTTGCTGGGCCTTCTTTTTTCACTATGTGTCTATCGAATCAGAATATTGTGATACTCAAGGGTTAAGAAGCCCAGAGTTCCAGTTATTCTGAGGCTCCCGCAATGAGTGCACTTGGAAGGTTTCTGAAAAGAGAGATCAAGCTAAGCTGTCTGAAGTGTGGAAGAAGCTGGTCTGTACCAAGAAACCTTGACACGACTCAGAAGACATATGTTATGCAGGAAACGAGGGTACCCTGGCTGCCAGCTGGGCAGTGTTCAAACTGCGGCGGCCTGTATTGCCAAGAATGCGCTAGTACCCGCAAAGATTTTGTCGGCTCTAGCTTGTCTGAATTTGCTTGTCCAAAATGTGGCGCACTATTGAAGGAGACCCCGTATACTGGGTATGTTTTGTTTCACGCTTATGACTATTCGGGCAAGAAGAATGCTCCGAAGCGAATTGGCCCTAGTGGTCGAAAGATGTGCAGAAATGGGCACCTCAATAGCCCGAGTGCCACGATCTGCTGGAAATGCAGCGAGAAACTAGACTAATAGCTTCTCTTGTGAGCGTGCGCTTCCGATTATTCTTATGCACGGAGTCTTGTCATTTTGGCTTCGCTTAATCTAAGCAAGGTGATGCTTCTTGAGATACGGGATGCGGTGTTTCCATTGCCAACGGTTCTTAGCGCGATAGGTACTCCGATCTTGATCTACAAGTATCGAAAATTCAACCGAGAATTCGACCCTAATGCGGAAGCCCTGCGAAACCGCTCTGCACCAACAACCAAAGAGTCACCAGTAGTTACTTTTTCGCAGTTAACGCAAGCCTACTCCAGAGTCTGTGCGCCTTACTGAGCCACAATTTGGCGTATGCGATGGCCTGCGCGAGCCGAGGAATACACTCTTATGCACATTCTGTCAAACTCCTATTGACTCTAACTGGAACTGCCCCAAGTGCGGCTTCATTACGCGCGCGGGCCAAGAAAAGGGTGGCTGGAAGACATGAAAACAACTTGCCGAACCTTCTCCGCCTCCCCCATGAAACATGTCAAAGACTTCTTCGATTTCATAGGCTTCCGTGGACATCTTGTCCTCCTTCTCATGTTCATCAGCATTGCAGCGCATGCAACCGTCTAAAAGCGGACACTCAAGCGTTTATTTTATCTAAAAATGGGAAAAGAGGCTCAATTCAAGCCCCAAAGCCTAGGCACAATCTGGAAGCAAAGGTCGCCTTGCGATGAATAACCCTCAACAAACAAGCTACTTTAAACCAAATGATGTTGATCTCTAGGCTTCGCTGACAAAGAATACCGGGACTGGCATCACATAGGAAATGCGAGAAGATATATTTTGGACTTCTAAGACTAAGAAAGGAACTGAAAAAGAGTCTAGGTAAGCTTGTTTCAAGAACTTAGGTGTCGCAGATCTGAAGCCTTACACAAGCCTTAAGAATCTGGCAAGATTCAAAGCAAGTTTGGTCACATGAAAAGCGGAAGAAGAGTCTCCCCGAAAGCAAGACTTGTCCTTGCTGTTGCAAGCGGACTTATGGGTGTAGTGTGCTTCCTAGCCGGTGTCTTAGTTGCCTCATTCGTCGTTTCCCTCTTCCAATACTTTGCTGGCGGGATGTTCTTCTACATGGCGTACTTGAACGCAAAGAAATATTCGGAAGAAAAGGCGGGAAAGTCTCAAAGCTCAGCCGGTACCTTGTCTAAATAGACAAGTCACAAGAGGAACAAATGTTTCCCGAAAGCAGCAGAAGTGCCAACAGATCTGACATTAGCTGTGATTTTCTCTGGCGCTCTGGTTCGCTACGACATGTCTTGGGCTTCTATCACTTGCGTGGATGCAATTCCTAAGATGTGCGTCCTCTTCACTTCACAAACGACAGCATTTGCCGAAAATCACGCCAGTTAGGCAGGAGTAATGCAATGTCATCTAAAGCATTATCGTGCCCGAATTGTCTCGTTCACTAATCTGGCGAATCTGTTCTCCTTCCGGGAAAAGCGAACCCTTGTCACATTCTCTTGATAAACAATTTCAATGCCCACAACCCATGCTTCTTCAGTGCGTAGAAAGAAAAAAGTGCGATCAATAGACCGAGGATGCCAACAATAGATGCAAGCCAAGTAGCTTCTCGAATCAAGTATGCGACTGCAATAATCAAGTCTCCAATAATCCAACCTGCAGTTGGAAGAGCCACATTTAAGACTAAGAGGTCGGTCAATGAAATCTTTCTGAAACAATCTTTGGCTTCTCTCTGTTTCCCTAGTCTTTCGAGGAACAGGCCTTTATAGGCTAAAGCACGGTAGTATTTCGGCGATTCTGCTAGTGCTTTATCGTAGCGGGCGAGAGCTTCTGAAGGATCAGTCTTTTCCAGTGAAAACGCCTTTCTGACCAACTCTTCTGCCTGACTTTGAGATTCTTGGGATGGTTTTCCAGTTTTCTCCGTTTGCATCCTTTTCACTTGTTACCTGCACACTTGAGCAGTGAAATGAAACATTAGTGTAAGGTCTCCCCGAAATCATCATGAACCTGATACGTTATCATCTGAAATGTTAATAACAGTTGTCCTATGGCACATATGTGCAATCGATGCTCGCTTAGTGCGTGCTGCTGCCTCAAAAAACGCTTTACTATTCTCCTCAAAAGAGGCGACCAGCTTGCAAACAGGGCAAGGTTGGCCTTCGTATGAGGGAAGGCTGAAACTCAGGGTGGGAGAAAAACTTATACTGCTAGCATCGGTTTTGGAGGTCATGCTAGAAAAGGCTACAAAGTATCAATTGGCTGAGCTGAAGCCAGAAGATTTTGCGGTCATTCCCAGATTGAACGTTGCTGTAGCGAAAACCAAAGTCAGAATAGCTGGCAATAGAGTTCTGACGAACATAAACTGGTTCGAAGCCAAACTACTCATTCAAAACCTAGGTTCTGACTACTTCATGCTGACTTCGTCTCAATGGAGCAAGGCAAGAGACCATTTGACACGAGTCAGTCCAAACGTGGAAATAGACTTCATAACTGGCGAAAACGAGTGGGTAGATTCTTTACTAGCGTTTCCGAGTGAAGACGGGAAATACAGTGCTAGATTGCAGATTCCTACTACAAAAAAAGAAAAAGTCCCGTTGCTTATTGAACAGTCAAGAGTAGAAATGGTTCAATATCAAGCTAAGATAGAGAAATACTACTACAATACTTATAACATAACCAAAGGGAAAGTCACAGAGGTTCCGAAACTACCCAGCTTCTATGGTTACATAGAAAAATGGGACGATGATTTAGGACTGCCAACTAAGGTTGGGAGTGACTACTCCAAAAGTGTGAATGGAAGCATTTTTGCGGTAAGTACAAACTACGACTGTGATGAGGGTTTAAGAGCACTTGTTTGCAGCAAGGACAGAAAGGCAGACCCACATAATCCTTGTAGATGGTTCAATCTGGAAGCAGGCATCCAACCGTCCTTGGCGTCTCCAAACATATCCTTTCGTCTAGCTAAACACATCAGAAAACAGCCTTAGCGCACGAAGGCACGTCACCTAATGAGGACCTTGCCACATTTGTCCTTGTGACTCGTGTATGATAGATCGGCGCACGCACACTTTATTTATGTGGAGAAGAGATATGCTCAGAGAGTATTCGTCTAACCTCATTGAAATTCTCTGTTGATGTCAAAATAATAGAACCTATAGACTTTTTCAGTTTGAACTGCTTCTTGTTATCATCCACAGTGAAAGAGCGAAATGAATCCCAACGATGAAACTCATCACGAGCTAATATGTGTCTAATCCCAACTCCTCCTTCATATAAAGAGAACTTGTTCTTTCGTGCAAAAAGGAAATACAATAATGGCGCGCAGTAAAGATAGCATTGTTACAGAAACAGTCTTCCTTTGCATTTCAATCCTTTCTCTCCCAAAATGCATAGTATCTCAAATTGCATTAAAGGTTTTTCTGCAACACGCTATAGAAGTAAGTTCTATTCCCTTATAATCAGTCATAGATCGCATCATGGACCTATCTTGGAGAAATCTCCCTCAAAACCTTTTTTTCTCCTGGAACAGTCGGTTTTTCAACTTTAAAGATTTTCAGGAGTCATGTTAAGTTTTGAATGGCGGTCCTATGGTTTCAATTATGGTATCTGGAGATCCTATCGTGCTTTATATGCTAGAGGAGAATGGGAATTGTTGAAGAAAACTATTTCTGGTATATTCTTTTCATTGCTGTTAATAACCGTAGCTTTGATGGCTACGCCAACGGTTAAAGCAGAAGGAACCATTTACATTAGGGCTGACGGCTCAATAGACCCGCCAACAGCGCCAATTCAGTTGAAGAAGCTCGCAAACTCCTGGAAGTCGGCTTCGAATTCGTCT
>CAYHEV010000097.1:0-6085 GCA_964355725.1 uncultured Candidatus Bathyarchaeia archaeon | reverse complement strand
AGAAAGCGTCAAGAAGCCGCGTTGGAGTCCCAACATCCTATTCCGTTCACGACAAAGGACTATCAACAGCCATAAGCCAAGTTGACCGAGACGCCTTCGGAAGAAAACTTCCGCTATCCACACGCCTACAGATGTGGCGTCTCAGAAAATGGCAAATACGTTCAAGAGTACATTCCTCAATAGACAGAAACCTAGCCCAAGCAATGGCTGAACTCGACAGATTATCAGACAAAGTCTACATTCCACCGCCAATCAAAGAAAAAGCAGCAGTCATCTACCGCAAAGCCCTAGACAAAGGCTTAGTCCGCGGCAGATCAATCGCGGCCATCGCCGCCGCTTCACTCTACGCAGCTTGTCGTGGAAGCGGAACGCCGAGAACACTCCGCGAAATAGCTGAAGCCAGCCTAGTAGACAGAAAAGACGTCGCACGTTGCTACAGACTCCTATTACGCGAACTCGACGTACATATGCCCATCTCTGACCCACTAACATACGTCTCAAAAATCGCAGAACGAACAGGAATCTCAGGCAAGACACAGGGAATTGCCATACAGATTCTCCGCCAAGCCAGACAAAAACGAGCCGCTGCAGGCAAAGACCCCATGGGTTTAGCCGCTGCAGCCTTGTACATTGCTTGCCTGCAAAACAGCGAGAAGAAGACACAAAAAGACATTGCTGAAGCCGCAGGAGTGACTGAAGTCACCGTAAGAAACCGCTATAAAACTCTAAAGAAACAGTTGAAGCTTGAACTCCCAGAGTAATGGAAGACTATTCGCAACTTTCCTCTTTTTCCAGCTCCATAAATACTGGACCAACATAACCACATTCATCACAAACATATTTTCGTGGAGTCAACCAATAATCAAGGCTTGTCGACAAATGAATATTTGGACAGCCGCACCTCGGACAATATTTTTTTGACGCCTTCCGATGGTTCAGTGTCTTGAATACTCCTCGTATGTTTTCCAGCAATTTCATTTTGGGGTCTGCACCTATCTACGCTGCAGTCACTGAAGCGCAATGTTCTCTTCCGGATAACCAAGCTCCACCAGAAATTGACGAACTTTCTCGCGATGGTCTCCCTGGAGCATAACCTGACCGTTCTTCGCGGTTCCACCACATGCGCAAAAACCTTTCAATTTCTGAGCTATTTTCGGAAGATCCGTGTTCTTCTCATCTAAACCATCCACTACGGTTGATGGTTTGCCAAACTTCCGTGTTTCAAGTCTGATCCGGATTCTTTGTTGCTCTTTTCCTATTTCACTGCAAGCGCACAAGTCTTTGGGAAGCCCACATGTTGGACAGATTTCAGCCATGATGCTCAAACGTATAAACGCTATGGCGATATATAAGATTTTCAGACTAATCAAACATAACACACTGAAAAAGGCAAGAAGCCGCTTTGCATGATGCGTCTTGCCAATTCTGTTAGGAAAGCTTTAATGAAAAAATCAACTTGACTACTATCTATGAAAACACTAGTCTTAGGCTGTGGAAACATAGGTTCTGTTGCGGCAGAAGACCTAGCCAAGAGCACTCCTTCAACTGAAATTGTTGTTGCCGACAATGAACGGAAAAGAGCCAAAGAAGTTGCTGAAAAAATAGATACAAGTAACGTTTCATGGGTTCAATTGAACGTAACAGACGACGACGAACTGATCAAAACCCTGAGAGACTTTGACATAGTCATGGGATTTCTACCTGGAAAACTCGGTTACCGCTTGGCTGAAGCGTGCATCGAAACAAGCAAAGATCTAGTTGATGTTTCTTACATGGCTGAAAACCCATTAACCCTGAATGGCAAGGCTTTAAGAGCAGGCGTAACAATCGTTCCAGACTGCGGATTGGCACCAGGCATCAGCAATTTTCTTGTCGGACATGCAATAAGAAAGCTTGACGCTGTTCAAGCCGTTCACATAATGGTCGGCGGTCTTCCAGAAAAACCCGTTCCGCCTTTGGGATATACTATCACATGGTCTCCGGAAAGTTTGATTGATGAATACACGCGAAAAGCAGGAATAGTCAGAAAAGGCAAGAAATTTGACGTGGAGCCACTGACTGGGTTAGAGGAAATTGACTTCCCACACGTCGGGAAATTCGAAGCCTTCTTCACCGATGGACTTCGAACGTTGATGCACACGGTGAGGAATGTTGATGATATGTGGGAGAAGACGCTGAGATACCCGGGCCATGCTGAAAAAATAAAAACGCTTGAAGGACTAGGATTTTTTGACGAGAAACAGGTCGACATAGAAAATGTAAACGTGTCGCCGAGAAAAGTCACTGTAAAACTCCTAAAACAGAAACTCTGGAAACCAAATGCCAAAGACATTGTGGCGCTAAAGGTTGAAGTTTCAGGCGTCAGAAAAGGTAAACAGACAAGCTATGTCTACCATATGTTAGACCGCCAAGACGAAAAAAACGCGGTAACGGCTATGGCTAGAACCACAGCTTATCCGGCGTCAATCGTTACACAGCTGATGCTCAAGAATAAGATAAAGGAGAAAGGCGTTGTTCCTCCGGAAAAGTTAGGTGCGAATGAGTCACTTTTCAAGTTGTTCTTAGGCGAGCTAGAAAAGCGCGGAATCAGAATCAACGAGCAAACATAGGGCTATATCCTTCAAATATTTCAGTTGGTAAACTGGCCAACAAAGCCTTGCGTTTTCCCTCATTAGGCAATCTTGGAACTGGCTACAAGAACTAGACTATGAACAGGAGAAACCGTTCGAATACTTCGTAGAAGATGCCGAAAGTCAAGGCCAATAGAACAGTGATTACCAAGGAAATTATTACGGCCAATAGGCCTACTGCGATCGCTCCAAGCCAGCCCGTCTCATAAAGTCGTCTGATCAAGAGCAGCCAAACGAAAATGCTGAGTAACGAAGCAACTAAACCATATGGGATAAAGAGAAAGAACGCAACACTCAAAACAGATCCGACAAAAGCAATAAGCAGAGCGTCCGACAAAAGAGCACGTCGCTTTCCCACAATTATCAGCCCAGAAAGATAAAGAACTCCGGTTAGGACTAGTAGATTTATGAAGAAGAACGTGAGCGAGAAAAGGAGGCGAACTCCCTGAGGGATGACATTCCACCAAGAATCTCGTGCACTGAGCGCCGCACTCTGATACAAGACACACGGAAACAGATGGACAATTGCCATTCAAATCACTTAACTTCCGAGATTTATTCTAACGTGATGATTATAAATTTTCTGCAAGACGGCAAACACTTAAAAACCATCGCGAAAGGGAATATTGCTGATTAAGAAGGTTAAGAGAATGCAAACTCGTCCAACCATAGTCGCTGTTGGAAGAACAAGGTTTGGAGAACACTACGAGAAAGAACCGGAAAAACTGATCGAAGAAGCTTGGCTTAAAGCTTCGATGGAGACAAATATCGAGCGAAAAGACCTACAAGCCTGCTATCTCTCCGATTACTTTCTGCCAATCACAAACAAACTCGGGTTAGAGGAAGGATTCCTGTCAGAACTCACCGAACTTCACGTGCCGATGGAAGTAACCCGATCGTTTAGCTCAGCATTGTCAAGCGCCTGCAACGCAATTCAGGCTGGAAGATACGAGATGGTTCTGGTTGGCGGAATAGAAAAAATGACAGACCGTTGGGACAAAATCCGAGACGATCTGATGCTCCTAGAAGATCCATGGAGCTACTATGCAGGATGCACACCGGAAGCAAACCACGAACTAATGCTTCGAGCCTACATCAAAAAATATTGCGTGACAGGCGAAAACCTTGAAAAACTGAGCAATGCCTTGGCACAAATCTCAACCAAGAACCACTTACATGCAACCAAGAACGAGTATGCACAATATCAGAAGAAAATAACGGTTGAGCAAGTCCTGAACGCCAGGAAAGAGGCACGTAGACCTTTAGGGCTATATGATTATGCACCTGTTTCTGATGGTGCGGCAATTATCATCTTGACTAATGAGGAGGTTGCCAAGAAATTAACGGATAAACCAGTCTACATTTCTGGATCCTCTTCAGCAACGGATTACCTGACCTTTTCAGCAAGAGATGATCTTACGCACTTTCTCGTAACTGAAATGGCAATGGAAAACGCTTTAAGAATGGCTCAGATAGACACCTGGGACATCCAGCTTGTTGAACTCTATGACCAGTCCACGGTCATGGAGATGGTTTCGCTTGAGGATTTAGGATTCTGCGGGTATGGAAAAGCGTGGAGAAGCATTTACGAAAGCTGCAAAGATTACAAGGGTTATTATGAAATTGATGGAAAGAAACTTTTCGTAAACATGAACGGAGGACTTAAAGCTGATGGCAATCCCTTAGGCGCTACTGGCGGCGCCCAGATCTTCGAACTTTTCAAGCAGTTGAGAGGCGAAGCTAGTGAAAGACAAATCAAGAGTGACAAAGAACTAAAATACGGGTGCATGCTTGAGCTTGAAGGCTTCGGAACCAAAGGCTACGTTCACATTCTGGAGAGAGATTAGAAATGAGTAGTGAACCAATAGAGAGAAGAGTCTCCTACCTCGGAGACAGACTGAAAGGAACCCGCTGCTTAACATGCGGAAAAGAGTACTTTGAAATAAGGGACTACTGTGGAAACTGTGGAAGAAAAAGCTACGGTAAAATGGCCAACACAGATTTGTTCTACGAGAAAGGCACATTAGAAGTTTGCACCCTTATCAACGAACCGACGAACAAGTTCACAAAGTTAGGCAACTATATTTACGGCATAGTGTCTTTCCATGACGGAAAAATACGCGTTCCTGGAAGACTGACAGATCGAACGGCATTCTGCATGGAGGAAGTTGACTTTTCAACTCTTGAAGGAAGAAATGTTGTTCCGAGGTTCCGAAGACGCTATTCGGTGGACAAGAGCGACATTATCCCAACAATTTCTCTAGCATTTACCTTCGCCGACGAATACTATCCACACCAAGAATACAAGATTGTCAAGCCCAGCAAAGAATATGATTCACCAGGCATAGTCGGTTACGGAGTCTACACCTCAAAATTCAGAATAAAAGAAGGAGATATCGAACGTTCAGTTCCATTCATTGACGAAGACTCGATAACTGCCGCTGTGGAATCTGGAAAACTCGCACTGATCCACGCGGGAATCGACAGTTCACATGTCGGCAAGGTCTACGTCGGCTCAGAATCAAATCCCTACGCTGTTAAACCAATAGCCTCAAAAGTTGCACAAGTTCTGAAACTCGGCGAAGAAGACGAAGACGTACAAGGAGTAGATGCAGTAGACACGGAATTTGCTTGCAAAGCTGCCACCAGCATGTTCAAAGATGCAACCTCACTTGTTAGCTATCCGAAATCAAACATAGAATATGCCATGGTCATAGGCGCAGACAACTCGCAAGCAGCACCGAGGGACTGCCCAGGCGGAGAGTTGGATCTTTTCGTTGGGTACGGTGCGGCAGCCTTCATTTTCGGAAAACATGACGTAATAGCCCAAATCGAAGGTTGGTACTCCTGCACTTCAGACACTCCGGACTTCTGGCGAAGAGACGGTGAACAACACCCAATGCACGGAGGAAGATTCACTGGAGATCCTGCATACTTCAAACACGTCAGGAAGTCAGCCAAAAAGTTGATGGAACGACTTAACTTGAAAACAAGCGACATAAGTTACTTCGTTGCTCACCAGCCCAACGTACAGTTCCCAGTGAGAATCGCAAAAGAACTCGGATTCAAAGAAGAACAGTATATGCCTATGCTCCAAGTGGTCAAGTTTGGCAACACCTATTCAGGTGCTTCACCCGTTGGGCTAGCTGCTGTCTTGGACGTGGCCAAACCTGATAACCGCATTCTGGTTGCCAGCTACGGTTCAGGAGCAGGCAGTGACGCATACTCGCTCATCGTTACCAGCCAGATACTTGACAAAAGACAACGTCAAAGGTTAACAGTCAAGTATCAAGCAGAAAACCCCTTCTTGGAATACGTAGACTACGTAACATATAGACGACTGAAACAGGGAATGTAGCAAACCATTAATAAAAGACGAAATAACAACCTATGCACGGAGCACAAAGAATTGGTCGCATACGGAATACTGAAAGTCATATACGCACCGCACAAAG
>CAYHEV010000096.1:0-6422 GCA_964355725.1 uncultured Candidatus Bathyarchaeia archaeon | reverse complement strand
CACGCAAGCGCGCATAAGCTCTAAGCTCTCTGGCCAACCTTGTCTTGCCGATTCCAGCCTCTCCATATAGAAAAACAAGACCACCCTCACCACGGACAGTCCTGTCAACCGCTTGTCTGAGAAGATTCATTTCTTCAACTCTATTGATAAGCTGAATTTCCCGAACAGCGATAGGGCGAGGAACCGGAACAACGACCCCTTGCGCGTGCATGGGCACAAGAGTCTCCCTCAAGAACTCTTCAGAAACATTTCTCAGTACTTTCAGCAAGTCTTCAGCGGACTGGTACCTTTTCTCAGGCTCCTTCTCCAAGAGCTTCATTATGCAGTCAGCCAAAGCTTGTGGAGCTTTCGGGTTCTGTTTCGCCAAAGGAACTGGATGATCATTAATGTGTCCGAAAATAACTTTGATGGGGTCGTCTCCTGGGAAAGGCGGTTTTCCTGACAATGCTTCGTACAAGACTGCACCAAAAGAGTACAGATCAGAACGGGAATCTGCAGCCTTTCCCAAGGCTGCCTCGGGAGCAACATAAGCTACGGTGCCAACGATCACTCCCTCTTGCGTGACACTGGGCTGGTCGATCATTTTTGCCAGGCCGAAATCCATCAGTTTCGCATTGCCATCCTTAGTAATCATCACGTTCTCAGGCTTGATGTCACGATGCAGAACCTTCTCAGAATGCGCGTACCGAAGAGCGCCACAAACGTCCATACCAACCCTCAAGGCGGTCTGAACGTCACATTTGCCTTCGGGATAAGTCTGCATCAGGTCACGCAGACTCTCTCCGTCAACAAACTCGAGCACGAAGAACTGTTTCCCATCTTCTTTGCCAATGTCATAAATAGAAACAACGTTCGGGTGATTGAGTTTAGCCACTGCTTGGGCTTCAGTCATGAACCGTGAGTGCGCCTCTTCACTTGTCACAGCGCTTTTGAGCATCTTAACTGCAACAATGCGGTTTAAAGCTGTGTCTCTGGCCTTGTAAACGATGCCCTTTCCGCCTTCTCCAAGCTTCTTCAACAGGGCGTATCGGCCGTTTTGAATGTACTCAACTGAAGCCATGAAACCCTCTCCATGCTAACCTGTCAACATAATATGATTGGATTCTAAGTTCTTATTACTTACGGAAGAATAATTGATTCAATCTTTGATGCTAGCTGCTCAAAATGAACAAGCTCCAACCAACCAAGCGGCAGTATTCTGCTTCTGCCAGTAGTGTATGTTGGTTGGTTGGGGTAAAGTTTTATCGCGCGGGCTAATCCAAAAATCTTAAGAATTTCGAAACATCAAACCGCCTAGGACGTTGCGGGCTTTTTGGCACAGTATTTATCCGCTTACAAAAGTCCTTGTTTGCGTAGTGTTTTCATGAATTCTTCCTTTGACGGGATAACTGATTCGTTTGTGAGATCAGCCGTGATCTTCGCGATTAATTCCGCTGCGGTTCTGTATTGCAAAGCCTTGAAAATAGCCCCGTCCAAATTTATCACACCGCTCAAAAACAATTTCTCAACGGATTTTCTGCCAGAAGCTATTTCTGTTGACAAGTCGTAAGTTGGAATTTCTATCTTGAAATCAGCTTTCTCTTTGCATTCTTCAAATTCGTTTGGCGCAACGTGTTTCCGTTCGACCAGTTCACCGTCGCTGTAGCTTGAGTATGTTGAAAAGAGAACATCTTTGACGGTGATCAGGGTTTTCCAGTTCATTCCTTTGGCTTTTTCACGATATTCACCGTTGGCATTTACTCTTTTCTTCAGTTCCTCATTGAATTCAGGAGACTCATATTGTAATGGCATGGTCTCTTTAATCCATAGAACACTATTTGAGGTTTATGTCGACATAAGGCTAATATGTTTTCACGAATTGTATAGGAAACATATCCACGTAGGCGGCATACATTTGACTGATGAAGAAAAAAACGAAATGATCGTCACTCCTTGGGAAGTTAAGGGCAAAGTCGACTATGAACGGCTAATACGTGAGTTCGGCACCCAACCCTTAACCAAAGAGTTAATGGATAGAATATCGAAACATACGGGCGAGCTTCACTTCCAACTTCGAAGAAAACTGTTCTTTTCACACCGCGACCTTGACACAGTTCTAGACTTGTATGAGAAGGGAACAAAATTCGTCTTGTACACTGGCAGAGGCCCGTCAGGTCCAGTTCACATAGGCCACCTTGTCCCCTGGATTTTCACGAAACACCTGCAAGACAAGTTTGACACTAGGCTTTATTTTCAGATGACTGACGACGAGAAATTCGTGGTAGATGACGAGGCAAACCTTGCGGAAACAAGCAAATTTGGCTACGAAAACGCCTTGGATCTCGTTGCTTTGGGCTTTGAACCAGAAAACACCTTCATTATCTATGACGTGCAAGACATCGATTTGTTGTATGACATCGCTTTGGAAGTTGCTAAACGCATAACCTACTCAACAGCAAAATCTACGTTTGGTTTTCAGGACAGCACAAACCTCGGTTGGGTGTTCTGGCCAGCCGTACAAGCAGTACCCTGCTTCATACACAAGAAAGTGACCGGCGAAAACCTTCCAGCACTTATTCCTGCAGCCATCGACCAAGACCCATTCTGGCGAATCACGCGGGACATTGCTCCGAAACTCGGCTGCTACAAACCAGCCCAGATTCACAACCGTTTTCTGCCGGGACTAGGAGTAGGTGGAAAAATGAGTGCCTCAGAGCCTGAAACCGCAATATTTACCATAGACTCGCCTGAAGTTGTGAAACGAAAAGTCTGGCATGCTTTTACAGGTGGCAAAGGAACAGTCGCAGAACAGAAGAAAAACGGCGGCAACCCAGACATCTGCACAATCTACCAATACTTCCTTTATCTCTTCGAAGAAGACGACAAAAAAATCGTTGACAGAGAAAGAAAATGCAGAGCGGGCGAAACGCTATGCGGCGACTGTAAAAAGGATTTGACAGAAAGAATCAACAAATTCCTCGCTGAACATCAGAAGAAACGGGAAAAAGCAAGAAACACGATTGACAAGTTCCACATCAAACGCTAAGACGGGATTCACACGTCAGAAAAAACAGAAGTCAATCTTTCATCTGCCTACAGGCTTCTTCATCCAATGCACACTGTTCTAGTTTCGTGCGTAGGAAAGAATGGAAGATCCAACATCATAACTTTAGCGTGGGCAATGCCCACCTCAATAAATCCGCCAATGGTCGCCATAAGCATCGCACCCAAAAGATACTCGCATACTCTCATCGAAGAATCAAAGGAGTTCATAATCAACATACCGACAATGGAACTACTGAATGAAACTATGTTCTGCGGCAGAGTAAGTGGCAGAGATCATGACAAATTCAAGGAAACAGGTCTCACACCGCTACCTGCTAAAAACGTGAAAACACCCATGATCAAGGAATGCGTAGCCAACATCGAATGCAAGCTTCACAACCAACTGACGACAGGCGACCATACGATATTCATCGGCGAAATAACTGCAGCTCATGCCAACGAAGGAGTCTTTGCAGGCGCATACAACTTGAAAAAGGCAAGGATGATCTTTCACCTGGGCGGAAACAAGTTTGCCACTCTCAAAATCAAAGTCTCCAAGCCCAAACCATAAACATTCGCAGAGCAAAAACTGACAGGCTATCCTTGCTCTCAACGCTGCAACTTCATCATTTTACCCGAGCTACTCAACCTTTCACTAAACCTTTTAAACCAAAACAAGACTAGCGTTAATAAAACAAAAACCGTGACGTCAATGAACGGTTATGATAAGGAAGCTCTTCAAAAATTCCGTTTATCCGGAAAGATTCTCAGAGAAACCAGAGAAGAAATGAAAGATTTCGTACGCGAAGGCATGCCTATTATTGAAGTCTGCGAGAAAGCAGAGCACCTCATAAAGACAAAGGGCGGGAAACCTGCCTTTCCGTGCAATGTCTCTGTAAACGAGGTGGCTGCCCATTACACGTCTCCGCCAAACGATGATCATGTAATTCCAGATAAGTCGGTTGTCAAGGTTGACATTGGAGCTCATGTAGATGGGTACGTAACTGACACTGCAGTAACGATATGTTTTGATCCAGAGTATAGGAGCATGGTGGAAACGGCTGAACGCGCATTGAAGGCAGCAGTCGAAAATATCCGACCAGAAATGTCCACGTCAAAACTAGGGGCAATTATTGAAAACACGATAAAATCTCGCGGTTTTAAGCCGATCTCAAACCTGACGGGTCATCAAGTTGGTCGATATCTCATACATGCAGGCACTTCCATACCTAATGTATCGCACATTTTCTCTTCAAAAATCAAGCTGGGCGAACTGTATGCCATTGAACCCTTCGTAACTCTGCCAAAGGCAACAGGCAAAGTTGAGGATGGCCAAGTAATCACGATTTTCCGTTTCGTCAAATCCAGATCATTGAAAAACCCACATGCAAAGGAGCTTTTGAAACATATTGAGGAGAATTTCAGAACTCTGCCTTTTGCTGAACGATGGTTGCAGGGAATAGTACCGAAGGAACATCATAAAGAGGCTTTCCTAGAACTCTTATCATCCAAAGCTCTAATGTACTATCCGATATTCGTTGAAGTGAGCAGAAAAACTGTTGCCCAAGCGGAACACACGGTACTAATAGTCAAGGACGGGTGCGAAATCTTAACCTAGAAAGGGCGACCTTTCCTTTTCTTTTTCCTTTTCGTTGACTTCTCTGTAGATCGCTGTTATCAACATCTTGTCATTGCATTTTTGGCACGGTTCGACTTCCTTGAAGATGTAGTCACCGCGTTGATACTCTCTGACGCTTTTGAAGCCGCATTTCTTGCACTCAATCGTTGTGTTCACTGGGGCAGCGACAATTCTTAGTCGTAGCATCCGCCGTCTTGCTTGAAGTAGCACAAGCGTGGACAGTGCCACACCCACGAATCCCATCAACAGCAGAATCCATGAAGCGTCAGGGTTTGAACCGAGCACCGTGAACGACAATATCAGAGCTGTAAACGAAAGCACTAACGTTATGAGTACTACCAATAATACGAACGACGAAATCCTGTTCGTGGTGGCTGTTGAAGCTTTACCCATCTCAATCATCCTCCTACTGTCCAACTCCAATGCTGTTTCCAATGCCGGCTATTATCACTTTGTCTCCTTCCTTCGTTTTTTCCAAGATAAGCTGCTTTATTCTTTCCAAAGCTTTGTCGGCAGCGTCAAAGATTTCCTTCCGCATCGGCGAGACAGCGTCGCCGATGTCTTCCTTTATTACCAGAGCATCAATCGGAATGTGATACTTCAAAATAGATTCCTCAATCTTGAATTGATCAACGCCTGGTCCGCCGATGGCAGCGCCAACACCTTCAGACACTTCGCCGATTTGTTCACCTTCAAGTTTTAACGCAGCATCAATCATAATTATTGATGCAATCTTCCCTTCGTTCTCTTCAATGATCGTCTTTATTGCATCTCCCGGTTTGCCTACATTTCCTCCGGGACCTTCAGCTTTTATCACGAAAGCGGTGCGTCCTTCTATCGGCACGGTTGCAACGATGCAGTCTTCAGGTATTTTCTTCGTTTCATGTCCATACGTTAGTTTGGCGGCTACGAGTGCTCCAGCTCCATCGCCAATTGGCTGACCCCAAGCAAACGCTTTCAAAGCGCTCGCATAAGCCTCTGCTTCGCGCATTATCATCGGCAGAATCATCTGTATTTGCATAATAACGTATAGGCTTAATGTTTTCTTGCCGAGCAGGTAAAAGTGCCTTATCACCTTGTAAATGTAGTTAAGCGCCATCGCCGCTTCAATAGTGTTTTCCAAATTGTGCGCTTGCGTTTGATCAGCGGACGGCGCCATGAGTTTAACCTCTTCTTTAAAACGTGTGTCCCTAATGTCAAGTATGTGCTCAAGTTTCCAAACGACACCAGCAGGGTCAAGACTCTGCGGCGCAATTACGAAATAATCCAAGAACTTGTCAACCCTTGCCGTAGGGTCGGTTTGAGGTTTGCCTATTTCTTTTATGGTGTCTATCGTCATTTTGCGGCCTTCTTCTTTTATGAATTTCAGTTTGTAAAGTGAGCCTTCAACTTCCCTGATCATGACGTACATTTGGATTCTCTGTCCATAAAATATGAAAACCACAAAAATAACATAGAATAGCAGGTTCAGAATCATCTGTATTGAACTGTCTCCTGGAAACTGGAGAAGCTGGTTCTGCTGACTCTGTAATGTTGCCATTGCCGCTAGCGCGTTCACAAACTCACCTTTCCAAAAAACTACCAATGCTTAGTTATAAGTTTTAGCTATTTCTGCGTCGAGTTTAGATGTTAATTTTGAAGTGGGGCTACCAGCTTTCCTAGGTTCACGTGGCCTAAGACCACACTACAACTGGGAACGGAACGCGGTTTAACTTCTGAGTTCGGAATGGGATCAGGTGGGACCCGCGCCCTCTGACCG
>CAYHEV010000095.1:0-6594 GCA_964355725.1 uncultured Candidatus Bathyarchaeia archaeon | reverse complement strand
GCTTCTTGTCTGCGTAGATTTCTCCGTCTTTCTTCATGTCCTTTAGAATGTCCCAGTGAATTGCTGACTGATTCAATCCGCCTGACTCAGGGATGGAAGCTCCAATCGCCATGTGAATCGTGCCGCCTATTTTCTCGTCGAAAAGCATGTTCTTTGTAAACCTTGTAATCCCATAGTTAGTCCCAATAGCTGTTTCGCCAAGCCTGTCTGCGCCTTCAACCTTCAGCAGCTCCTTGAGCATATCTTCACCTTTTGCAGCCGAAGCCTTGACCACCTTGCCGTCCTTGAAAGTGAGTTTTATGTCTTCAACTTCTCTGCCGTTATAGAGTCCTGGATAAGTGAACCGTATCGTACCGTTCACGGAATTCTCCACAGGTCCCGTGAAGACTTCTCCGTCAGGCATGTTCTTTTCGCCGCAGCAGTTTATCCATTTCCTGCCTTTAACGTTGAAAGTCAGGTCCGTGTCTTCGCCGATCACGTGAATCTCACTTGCTTTGTTGAGGAAAATGCAGATTTTCTCCTGCTCCTTGCGTATCTTCATCCATTCTTCGACTGGATCTTCCTTTTCCACAAGACAGCTACTGTAAACAAAGTCTTCATATTCAGGCAATGCCATTCCCGCCTCTTGCGCTTGCGCGTTTATAGGATGAGGCAACCCTGTCCACCTGAGCTTCCCTTCGGCTTCTCGCTTAAAGAAAACCTCGGTGATTTCTTTTCTGCCAGAAGCGCGCATTCTCATCTTTGACGCGTCAATATTCGTCAATCTCTTAGGGTTAGGTTCACAGAAAATCCCGATTTGTACATCAATATTCTCTATGATGAACTTATCAATGGGTGAAACGTATTTGATCTGATGATCCTTCGCATACTTGAAAAATGTATATTGAACATCAAGGTTCGGAATAACTGTCGGGTAAGCGTCAGCCAGCAAACATTCCTTATAAAGTTCATGTATCAGAGGAAACGCCTGCTCGCTTCCCTGAATAACCACCATTTCCTTGGGTTTCACGTTTACGCTGTAATGAACACAAAGCTTTGCCAGTTTCTCGATTCTCTGGTCAACCATTTGATTTTCACCTTTTGAAAGAAGAGTCATAATTACAAAGGCAAACTTAAAGGCTTAATGGTTAAACGCTCCCAAGTCACACTACGTACTTGTCTGTCTTCTCAAAGTCCTTTACAATTTCCATAACACGGTTTCTCGGGTTAACGCCTACCAGAGGAATCCCTTTAATCAAAGTCCATGGACTCTTCACTGCAACTTGCGTGGCAGTGTGATCCTCACCGAAGCATTTTCGGGCAACTTCCACGACCAACTGCCTAACATTGGTCTCCGATATTTCGCCTAAGGCATGCAAGTATTCATGAACTAGTAGATTATAGATCAAAGCGTTAACTACATGCTTAGACTCAACTGAAGCCTCGACAATCTGCACCAGAACTCTGTTCAAAACGATATTATTCGTACCTAATGGATGATAGGCGCCTAGCTGAATCGGTAAATCGTCCAGAAAAAGCATCATGCCCACTCTGTGCTTGTGCAAGGCAAACTTCACAGTGTCCTTAACAATCTCCCAAACTTCACCATAACTTGCCGCACTGTCCAAACGACTACGGTAACGTTCAGCCACTGAAGATTTATTCTCGCCCAACAGTTTATTCCTCAGCAAAAACTACCAAACCGCACCTTATATGAAATACGGAAACAAACAGTCTTTAAGTACAGGAACCAGCAATCATCAAACTGAACCAAGGATGATGAAATTTGAACGACAAAGAGATCAAGGAAGTCCTCACGAAATACAAAACCGTCGCAGTCGTAGGAATCTCGCGAGACCCATCCAAAGACAGCCACAGAGTGGCTCGATACCTAAAAGACCACGACTTTAGAATCATACCCGTAAACCCGACTACTGATGAAGCCTTGGGTGAAAAAAGCTACAAAAGCCTCCTCGAAACGCCGCCTGAAATCCAAAAGAAAATAGAAATCGTCGACATTTTCAGACCATCCGCTGAAGTCCCGTCCATAGTAGCGCAGGCTGTTAAACTAAAGGAGCGATACGACATGCCACACGTGATCTGGATGCAGCTTGCAATAGTTGACGTGCAAGCAGCTGAAACTGCAAGGCAAGCGGGACTAATCGTAGTCATGAACAGATGCATGATGCAGGAACACCAGCGCCTCTTCCCAAACAAAAAAGAATAGGAACTTTTCCATAGCATTCAACGGAATTCAGGCTTAGACTTGCCCAACTTCTTATCCAAGCATGCCTTAACGAAGCCATAGTACTCTGGATCCGGCCTTCCTGGACGACTCTTGAATTCTCCATGGAATTGGGACGCGAAGAAAAAGAAACGATCAGGCAACTCTAGAAGTTCCATTCTTCGGCCATCAGTACTTTTTCCCGAAAACACTAAACCGTTCTTCTTGAATGTTTCAGCATAATCTAGATTGACTTCGAACCTGTGACGGTGGCGCTCATAAACCTCCTCGCTCCTGTAAAGCGCATAAGCCATCGTTTCAGGCTCGACAATTATCTTGTGCGCGCCCAAACGCATAGTGGCTCCCTTAATCTCGATTCCTCTCTGTTCAGGCATTAAGTCAATCACATGGTGAGGCGACTCTGGGTTGATTTCGTTACTGTTTGCGTCCTTCAAACCGCAAGCATGACGCGCAAACTCGATCACAGCCAACTGAAAACCATAACATATCCCAAGAAACGGAGAGTCATTTTCCCTTGCAAACTCGATTGCCTTTATCTTGCCTTCAGTGCCTCTCGGACCGAAACCATACGGAACAAATATTCCATCATAACCTTTCAAGTCTTCCACACATTTCGGATCTTGCTCAAGCTTTTCAGACTCTAAATAGTCAATGCAGACTCTGGTCTTACACGCTGCTCCAGCATGTCGCAGTGCCTCATTCATGCTTACGTAACTGTCTGACAGACCAGCGTATTTGCCAACCAAGGCAATCCTGACTTCATGTTCCGGTTTCAGAATAGCGTCCACAAACGTTCTCCATTCTTTGAAATCTTTATTCACTTCCGAGAAACCGAATCTCTTACAGATGAATTTGCTCATACCTTGCTCGTCTAGAATAAGCGGAACTTGATAAACCGACTTGACGTTGTAAGAACAGAAAACCGCATCCTCAGGTATGGTGCCGAACAAAGCTATTTTCCGCAAGATTTCTGCATCAATCATTTCTGGACTTCTCGCAACAATGATGTCAGGCTGAATACCGATACGTCGCAACTCGTTAACGCTGTGTTGAAGTGGTTTCGTCTTCATCTCCTTTGTAACGTCTAGAACTGGAACCAGAGCAACATGCACGTACAGAGTGTTCTCAAAGCCTTCTTCCAGACGCATCTGACGGATAGCCTCTAAGAAAGGTAAACCCTCAATGTCGCCCACGGTACCGCCTACCTCAGTCAAAACTACGTCGACATTAGAACTCTTCGAGACATTGTGTATACGATGCTTGATCTCATTAGTCACATGTGGAATGATCTGTACACATCTGCCCAGAAAATCGCCGCGCCTTTCCTTCTCAATGACAGCCTTGTACACCATACCTGTCGTAAGGTTGTTCTCCATTTTCAAATTCAAGTCCAAAAAACGCTCGTACCAACCTAAATCAAGATCCGTCTCGCCGCCGTCATCAGTCACGTAAACCTCGCCATGCATGTACGGATTCATCGTACCCGCGTCAACATTAACGTAAGGATCAATTTTGATGACGGTAACCTTCAAGCCCCTCGCTTGAAGCATTTTGCCCATCGAAGAGGTCAAAATTCCCTTTCCAACAGAACTCAGCACACCGCCAGTGACAAAAATGTACTTGACCATCCCATTTCTCCCCGTAATAACGAAACCATAACTTGGTAAGTTGCTTTAAGATTTTTTGGTGCACTCAATCTCCATAAAACTGGACAAATTCGACAACAGTGTCAGGTGTTTTCAGCTTGGGCTATGACTGAATCTAATTGGCCTTTGTTAAGTTTCAACCCGTGAAAATATCTTCCCCGAAGTTTTGAACCCTTCAAAAACGTTTCCTTGACTGGCAGGGGCTTCTCAAATTGCTTAACATACTTGAACTCTATGGCTCTTTTCCAACCATTCTTTTCGCAATCGTGTTTTTCTTCTTCAGAAAGCTCGCCCATTTCGTAGACACTTTCTATTACGCCATAGCCGACCATAGCATCGCCGACAGGGGTTTTATGCACAAATAGTATAGTCTGTCCTGACGCCCATTTTCTATGGATACTCGTATAGTAGACGGCCATGTCGAAGACTTGGTTAACCCATTGTTTCGTTGCAATCCTTAAAATGCAGCCATCTCCTTCTTCCATAAAACATCTCACTGACTTATTATGGAAGTACGGCTATATCAGACTTCAGTGGAGAAATCTCCCGCACAAACCCCTCTCTTTCTGTTTCTCTTCTTCAAGAAATAGAACTTTCCTCTATAGGTTAGTTTGGCAAGTTTCAAATACAAAGTATCCATAATAATAACACACCGAGTTCAAGGGGAAAGGATTATGAGAAGAATATTCTCTGGAGTTTTGCTCATGATGCTGCTGGCAAGCATGTTAGTGTCAGCACGTTACAGTCAGCCTGTAAGTGCTAGAACAATTACAGTCCCGGATGATTTTCCAACGATTCAAGAAGCAATAAACAACGCCACGAACGAAGACACTGTCTTCGTGAGGTCTGGAACATATTATGGGAAGGTTGTTGTGAACAAGACTGTGTCGCTCATCGGTGAAGACATGGAGACAACGGTTATTCTTTACAACTCATCTGCTGTCGTGCCAATCGTGGAGGTAACCGCCAGCGGCGCCGCCGTGAAGAATTTCAGCATCGTAAATAACGGGAGTATGTTTTTTTCAAGAGGGATTTTGGTAAGTGACGCCTATGGCTGCATTATATCCGGAAACAACTTGACAGAACGCAACCATAATGGAATCGTCCTCAATAATGCTTCAGACGGAATAATTACAGAGAATGTTTTCATTGACAATGGTCTGACAGTACAGCAATCCTATGGAAACACAATTCTGAATAACACACTCAACGGCAAACCCATAACCTATTTGGAGGACGTAGAAAACGAAATCGTAGATGCCGCAACCGCAGGGGAGGTGATTCTCATGCACTGCTATAACGTGACCGTGCAACACGGCAATTTCTCCAACGCATATACGTGTGTTCAACTGAGAGAATCAAACAGTTGCAGATTGGTCAACAATTATTTCAAAGACAGTTGGTGGGGTATCTCCCTCGGTCAACTCTCTTTTAATACAGTTGTGACTGGGAATAATCTAACAAATTGCTTGAGCTCTGGCATTTCTATCTTTGGCAACAGCAACTGTAGTGTCGTGTCTGAGAACAGAATATCAGGCAGCAATAATGGTATTAGTTTTAGTGGCAACACCACGTATAGTGTGGTGTCTGAGAACAGCATATCAAGCAACACTAATGGTATTAATTTTGGTGGCAACAGCATGTATAGTGTCGTGTTTGAGAACAGTATATCAGACAACACTAAGGGTATCAATTTTGGTGGCAACTCAAGCAACGATCAGATATACCATAACAACTTCGTGAACAACTCAGACCAGGTGTCCCCCTCTTCATTCATTACATTGGATGATGGGTATCCTTCTGGTGGAAACTACTGGAGCGACTACAACGGCACTGACTTGTTCAAAGGTGCCTACCAGAATGTGACCGGAAGCGATGGAATTGGTGACGTGCCCTACAGCATTGATGTGGACAATAAGGACAATTATCCTCTTATGGGGCCATTCGGCACTTCAACTACGGCAGGTTTAAACGTCACGGTCTTTCCTACAGCCGGCGTTAGTCTGACTTTCGACAACGTTACGGCAGCAGGTTCAACGATTGCAGAGAGAGTTGGGAGTGGACCGCCACCGCCGCTGAACTTCACATCAATCGGTCAATACTACGAAATTACTGTGACAGCGCAATACTCAGATAACATAACTATCCGAATTATCTATGATGACTCGAACATGACGCAACAAGAGGAGGACAGACTCCAACTGTCCCAATGGCTTGTTGAAGTCTGCGACGTGACCGGCAGTGTTCCCGGCGTGCCCGATGGCATATGCAACATGCGGGACATAGGCTACATGTGCAGTCATTTTGGAACGACGCCCTCAAGTCTGAATTGGGACCCACGCTGCGACGTAACTGGACCAACTCCCAACGTGCCAGACGGCGTCGTCAACATGCGAGATATAGGCATGGCAACCACTCACTTTGGATGTCAAAGTCAATGGATAAACATCACGCTGTTCGTTGACACTGTGAACAACCTGATCTTCGGAGAGACAAATCACTTCTCATTTATCGGCATCCACAGATGAGAATAACCCCTCTTTTTCTTTTCTCAACTATAGTCGTAGTTTTTGGCCAATTCGGGCGAGGGTTATTTATGACGTGCAAATTTCTCAGTCAAAACTCATTTTGTTAGCTCTGTTGCAGTGGAATTATCCAAAAGCTGACGACGTCGCCTTTCACCCATTTGCCGCCCAAACTTCTAACAACATCGCTAATTTCATC
>CAYHEV010000094.1:0-6945 GCA_964355725.1 uncultured Candidatus Bathyarchaeia archaeon | reverse complement strand
AGAATCGACATTGCGATTAAAGATGGAAAAATCGTTGAAAAAGTCAACGAACGCAAGGCGAAGAAGATAGATGCGTCCGGAATGATTGTCATGCCAGGCGGAGTGGACATCCACTGCCACATTGCCGGCTCAGAAGTAAACACTGGAAGACTCCTGAGACCTGAAGATCATTTCAAAGATTTTGAATCTAAAACTCCCAAAACGAGGTCTGGAGTTGGCCGTTCAATTCCATCAACTTTCACGACTGGTTACCGTTACGCAAGGATGGGTTACACGACGATAATGAATCCTTCTATGCCTCCTCTCGAAGCCAAACACACACATGAAGAGTTGAGCGATACGCCCATGGTTGACAAGGCTTCGTATCCGCTTCTCGGCGACTGGTGGTTCACACTTGAATACCTAAGCCAAGGAGACATCAATGAATGTGCGAGACATGTAGCATGGATGATGAGTTCAACGAAAGGTTATGCCATAAAAATAGTCAATCCTGGGGGATTAGAAGCTTGGGGTTTCGGTCACAACGTTAAGACTCTGAATGATCAGGTTCCCCATTTTTGCGTTACTCCGCGTGAAATCATTCGCGGACTCTGCAAAGTGAACAAGCGTCTGAACCTACCCCACACAATTCATGTTCACACAAATAATCTTGGAACACCGGGAAATTACGTCACGGCCTTGGAGACTATGAAATGCGTTGAAGACTTGGCCGCTGACGATAAGCCTGCAATTCACATAACGCACTGCCAATTTAGCTCTTTCAAAGGCGATGACTGGAGAAGTCTGGAGTCTGGTGCAGACGAAATTGCAGGTTATGTAAACAGTCATTTTCACGTCACGCTGGATATGGGACAAGTAATATTTGGGGACACGACGACCATGACTGCTGACGGTCCATTTCAATATGCGCTTTACGGATTGACTGGTAACAAATGGGCAAACCATGATGTGGAAACCGAAACAAGTGCAGGCATCGTACCATTCCGTTATCGTCGCAAAAGCTACGTTCACGCAATCCAATGGTCAATAGGGCTGGAATTAGCTTTGTTGATCCAGAATCCTTGGAAGATTCTTATGACAACAGACCATCCCAACGGAGGACCATTCACTTCTTATCCAAGAATTATCGCTTGGCTCATGAGCCAGAAAGCCAGAGAAGCTGCAATGAAAAGAATCAATCCACGGGCAAGAAGCAGAAGTCTTCTTCAATCAATAAACCGTGAACTGAGCTTTTACGAAATCGCAATTGTAACGAGAGCGGGACAAGCCAAGGCCTTAGGGCTCACTCATAAGGGACATCTAGGTGTAGGAGCAGATGCCGATATAGCAATATACAATGTGAATCCAGAAACAATTGATCCTTCCAAGAAGTACAAGTCTGTCAGAAAAGCATTCAAAAAAGCTGCCTACACAATTAAAGGCGGAGAAGTTGTCGTCAAAAATGGCGAAGTTCTAAAGCATGTTGAAGGTAGTACGATGTGGCTTGATACGCAAATCTCTGAACCAGTTGAAATGACAGACGAGATGAAAAGAAGATTTAGGGAGTATTGGACAGTTGAATATGAAAACTATCCTGTAACTGAGCACTATCTTGCAGTTTCACACCCAATCGCTGTGAAGGCCAGTGTCTGATATGATAAACCTCTATCCCCTGAAGCAGTTCAGATTTCCAGTCATTGCTGAATGCATCAGTCCAGACGTTTTTCAAGGCAAAACGGTTAGAGAATTAGAACAACTGAAGATTTGGGAAGGAAACAAGGAGAACAAACTTAATGGACTTTTCAAGATTGAAGAAGCTAAAACAGAAAATGAGCCGGAAAGCACGGTCATAGCAATTCATGGTGACGTGAGTAAAGTTCGTAGAATAGGGGCGTCCATGACTGATGGAGAGGTAGTTGTCAATGGAGACGTAGGTGTGCATTTGGGTGAGGAGATGAAAGGTGGCAAAATAGTCGTACATGGAAACGTCGGCGGATGGGCTGGTTCAATGCTGAAGGGAGGAACAATTGAGATTCACGGAAACGCAGGCGACTATTTAGGTGCTCCATACCGCGGAAGCGATCAAGGCATACGTGGAGGAAAGATAACTGTTTATGGAAACGCTGGAAGTGAAGCTGGGTCTCACATGAAGGACGGCACTGTCAAAATCTATGGCAATGCTGGGCAATTCTTGGGCTTCCGCATGCACGACGGAACAATATATGTTGAAAAAGGCTGTGCAGGGAGAGCTGGAGCATGTATGGTCAATGGTAAAATAGTTGTCGGAGGCTTCTTGGAGTCTGTTCTTCCAACGTTCACGATAGATGATCTTAAAGAAAAAGTCAAGATTGAAGAAGGCGAAATCGTCAGAGGTCCATTCTATGTCTTTCTTGGAGATATCGCGGAAAATGGAAATGGCAAACTTTATGTTTTCAAAAAGAAAAACCTACACTTAAGTCAGTACGAGGAATTCCTTTAGAGGAGAACCTTGTGAGGAAAACCATTAGCGTAAATCGTCTAGCATTGAAACTTGTTGAGATGCTACTTGACGACCCAGATTTCTACGATGTGAAAGTTGAAAAGACACGTTTAGGTACGACCGTCATAGACGCAGGTATAGCTGTCAAGGGCGGTTTTGAAACTGGAAGAATCATAACAGAAATTTGCATGGGTGGATGCGGAAAGGCAGAGATTTCTTCCAGAAAATATGGAGAGCTAGAACTTCCTTCAATATTCGTTTACACAGACCATCCTATTATCGCAACATTGGGTTCGCAATATGCCGGTTGGCAGATAAGCGAAGGCGGCTATTTTGCAATAGGTTCTGGACCTGCAAGAGCTCTAGCTTTGAAACCGAAGAAAATCTGCGAAGAAATCGGATACAAAGATAAATGCGATAACGGTATCGTAGTTCTGGAGACCGACAAGCATCCTCCAGTAGGCTTGCTGAAACGTTTTGCGAACGACTGCAAAATATCAGCAGAAAATCTAACGGTCATTTTGACGCCGACAACTAGTTTAGCGGGAGTTACGCAAGTTTCTGGCAGAATTGTTGAAACCGGAATCCACAAGCTGAGAAGAGTAGGATTGAATCCTAATGCTATCTTGTTTGCTTGGGGAATCGCGCCCATACCGCCTGTTCATCCGAAATTTGCGCAGGCGATGGCGAGAACAAATGATGCAATCCTCTATGGCGGTATTTCTTCCTATGTCGTCGAATGTGATGATGAAGAAAAACTGAAAACAATCGTTGAGAAGGCTCCTTCGAAAGCTTCCAAAGGCTACGGCAAACCTTTCATAGATATTTTTAAAGAAGCAAAGTGCGACTTCTACAACATTGATCCTGATCTGTTTGCGCCAGCGGTCATCACGATTACGAACACGAAAACTGGGAGAAGTTTTACAAACGGCAAAATCAATGTTGCCATGCTGATTGAATCTTTCGACGTTTCCAGTCGATGACTAGGCACGCGTTTCTTCGGCAGTTCGTTTTAATCCCTGCAAGTAGAAAAATCTGTTTATGAATTTCCTGAAACCCGAGTTTCCAGCAAGAGCGCCCATAAGGAGGCTCATGACCGTTATTTCTATCCACGCTTTTGGAATCACCAAGGGTATCATAAAAGTCATTGCTTGACCATAAATCGGAACGACCAGATACAGAAAATAGAGAACCGTGTACAAAGATTCAGGTACGTATGACAAAAGAGTTAGAGGCAAAGCAAGCCATGACCTTCTGAGACCAGTGCCCAAGCCTGTCCTCCTATAAAGAAAGCCCGCCACCAGACCAGTAAGGGCCTTTCCAAGGGGCAACCCGATGAGGGAAAGCAAACCGAGCGTACCACCAACGTAGCCGAAGTAGAATCCTGCGTAGATCCAGCCTAATAGGCCTACCATTGCTCCCATGATGGGACCGCCGAAAAACGCGGCTACGAACGTTGCGACATGTGAGAGATCAAGGGCGGCACCGTTCTGACCGACAGAGCCTAAATAGGGAGCAATATTGATTGAAAGTATTGAAAGGGTCATTCCCAGCGCGCTCATTATTCCAACAAACGCGATTCTTCTTGTATCCATGCTTTTCCTCTCGGTACAGGATTGATGTTACCTTCTGGTTGTTATTTAAGAGTAGCTACTCAATAAAGTGTACGTTGGTCCGTGAGGTTCTGTCAACTTGTCGTCAGATTTCTTACGCTGTAAAAATTCGTCGGATAGTTTTTTGCTTAGTATAAACGGAGGCGAATTGAGATCATCAAGCAAAACATTAATTCTGTTCAAAATGCTTCTGAGCTTTTCCTGTTGCTCTGAAATGCTGTTCTCGCTGTGCCCTAAGAGACGTAGAATAATTGTTTGCATGATGTCCAAAAACTCATAGTTACTCTGTGCAAACTTGTCTGAGTCTAGGCTATCCAGAAAACTCAATCCTTCACAGTGAACCATGCATTCATGCAATAAACCCTGCAATCCAACATCGTCAATAGGCAGGTTTGCTATGAAGGGCTCGAAATCTCCTAGAATATTTACAACTTCTTTTGAAATCCTGACTATGGTAGCCAGATGTTCTAATCTCTTTTCATCAAAGCACATAGGGCAAATTCTTCTTTCGGCTCTCTTCCGTTAGTTTAGCTTTCTTGTAACTCTCTTCCAACAATCGCTGAAATCCCTCGATTTTATCTCTCATTTTCTTCATATCTTCCAAGTCTTTTTTCTGGAGAGTTCCAGACTCTTCAAGTCTCACGATTGCAGTAGCTAACTCAATCGCCATCATCTGAACATGGGTAGTGAGCAAGCATAGAAAATTCAAATTCATAATCTCTGCTACAAGCCTCTCGAGACCTTCATACTCCAGCGCTTTTCCAACTAATGCTCTGATCTGCTCAGCTTGAGAAGATTTCTTGTCCTGAAGCCTTCTGTCGTATTCAGCGATAATTTGCCTCGACGAAGTTTCGCGTTTTTCATACAATGCTTGTCTTTCTTTTAGATATTTTTCTAGATTTCCATAATATTCTTCTAGGCTCATTTCTTGCTCTTTCCCTCCTTTCTTGATTGTTCAGTTATCCACATCTCTAGTGCTTCTTCGAATGCTTCGCTCATGTTTCCTCTTTTCATTCCTTTTGACTTGAATATGGCTCCTCTGAATCTTTCTTCCAACTTGTCATCCAAGACAAGAGTCACTTTTCCCAACTCATTCACCATGATATACTGAGCCAGATATGGTTATAAGGTTTTAGGTACGGATGGCAAACCTTAAATATGTGTATGGCTATATGGTTATATGGCTAATATGGGATGGTGAATCGATGAAAAACATACGTGAACAAAGAGGTTTAGAAATTGCCAAGTTGAACAGCCAGATCAGAAGAATCAATGCAGACGCCTACCTAGTGAAGTCTCAGTCTAGCAATGGAGACTATCACGTTTCTAAAGATACGCATGGATGGACATGTGAATGCCCAGATCACGTTTATCGTCATGAGAAATGCAAACACATTTTTGCTGTTGAGTTTTCAGTTTCGTTGAGAGCTGAAGTTTCCGTTAGAAGGATAGAACCCATTGACAATCTCACGGAATGCATCTTTTGCGGTTCATCCAACATCGTTAAGGACGGTGTGAGAAAAAACAAGTATGGCAATATTCAGAAATTCTATTGCCGAGACTGCAGTCACTACTTCACTTTTAACATAGGGTTTGAACGAATGAGACACAACCCTCAAGCTGTCACATCAGCCATGCAACTGTATTTCAGCGGAGAATCATTGAGAAACACAATGAAGTCTCTAAGGCTTCTAGGCGTTCAAGTTTCACATCAAACCGTGTATAAATGGATTCGCAAGTACGTGTCTTTGATGAAGGATTACGTTGAAACGATTATTCCAAACGTAAGCGACACATGGAGAGCAGACGAATTATACATCAAGATAAAAGGCGACATGAAGTATCTCTTCGCATTGATGGATGATGAAACAAGGTTCTGGATAGCTCAAGAAGTAGCAGAAACAAAGGACAAGCATGATGCAAGAGCACTCTTCTCCAGATCAAAGTATCTCATGGGAAAACAGCCTAAAACACTCATAACTGATGGTCTTTGCGCATACTCTTCTGCTTGTATGAGAACTTTTCCAGAAATCAAACACGTTAGACACATCACTCTGAAAGGCGATCATAATAACAACAAGATGGAAAGACTGAACGGAGAAATCCGAGACAGAGAAAAAACCATGCGTGGGCTCAAAACGAACGAAACACCAATACTGACAGGTTATCAGATTTTCCACAACTACATTAGACCACATGAAGGACTTGAAGGCAAAACTCCATCAGAAGCTTGCGGAATCAAAATCGAAGGAAATAACAAGTGGATGACATTGATACAGAACGCAAGTCTAGAAACAGACACACAGAGCAAATCTTAACTATTCACGGATTAGGTTTCATTTTCTGTTCGCCATGATTCTCTTTTGACACAAGGCGAATCGTGTAAACAGTGACTATGGTAATAACTGCTAATATCAATGCGATGACTATTATTGCATAATTCGGGTTTGAAAAACCCGAAGAGAAAACTGACTTAAGAGCTTCTGACAGTAAATACAGGGAAACTGCAAAGCACATGAGTATAACTATGTGTTTAGCCTTCAGTTTTCCTTTGGGAACACTTACCTCATAGTGATCTTGCTCTCCCATCTCAAGCACCTAGTCCGCAAAAAGAGCGTATATGATGAACATAACACCAACAAGCAATAGAACAACTTGTACTATACCTGTTGCAGAACCAGAAAGATAAGCTAGAAATGCACCGAGAATAGCCTCGAGACCTCGCTCAAGAAGAGACTTCTTTTTCTTTTTCCCCATTCTCTCAGATCGATTTTCTATTTCACCTCCTATCACTTTTATAACTATCCATTCACAGAAAAATTGCTCAGGATTCTTCTTTGTAAACTCGATCTGTTCCTAGATTCTTCTGTTCTT
>CAYHEV010000093.1:0-6995 GCA_964355725.1 uncultured Candidatus Bathyarchaeia archaeon | reverse complement strand
TTGTGGCTAAAGCTTTCGTCAGCACGCGCCACTCTGCCGGCGTTTTCTTTAATGCATTAAACCTGTGTCTTCGAATTGCGCGTTGCGAAATAAAAACTGAGGTTCACGGCCAGCCGCAGGCAAAGTCTAGCGTTTGCGAGCTGAAAACTTTAAAAAGACCATACTTATACCGCTGTCGCAGATTGAACCGCCCACTTCTCTGCATATTAGATTCCTAAAATCTTGATAAACTGTATAATGTCCGGTATTGTGGAAAAAGAGATAGCACGTCCATCGCAATAATCTTCCGGAAAACGCTGCTACAATCAGGCTTTTTCAGGGCTTTTTCCGGGTTTGTTATGGATCAAAACCGCAGCGTTAACCGTCTCCTGAGAGGCACAAGTGCCTGGAAGTACGTCGAACGGTTGTCTTCCTAGTGCATGTGCGCGCGCGATCAATAGCGCTGAGATGTTTGCCCAGAAAACAAGGTCCTCTTTAGATGCGCACTTATGTTGCCCTTACCTGAGATACGCCGTCTATCTTTTCGATTCTCAGAACATGGTCCGCAAAGCTTTCCAGTTCCTTCTCGTGTGAAACCATGATGACCTGGGGACACTTCAACTCATCGAGTATCTCTCTTATCTTGAACAGCTGCTCCTTGCTGAACCCATCAGTCGGTTCGTCGAGGATGAGAAGGTTGGACTTAATCCCTGCCGAGACTTTCTGCACAATGGTGTTGAGAGACAATCTGTAGGCTAAGGCTAGGCTGGTTCTTTCCCCACCACTCATGTAACTGTAATCCTGCTCGTAACCATCTTGCTCAATCAAAGGCGTAAAATCTTCATCGATTCGGGACTCTTTGGTAGGGTCTTCCACAAGCATGCTCCACCACTTCTGGAAATGTTGATTAAACTCTTGATTGATGCTCAACATGACATGTTTCTCAATCGTTTCCAAGGTCGGCATCAAGAACTCTTCAAGCCATATCCGATACTCTTTCAATTTTTCGGCCAGTCTTCTTTCCTTTTCCATATTCCGTATCTCTTTCTCCAGTTCATCCACTTCTTTTTGGAGCATGTCTCGAGTTGTCTCAATCCTAGAGGCTTTGCCCTTGACATCTTCTAGCTGTGAACGGGCGTCATCTAGCTCTTTTGTGAGAGCACGAATCTCTTTTGAAACCTTGTCATATTCGTCAGCCTCTTGCTTGGCTTTTTCAAGCTTTGCGTTGGCCTCTTCTATCTGTTGTTTCAGAATTCCGATCTTTTCCTGCGCCTTTTCTATTCTTTCGCTATTTCTTCCCATTCTCTCGTTTAGGTTCTGTAGTTTGTCTTGGACGTTTTTGTATTGCCGGAGTGAATTTTGTAGGCTTTCCATTTCTCGGATTTTGCCCTCGCAATCAGCCACTTCCTCTGAGGCTTGACCCTTCTCTTCCTTTTTCTGCCTGATTTTTTCCTCGAATTCTTTTGGGTCTGCAGGCCTGTCGCACGTTGGGCAGACCTTCTGTTTCTCCACAGATTCATAATCAGCTATTTTTGTGTCTATGGCCGTTTCCTTCTTTCTTAGCTCGCGCTCCTTTTTTCTCAGTCCATCCAATTCCTCTTTCAGTTCTGCTTCGGTTTTTGAGGTGGGCTGTTCGATCTTGTTCAGCTTTTCTACTTCGGTCTGCAGCTTCTCTTTTGTCTCAGCGGAAAGCTTTTCGACTTCATCTTGAAGACCTGCTATTTCATCGCCTTTTTCTTTGATTTGCTTCCCAAGCAGAGGAACCTCGCCCACGGCCTTTCCAAGAGTGCTCTTGCTTTCTTGTAGCGCGTTAACCCGATCTTGCAGTCTAGCTACAGTTGCTTCAGCTTTGATCTTGCTTTCCTCAAGATTCGCTAACTCTTTCTCGCTTTCTCTGATTCTGCTTGTTTTCTCCTTGCACTTTTCCCTATCTACTTCAAGGTCTGCAGCATGAGAGCTCAACGCAATCGACTTCTCTTTGAAGGCCTTGGCCAAGACTGAGGAATTGTCTATGGCAGTTCTGTAGTCTTCAATTCGAAATGCCCTCCGCAGAGTCTGCAGTCTGGCATCTGAGCTCATCGAGAGGATTGCTTTCATTTCTTCTTGCGGTGTAAAAATGGCGTATCTGTAGATGACGCTTCTGGCCTTTGGGTCTGCTGGTTCATTGAAACTGAGTATTTCCAGAACCCGTTCTTTCATTTCAGAGGCCGAGAGTTGCAGTATCGTGCCCTCGGTTCTAAGGCTGCAATCAGACTGTTGGACGCTTTTGGCTTTTCTTTCTAGACTGCGGCACAGTTCGTATTCCTTGCCTTCCACTTCAAAGCAAAGTCTCACTTGACCTTTCTTTGCCCCCGCCTTGAGCAAGGCTCCTCCTCTCTCTGAACCTAAGCCAAAAAGGGCAAATTCTATGGCCATGAGGATTGTCGATTTTCCTGAGCCTATACTACCTTCAAAGAGGGTCGTTCCCATGGGAAATGAGACTGTCTGATCGGTGTAGCTTCTGATGTTCTCAAGCTTGAGCGTTCTGAGTATCATCAGACCTTATCCTCCAGACCCAACGTGTTTATCGCATGTTTCTGAACGCGTTCCACGTAGTCTTTCTTGGCCTCGTTAAGTTTCTGCTCCTGCCTCAGGATCTTCAGCAAGTCTAGCGCAAGCTTGGCACCTTTGTCGCCTTTCAACTCCTCTATCGAAACCTTGACTGCTCCGATGTTTTCTCTCAAGAGTCTGTTTTCGATCGTGGGAATATCTTCGCCCATGGCCTTGACGGATATGTATTCTTTCGAGGTCAGTCCAAAGCGGTTTATGACGGCTTCCAACGCACCGTTTTCCTTGAGCAGTTCTTTGATTTCGCTGGAGCTGATCTCAGAAGTCTTGCCTCCGGAGAGTTCCCCTCTTATCTTGACAACGACGATCTTGTCCTCTGCCTCTATTTCGCCCAATTTCTCGAGAAGGTCCTTTTTGGCCTGCATCGAGTTTTTGTTCGTGACATCATACTCGAAATACTCGAATTCGCATACAGAGACTTCGTGGAACTTGACCTCTTCAACCTTATCATCAAAGCTGACTACGTAGAAACCTCTTTTCTCCCCTTTGGCGCTGTCTTCTAAGTCTCGTGAATACCCTGCAAAGAGTGCTCCTGGAAAGACTATTCTCTCGTGCCCCGGGAATCCCGATTCGCTTCTTCGGTGCACGTGCCCGCTTGCGTAGTAGTCAAACCCTTTAGGAAGCAAAGACACTGGTATTGACTCCATCTGCGCCAGAAAGTCAGGCTTAAGCTCTGAAATGGCGCTGTGGAATGCGAATATCTTGAACCCTTGCTCCTTCTCCAAGTGTTCTCTGTCGAGTATTTCAAAAAAGTTCTTTTCCAATCCTGCTTTTCGTCCAGAGATTCCGACAAGCTTCGCCTTGGTCTTTGGGTCTGTGAACACCCCGAGCCTGAGCTTGCCGTCGAGGTCTTCTCCCTTCACTATCTTTTTGATGAGGCCCGTGCTTTCAAGAATGTCGATTATTGAAGTTCCATTCGGGCTGTAGTCGTGGCTTCCATAAATAACGTAGATCGGAATGTTTGCATCTTTGACTTCCTTCATCTTTTTTACTGCTTCGTTGGCAACGTACATGTCCGGGAGGTTGGCGTGAAAAAGGTCGCCAGAGATCAGAACAAAATCAACCTTCTCCTGCATGCAGATTTCCATTGCTTTGC
This sequence comes from uncultured Candidatus Bathyarchaeia archaeon, assembly GCA_964355725.1. Lineage (GTDB taxonomy): Archaea > Thermoproteota > Bathyarchaeia > Bathyarchaeales > Bathycorpusculaceae > CAYHEV01. The sequence goes on along the minus strand of CAYHEV010000093.1, from coordinate 3,313 downwards.
TGAATGCGGCCATTTCCAGCTTTTCTAGAACCGGGTCTCTGTTCGCACCGATGTGGCAATCTCCCAGATGAGCAAACATGAACATGTATTTACCCCACAAAAACAGTCTTGTCCTTTTCCTTCGACTGTGGGCTCTTCTCAATGTAATTCTCAAACAGAGGTATCTGAACAGGCACGGCAAATTTCGTGAAATTGCTGCTCACGATGGCTTCTCCCTTGTCTAGGCTTGCGATGGTCCTATCGTCCGATGACAAGTCCTGTGCTGCGCTTTCCATCACTGTTTGCCTCTCTGTCGACAGTTCATTTCCAAGGATGATTTTTGTGTTCATATTGGCCAGGATCGCTCTTGGAATCATGCTGATCAACTGAGTAATAGCGATCAACCCCACCTTGAACTTCCTCCCTTCCCTAGCGATCGTGCTGTAGATGTTGTCTCCACGTGCCTGGAGAACATCCGCGCCCAGGACTCTTGGTGCCTCTTCAATCACGACACTCACAACGGGTTTTCCTTCCAGGGTTCCATCTGATTTGTAGCGCTGATATCTGTGGAATATCCCGCTTGATATTATGCTTCCAATAAGCAGCTCAGCTTCGTCGAGAAGCCTTGATGTGTCGACGATGACTATCTTGCCCTCCTCGAGAGCCTTTGTTATTTCCTTCGTCGTGGCCATGCCGGCTGAGTCGCTGAAAACACCGCTTCTGCATTGGAAGTTGCCATCACCATCCAGGTAAACGCCCAAAACAGTGTCGAACTTCCGTTTCAAGACCTCTATCGTTCTGGGGGCCACAGCAGGACCAATATCGGTTCCTCGAACAATATTCTCTATCCATGTATCCCTGAATCTGTTGAAGTATAGAGATATCGCGTCTTGCTGAGCGTCGGTGAAGTCAACTATGCCCTGAAAGTGTGAAGGCGCAATTGATCTTACGTTTATGACCAGTGTGTTGGTCCCTGGAACCGGGTTAGTGGAGTAGTATAGCAGGTTTTGTTTCGCATTCGGATGGTCCTTCAGCCCTTTCCCATGTCTACCATAATATTCGTCGTGAGGGTCCAGAACCAAAATTCCAAGACCATCCTGGGTCAGAACGCTCCAAAGCATGACCTTGACCAAGTTGCTCTTCCCCCTGCCAGTCGTAGCCGGGATTAATACGTGATGTGTGAGCATGTCTTTCCCGTTAACAAAGACATCGACGTCAAGCACCTTCGACCCGCTCCTCACTTTTCCTAAGTACACCGGGCTATCCGGTTTAGTCAAAAACCGAAGGTCTTTCTCGGTAACGTGTCTGATCGTGGAGAAGAACCTTGGAAGAGTCTTTGGTATCTTCAGTTCGTTGTCCTTACTAACCCGCAGGATAGCCTTGATCTGTGCTATGACATAGTTTCGCAGCTGGGGCTCAAGAAAATCCAGGTCGGCCCCAAGGCCTTCCAGCTTCATTCCGGCCAGAAGCTCTCTCACAAGCTGCGGAACCTGACTCCCATACAAGAGCTCGTAAGCTTGGAGGATTACGTAAGCCCCATCTTCTTCCGCTACAAGGAGATCCCCTATTTCTATTTCGCCTCCAGCTTTTTCTCTTACCAGGATTTGTCCTGTTTTTCCCGCGATTATTTGACCTGAAACTTCCAACGCCATTGGCCATCATCCCTTTAGCATGTCTAGGACGCTGTGCGCGTCGCCTGAGCTAACATGTCTTGCGATGTCCTTCCATTTGCCCAGCTTTGATATTTCAGAGAGAAGGAGTACTTGATACTTTTCGATTTCATTGCCGCTTACTCGAGCAAACCTGTCTGCATCTATTAGACCGTATGGGTAACCTGGGAAGGCTATGTCTTTCGAGTTCTCAGCCAGCACTGATGTAGTTTCGCCCAAGCCTTTGTCACTCATTTTCTTTGCCTGGTCACCGTACACTTCATACCTAAAGATATAGCGTGCATTTTCGTGCAGTTTCACGACATAAATGAAGGCGTTGTGCTGCACGTTCAAGACCTTGGCAACGGGAAGACACCAGGACCCAGCGACCTTGCACTCTTCAGCTAGTTTCTGAACGGCACCAAGCAGCGAAAGGCCGGTAGTGGTGAAAAGGGCACTTGTTTTTGAAAGCCCGGTGAGGATCACTCCTTTCTTAAGCGCAGCATCGAATGCCCTCCCAGTGTATGTTTGCTCGTTCGTGAGGCCTGTTTGGAGAGCTCCATCGTGGACTACCATGTCCCCTTCTTCAAGCTCATTCTCTATAACATGCTTCGCGAATTCCCACTCGGCGAACCTTCTTGCGATGGATGCGACTCTCTCTATGTCGGCCCTCTGAGTGCCAACCGTAACCGTACGGTCAACAGAGCTGAACGACAAATGACGGTCATTTGGAACGAATCCTGCGAACTCTTCCTTCAAGGGAAAGATCCTGGTGTCATAGAAGATCTCGTTGTGTCTGAAACTGGACAGTGTGGCCGAGTAGAACTCAATCTTGCTCGGCAACGATTTAGGAAGGATCCTAGTTCGCCCTTTAAAGATGTTGAAGTAAGTTCTGTTTATCTGGACGGAGAAGTTGGGAGCGCCTAGGATCTCCTGATTTCCGCCATCTATGTACGCGGCTCTTCCGTCTGATTCGGTCTCGCTGATCGGCATGAAGCTTGCAGGGGTGAACGGTAGAGTCTCGTAGTCTGGGCTCCCGAAATACGGCTGGCCGATATTCTGCTCCACTATTCTCCCATCAAGAAACTCTGCGACCTTCCTAGAAACCTCTGTGGACATGCATCTGACGCTCGACTATACATACACTCACAACGTGTTAAAAGCATGCTTTGATCTGCGCGCGCGCTAAATTCATGATAACGAATTCACCATACATCACTTGATTCAGTCTAGAGAATGACAAGGAACTTGCTATTATCACAAGACTAGCTAACCGTTATAGCAATTTGGTCACGTGAGAAACTTCATACTTTGAAAAGCGAGTCTTTCTTTGAAGTTCTGATATCTGGAATGGTATTCCTGTTTTCTCCCGCTGTCTCCTAGAAGTCACTTCTATCATGGTTTTTAAGTTCCGAATGATATTCTAGTTTGTAGAAGTCACTCCTTAGATAGGGCTACTTCGGGAGATGTCTCTACTTAGGGCTGGGTTCAAATCCAAGGGACCCTACATTCTTGCGCAGGTCTTGAGCAACTCTCGGGCGACTCCCTTATTAGAAATACGCGCGCGACGTACTTTCAGGCACTTGTGCTTCTCAGGAGACGGTTAACGGTGCGTTTTTGATCCATAGCAAAACCCGGAAAAAGCCCTGAAAAAGCCTGATTGTAGCAGCGTTTTCCGGAAGATT
>CAYHEV010000092.1:0-7086 GCA_964355725.1 uncultured Candidatus Bathyarchaeia archaeon | reverse complement strand
CAACCGACGAAGACTACACAGAACCGTCCGTGAAAAGCTAAATAAATACGGCTCAAACATATGTGCTTTGGGAAGGTAATTGTCCGAAACTGTGAAGTTATCTTCAAAGGATGTTAGAAACTGGCTTGAACGTGAAACTGGCTCCATTTTCATTCCAGTCCACACGAAAGCCCAAAAACTACTCAACGAAATGAAGGATCTTGTTGACGATTTGGCGGAAGTTTGCAGGATGCTTTTTGAAAATAGTGGCAAAGAGATTGAAAAAAGAAACGTGAAAACCTACAAGAGGGCAAGAGCACTAAACAAGTTGGCTCGCCTTTTTCTGGATCGAACGCGTCAAATCAAAGTTCCTGATGAAGTTTCTTATGATAAATTCAATGATTTTGTTCAAGAAAGCCAAAAAGCATTTGCCGTAACGGATGTTGATGTTAGAAATTGGTTTCCGCGAATTTCTCCTTTTTTCATTATTGACAGGAGAAGATTCCAACTAGCCTTTGAAAGAGCAAAGGCGGCGCTGAAAGAACTCGGTAGTTTCGTGACGAAAGAATATGTCAAAACCAAGACATTGGAAGAAACATTTCAATTAATCAACAAACTTTCAGCTTTTGAGAATCATCTGGCACATCTGAAAGAACAGGAAACAAAAGTCAAAAGTGAAAAAGCCTTCGTCGAACGACAAATAACTGAAACCCACCAAAAGATGGCTGATATGAAGAGCAAAGGAAGCATGAGCCAACTCAGTCAAACAGGCAAGGAAATAGACGTTTTGAGCACCGAAGTTAAACACAGCTTGCAACATCTTCAGAAACCCTTCGTCAAAATTCAGTCACTGGCACTTCACGGCGAAGGAAGCGGCCTAACGCCTGACGAGATCAAAAAACTCAATCAGTACTTAGAAAACCCGTTCGAAGCTTTTTCAACAGAACAGGAAGATTACCCGCTTTTAAGACAGATACTTCAGAAGCTCAATCGTTCAATGTCTGACGGAAAGCTGAAACTGAAACCTGAAAAAGTGCGAAAGGCGCAGCAGCTAATAGACAACATACTCAACAAGAACTCGTTAACAGATCTTCATAAGAAATGCATGGACGCAACGATGCGCAAAGCCCAACTTTCGTCATCGGCAGAGGTCACAGAAATGCAACAAAACCTATCAAAACTTCAAGGACAACTTGAAGATCTGGTTAGAAAGAAAGGAATCGTTGAAACAGAGGAACACTCCATAAAGGTGGCTCATGATGAAACGTTGGACAAGATCAGAAATCACAAGAGCGAAATAGAAAAGAACATTTTCAGCTTTGTGAGCAAGAAGGTTCGCATTGAATAAGCTGAGGCACATCTTTTGCGGGTTGATCTTTCGCAGATTATCAAAGAAGCTTTAGAAGTATCTTGTGAAGGGTTCTGCAAAATAGTTGGTGAGACGACACAGCTACTTCGCATGGAAGACGGAAAGATTGGTAATTTTGAAATTTCAGGAAGACTCCTAAAGCTTGAACCCGTGGGAGAGGCATTAGTAGTTGGCGACTTACACGGTGACCTAGAAAGTCTGATCGACATCTTGAAAGGAAGCAGCTTCATACAAAAAATGAGTCGAGAAGCTAGCGCGGTAATGATCTTTCTCGGTGACTATGGCGATCGGGGCGACTACTCAGCCGAAGTTTACTACACAATTCTAAAGCTTAAGCTTCTTTTCCAAGGGCAAATAATTCTCATGCGGGGAAACCATGAAGGCCCAGAAGACCTGTTGCCTTCCCCATATGACTTGCCAGCACAGTTTCAAACCAAGTTTGGGAAAAAATGGACAAAAGCCCATCACAAGATTCGAGAACTGTTCCCGTATCTCTACCATTTGGTTCTGATCAAAGAACGCTATTTGATGGTTCATGGAGGACTACCAGCTGAAGCATATACAATTGAGGATTTGGCGTTCGCTCACGTCAGTCATCCGAAACGGGATCTCTTGGAGAATATGCTTTGGAGCGATCCAGACGAAACAGTTGAAGAAACGGAAGCATCGCCTAGAGGGGCAGGGAAACTTTTCAGTGAAAAAGTGACAAAAAACGCGTTAAAAAAACTGAATGCCAATATTGTTATAAGAGGACATGAGCCTTGCGAAGAGGGCTTCAAAATCAACCACAACGGCAAGGTTCTTACATTGTTCTCTCGGAAAGGGTCGCCTTATTTCAACGCTTGTGGAGCTTATCTTAGTGTAGAGCGTTCCAAGAGAATTGAAAATGCAGAGAAACTGATCCCATATATTCATAAATTCTAGAATCTGCTGCAACACGGAAACTTTAAGAACAAAGTTCATAGCATCTTTCACAGATTGGAAGCATGGAAGGTTTAGTTTTTGAAGATAGGAATTGTAACAAGAAATAGGGATTCTTGGAGCTCAACCCAGCTGAGGGAGGCGCTGATGAGGCAGGGAGTTGCATGTGTTTGTTTCAGTTTTCCCCAGCTTACTGCTCGCGTCGGCTATGAACCCCGCTTGAAAGCTGGCAACATAAACATGTTAAACGATCTGAACGCATTGATTGTTCGTCCGATTGGACGAGGCTCGTTGGAAGAACTCGTCTTCAGAATGGACCTGCTCTATCGACTTCAGCGTTTGGGTTTAAACATCATAAACCCCCCCGAAGCAATTGAACACTGCGTCGACAAATATGACATTTTGGCAATTTTGGAAGAGAACAGCATACGTGTTCCACGAACAGTAGTAACAGAAAACGTTAATGCAGCCTTGAAAGCATTCGATGAATTAGGTGGAGACGTTGTCGTCAAACCTATCTTCGGCTCCAGAGGAATAGGCGCGACAAGAGTTTCTGATCCAGAGGTTGCTTCCACAATCTTTAGGAGTATAGCGTTTTATCATGGCGTAATCTATCTTCAGGAATTTGTGCATCACGGCTTTTCTGACATTCGAGCGTTTGTAGTCGGCGACCGAGTGATTGCGGCAATGAGGCGTGTTGCAGACAGTTGGAAAACCAATTATAGTCAAGGCGCACGTCCAGAACCAATGCATCTTGACAAGAAACTTGGGGAAATAGCTGTTAAATCAGCGAAACTTATTGATTGCAGGATTGCAGGAGTGGACATTTTGGAAGATTCCGCTGGACCGGTTGTTGTTGAAGTGAATAGTCAACCAGGTTGGAAAGGCCTGCAATCAGTTACGAGCGCCAACATTGCCGACGAAATTGTGGCTTTTGTCCTCTCCGAATTGACGAAGTGAAAAAGCCATGTTGAAGGTTGAAATCACCAGAATTGATGTTTCAGCTAAGAAAGCCAGCAAAATGAGCGATTACGTGGCAGAAGAAAAACCGCTTAACATATTCTTGAACCGAACTCACTACGCAACCATTTTCTGTTCTCCTTCAAACATGAAAGAGTTAGCATTCGGAAACGTTCTTTCAGAAGGAATCCTGAAGTCGATAGAAGAAGTTGTGGAAATAACCCTGAACGAAGACGTTTGCCATATTAACCTAAGAACGGATGTTGACTTAGAAAAGAGGTTGAAACTCTTGAAGAATCTTTCTCGCATAGTTCTTTCCGCTTGCGGAAGTAAAGGATCATATCACTTTTCTGGTAAGCTCCCTCAGATTGAATCAAACTTGTCGGTCAAAGCTGAAGTAATCCTTGATTGTGTTAATCGCCTGAACTCCATTGCAGAAACTTTCAGAAAAACTGGCGGAGTGCATGTTGCTGCGATCTGCAGGAGTGACGGAACCCTGGTGGCTTTTGCTGAGGATGTTGGTCGTCACAATGCAGTCGACAAAGTAATCGGCATGGGAGCTATGAGCAGAACCGATTTCGGTGATTGTTTCCTTGCCTTAAGCGGACGGTTAACAGGCGACATAGTCTCTAAAGCGGCAAGAGTTGGCTTGCCGATCATAGCCTCTTTGTCGGCGGCAATAGACTCAGGCATCTCTATTGCTAATGATATCCACTTGACTTTGGTTGGTTTTGTGCGAGGAAAGCGCATGAACATCTACACTTTTCCAGAAAGAGTCTGTGCTTAGTAGTTGTTCATTCAGCAATGAGTGTACCCAAGAAAAAAGAGGGAAGATTAGTGAAGAGTCTACATGTAGATGTTGAGCAGTTTTCTTTGAAGTAATATGTATATGACAACTAGAGTTATGACGAATTCGGGGATTAAGTACGTGCCGTTGTACACTGCGGATGCGTAAATGCCTTCACTAGAGAATGGGTTTGAAGTAAAGAAGAACAGACCTGCTGTGAAAGAGCTTAGAAATCTGCCAAATATACCTACTGCGATACCTGCGAGTGGAATTTTTTTGGACAAGCCAGCTAAGCCTAATGCGCCGAAAGCGATTGGATAGTCGAGCAGACCCTGTATTGGGTGGATTATGTAGCTTCCTGGGAGAAAAGCGTGAATCATGCCATAAACGATGCCTGCGAAAATTCCGTATTTCGTGCCTCTCCGTAATGCGAACCATATGAGCGGTACCATTCCACCAAATGTGATGGCTCCTCCTTGAGGCATTTCGTAGTGAGGCAAGAAGTCTTTTATTACAACTGTCAATGCGATGAAAACCGTTGCCTCTGCCAGAATCTTCACTTTTGAAGCGTTCAAGCTTTCTTTTGCCATGTTTTTCCCTCCGCCAGCATTATCTGGTTCAGGTTCCAAGGGTCAACGGTGTTCAACCGTCCTCTCAGCCGGGTCATTTTCCCAGCTCCCCTAAACCTTCGCGAGGATAATTGTTATTTATCTGTGTATATTTACTTATCGGCAAATTCCTGTACTTATACTATAAACTTCTTGGGTTTTCTGAACACATGAACACTTTGGAACTCGTCGAATTTCTGATATCCCGGGGAAGCTAGCTGTTTGATTTCCTCCACACTTGTTGCGGTGGCAACATCCCAATCGTCATCTTTGAATTGGAGTAGGCCGATGTATTTCATGGTTGACTGGACTGCTCTATGTCGCAAGGCCATTTTGACCGTCAGCACATTGCCATTCGAGTAGTGCGCAAGCATCGTTCCACCCCAATGCCTGAAGCCTTTGAACGTTATTGCTGAAACTTTGAAGAAGAACAAAAATGCCATTTACCAGAGGTGCCATCATCTGGGATTAAAACTGCTAGAAGAAGAAGAGGAAAATCGCACAGAAATTGCTTCTTCTTCTACTACCAGTTCTTTGAAGATTCCGAAGGAGTTGCCGAGTGTTGAAGAAGCTTGTTTCTGGGGGCGTTTCTGTTGAGGTTATAGCGAAGAAGTTTGGGAAGCAGTATCCTGCAGTGCACATGAAGATGCGTCGGCTTGGGTTAGAAGTTGATGTTAACAAGAAAATTGACACAACAACAACTTCAACGACGGCTGGGCCTTCTGCAGACTTGTTGACTCCTGAGCAGGCTTTGGATTTGCTTTCTGATTCTATGCCTAAAATTAGAAGAGGCGGTTTGAGCGAGCTTGAGCTTTTGGAAATCAGAGCAACTGTCCAAGTAGTCTCGCGATACTATGGCCTGTACGCCAAATTCGTTGATTACGTTGGGCTTGAAAAGAAGCTTCCGGACTTGGCAGAAAAATACGAGAAACTCGCTGAAAGACAAGAACACAAGAACACAAGAACGCCCATGACACGCGACATGATAGACTTCACATTCAATCGAAGATTCTTCCACAAGAATTATGAATTGCTTGTACATGTATTATTGTTATTGAGGGAGGAAGGTTTGGGTAGGTTATGGGCTGGTTCTGTTTCTCGTGTTTGGGTTTTAGTGTTGTTTATGGCATTGTTTGGTGTGGTGTTGCATGTTCCAGTGGTTAAGGCAAGCGAAACCATATACATAAGGGCTGATGGAACCATAGATCCCCCAACACCATTGATTTCGACTGTTGACAACATCACTTACACGTTTAATGCAGATATTAACGGTCCGATTGTGATTGAGAGAAACAACATTCTGGTTGATGGAGCAGGCTACACCGTGACGGGAAGCGGAAGCGGGAACGGAATAACGCTTGCGAGCAGGAGCAACGTGACAGTAAGAAACATGACGATAAAAAACTTCCACTATGGTTTTTGGCTTGGCTCTTCTTCTAGTAACACTTTGTCTGGCAACAACGTCGCACACAACTGGTATGGTTTTTGGCTTGGCTCTTCTTCTAGTAACACTTTGTCTGGCAACAACGTCACAGCAAACAGATGGTATGGTATTTGGCTCGACTATTCTTCTAGTAACACTTTGTCCGGCAACAATTTCATAGATAATACTTATCACGTGTCTATCTGGAGCCCAGGTTACGCGAACTCTTGGGATGATGGGTATCCTTCTGGCGGCAACTACTGGAGCAGCTATGGTGGAACAGACACGAACTGTGATGGGATAGGAGACTCAAACTGCACCATTGATGCTGACAACGTTGACAGGTACCCGCTGATGGGCATGTACAACTGCTTCAACGCTACCTCGGAACTTGCAGTTGAAACCATCTGCAATTCCACAATATCCGGCTTCCAATTCAACGGTACGACAATAAGCTTCGATGTGACTGGCGACAATTGTACTACTGGCTTCTGCAGAATCTCTATACCAACACCGTTGATGAATGGCACGTTCCAAGTGTTCGTCAACGGAACAGAAATATCATACAGTACAGTGTACTCAAATTCCACGTACAACTACCTCTACTTCAACTATACTCATTCCACAGAGCAAGTAGTAATATTCGTGCCAGAGTTTCCATTATTCTTCATAATACCAACATTCATGATAGGAACGTTGCTGTTTCTTGCTTACCGTCGAAAGAAACGTTGCGTGCCACTTCTTGGCCAGCAAGAAACAGAAACTTGACTGCCCAGAACACTGCTTGCTATCTTGGCTTGTGGAAAAAAGCGTTTCTATCCCATATGAAGATAGAAAAAGAGGGGTTTTGCGGTAGACATCGCCTTAATTAGGCAGGTATTTACTTTTCCTAGCCATAGTTCAGACGTCATGTTAGGATGCGGTTAGAAGAATGCAAAAGCCTAAGGGACTCAACATTCTGGAAATTGAGAGAAAATGGCAGAGTAAGTGGGAGGAAATGGGAATCTACCGCTTTGATCGAGATGACTTGAAGCGTCCG
>CAYHEV010000091.1:0-7533 GCA_964355725.1 uncultured Candidatus Bathyarchaeia archaeon | reverse complement strand
TGAAATCCGGATAGACTTTGTTCTTAATTATACCAATGCCCTTAGTCATCGGAACGGGCCAATTCACCGGCCGCCAATCCCACCGCGAAACAACGCCGTTGGTTTGTTCTTCTATCTCCTTCATAGTGTCTGGAATCGTGATGCGCATCTTGCGCAGCTCGTCTTTTCTGGCGCGACCTGCCATAGAAACTGGCTGAATGTTTATGCATCTAACAACATCGTGATTCTTTACTGCATAGTTGACTATGTCGCCCAAGTCTTTATCATTCACACTCTTAGCCAAGGTAACAACCAAGACAACAGAATCCAAACCAAGCTCTCTTGCATTCTCAATAACCTTCTGCTTAGTCGGTATGAAATTAGTCCTTGCACGAGTCTTCTTGTAAATCTCGTCTCTTAAACCGTCAAACTGAAGATAGAGCGTACTTAATCCCGCATCTATTAACTTCTTGAAATATCCTATGTCCTCAGCAATACGTATGCCGTTAGTGTTAACTTCTACATGGCTTATTCCAGCCTTGTGAGCTTCTTTGATCAAATCTGGCAAATCATTCCGTATTGTTGGCTCCCCACCGCTAAACTGCAATGCGTTGCATGCCCATGGGCGATTGGCTCTCAGAAGTTTCATCATATTCACAATCTGTTCAAACGAGGGCTCGTAAACATAGTTTGACGCCCCTGCATATGCGAAACAAACTGGACAAGCTAGGTTGCATCTATTCGTAACGTCGATTATGCCCAAAATAGTAGGTGTCTTGTGCTGCGGGCATATTCCACAGTCAAACGGACATCCTTTCTCGCTCTTGGTGTGAGGATTCGCCAAACCACTGCCCACGTATCGGGCGTTATACCAGTTATCATAAAACCACTTGAAAAGTTCAGCATCTCCCCAATAAGTATCCTCAAATTTCCCATGGTCAGGACAAGATTTCTCCAAATAGATTACGCCGTTGTCCTCATAAATTCTCATTGGAATTCTCTTCATGCATTCTGGGCACAAGCTTGTTGAGTATGTTTCAAACTTGCCAGAGGGCACTTGAGGTTTTGACATGTGAATATCCTTCCCAAGATTTCGATTATTACGTAAACACGGAAGCTATTAATAAACCATGAAGTAAGCGCTTGTACACAAAGTTTGCACTCATAAACTTCTACTAGCCAGTGAGTTTCACTATACTTTCAGCCCTCTGCGAAGAACTTTTTCTTGACTGAGCTAACGACAGATTGGATGACATGGATGCTCCGAATATTATGGCTATGCTTTCCACATTTCCACCCGCGAAGAACCCTCTGGTCAAGTATAGAGCAGACGTAGAGATCATGGAAACAAATATCAACAAGATTCGCTACTCATAAAACCAGAAAAACGCGGAATTCATAGTTAAAGCCGATGCTTCCAAACATCAAAGTCTTCTTCAACATCATTTGAGGCCATTATGTTCCTTGGAGTAACAGATGCTTTTCTACCCATTCTTGAGCTTTCAGAACGAAATACTGGAACAATCAACTTAAAAAGGGAAACATGTGCTCCGCGGTTGAAATTCGTTACTACAACGATAAGTCAAAACGTATATGAGCATTCTCTGCCAGTAAACTTGACAGATGGGTTGCTGTGCGAATCAGAATCAGAGTTACCGGTATCGTTCAAGGTGTAGGTTTTCGCCCCTTCATTTACCGAATTGCAGTTAAGAACCATTTGAGGGGTTATGTTAGAAACAGAAGTGACGCAGGAGCAGAAATACTCCTAGAAGGCACAGAAGCCAGTATCCAGAATTTTCTGGAGGATCTGAAGGAAAAAAAGCCCCCAATGGCCCAAATACACAAAGTTTTCAAGACCAGACTTGAAGGAAAAGAAGTATACAAAAAATTTACAATCCACAAAAGCTCTAATAGAATGGAACTTTCTGGCTCAGTGATTCCGCCTGACATAGCCATCTGCAACGATTGTCTGAGAGAACTCAGAGATCCAAACTACCCTAGATACGACTACTTCTTCATCACGTGCACCAACTGCGGCCCACGATTCACAATAATCGAGAAACTACCCTACGACCGCGAAAACACTACAATGCGAGAATTTCCCATGTGCAACTTCTGCCAAACCGAATACACAGACCCTCTGAACCGGCGTTTTCACGCACAAACAATAGCTTGCCCAAAATGCGGACCGAAAGTCTATCTCACAACACGAGCAGGCGAGTTAATTGTTCACAAGGATCCAATTCGAGAAGCTGGCAAACTTCTTTCAGAAGGCTCCATTCTGGCAATCAAAGGATACGGCGGATTCCACGTAGCCGCATCAACAGTTAAGGACAAGCCCCTAACGAAGCTCAGAGAAGCAAAACACAGAAGCCAAAAGCCCTTCGCAATCATGGCGAGAAGCATGGAAAAGATAAAGACTTTTGCAGAAGTAAGTGAAGAAGAAGCAGAACTTCTGACCTCTCATACACGCCCAATTATTCTGCTAAACAAAAAGGATGGATACTATCTTTCAGACTTGATTGCTCCCAGCTTACATAATGTTGGCGCTATGCTGCCTTACACCGGATTGCACTATATGATGTTTGACAGAGTGCCTGATCCGGCTTTTGTGATGACAAGTGCAAACCCGCCAAACCAGCCAATAATAAAAGATAACGAAGAAGCCTTGAAGACTCTCAGTGGCACCGTTGACTACTTCCTGTTCCATGACAGGCAGATAGCCCACAGGTGCGATGACTCTGTAGTTCGACTGTACAACAGAAGTTTGACTTTCATTAGGCGGTCACGAGGCTATGCCCCAGCACCTATAATGTTCAAAGAAAAAGCGAAACGTTGCGTTGTTGGCTTGGGTGGAGAACTGAACAACACTTCATGTGTCTTGAATGGGAGTGAAGCGTTCATTTCCCAGCACATAGGCGATGTGGAAAATGCTGAAACACGAGACTTTCTAGAAAACGCAACAAAACACCTAATCAACTTAACAAACAGCAACATCGAAACGATAGCGTGCGACTTGCATCCTAAATTCATAACCACAAAACTTGCACAAGACCTAGCAGAAGAGAACGATTGGCAACTGGTTCAAATTCAACATCATTACGCACATGTTGCCGCACTGATGGCGGAGCATAACGTAAAAGAAATCGTGGGTATATGCTGCGACGGATACGGGTATGGAGTTGACGGCGAAGCATGGGGCGGCGAAATCCTGCTCTGCACACCTGAAGTGACAGGATTCAAACGCTTAGCCCATCTTCAAAAACAGCCACTAATGGGTGGCGATTTGGCGACTCGTTATCCACTGAGAATGGCCGCAGGCATGCTTCATGAAAAAATGGATGTAAAAGATTGGCTTCTGCAGAATGCGCAAAACTTTCCGCACGGCGAAGAAGAAATTCAAGTAATCCTTCATGAACTAGAAAAAGGGCGTGGCTTGGTTGAGACGACAAGCTGCGGCAGAGTCTTGGACGCTGTTGCAGCGGTTTTAGGCGTATGCAGGGAACGTACATATGAAGGTGAGCCATCCATGAAACTTGAATCAGCGGCAATTGAGGGTAAAGACGTGTTAAAGCTGAAGCCTATAATTATGAACAACGTGTTAGACACTGCGCAGATTCTGCAAGAAATATTTGAAAACAGGAAGAAACATATCGAGGCAGATTTGGCTTACTCTGCGCATGCTTATCTTGCGAGGGGCTTAGCTGCATTAGCCATAGAAAATGCACTTGACAACAACATCAAGAACGTCGGCTTCTCAGGTGGTGTTGCATGCAACAAGATTATTACTCTGATAATGCGAAAAGTTATCGAGACTGAAGGTCTGCGGTTTCTCGTTCATGAATCTGTTCCACCTGGCGACGGTGGCTTATCTTTTGGTCAGGCTGTTGCAACTGGTTTCTACCTTTTTTGAACCATAATGAATTTATCTTTCCATCGTTCTCGCTTGTGTATTGATAATCATGTGCTTGGCGATTCCAGCGAAAATTGTGAAGATCAAAGAAGACAAAGCGCAGGTGGATTTTGGTGAAGGCGTCCTAAGAGAAGTAAGTGTGGCACTTGTAAACGTCAAGATCGGTGAATACGTTTTAGTACATGCAGGATACGCCATCCATGTTCTAAGCGAAGAAGAAGCTCTTGAAACATTGCGGTTATGGAACGAAATTCTTGAAGCATAAACTGAAATGCGATAGGAATTGAAAGTCAAGTTGAATATGTATGACCGAAAATCTAAGACTGAGAGACCCAATCTTAGCCAAACGTGTCGCAGAAAAAATCCGAACCCTTGCCCCTAAGAAAGATAACGTCAAAATCTGCCATATCTGCGGCACACATGAATGGACCATCACACATTTCGGTTTACGCAGCCTCTTGCCCCCAAACATAGAGGTGATAGCTGGTCCAGGATGCCCAGTCTGCATAGTGCCAGCGTCAGAATTCGATGAAGCTGTGCAATTAGCCTTGAAAGGGGTAGTCGTGACTTGCTTTGGCGATGTTTTGCGTGTGCCTGGCTCAAAGATGTCATTGTTGGAGGCTAAGGCGGAAGGAGCCGACGTTCGTGTTGTCTACAGTATCAGTGACGCTGTCAGAATGGCCGAAAAGGATTTGGATAAAGAATTTGTTTTTTTCGCGGTTGGATTTGAAACAACTGCACCTTCAACAGCTGTCGAAATGACGAAAAAGCCGCCTAAAAATCTCAGTTTTTTGGTTTCCCATCGTCTAATTCCGCCAGCCATGAAGCTGCTTGTTGAAATGCCAGACCTAAACCTAGACGGCTTCATTGCTCCAGGACACGTTAGTACAATAATCGGACTTAGACCTTACGAGATTTTCCCGAAGATCTACCGCATGCCAACCGTCGTGGCAGGCTTCGAGCCACTTGACATCTTATTCGGTATTTACATGATTGTTAAGCAGTTAAATGAGGGTAAGCCACGTTTGGAAAATGAGTATGTGCGTTCAGTAAGTCTGGAGGGGAATCTAAAGGCACAAAAACTGATGCACATATCTTTTGATGTTGTCGATGGCAAATGGCGTGGACTCGGCACTATTTCATCATCCAAACTTCATATTAGCCAAGAATATGCAAATTATGATGCTCATTTAAGACACGGAATTTCTGTTAAAGATGGCGTTGATCTGCAGCCCGGCTGTCGATGCCACCTAGTCGTGATTGGCAAGATCAAGCCGTCAGAATGCCCATTATTTATGAAAGCTTGCACGCCACAAAAACCAGTAGGAGCCTGCATGGTTGGCAACGAAGGAACGTGCAGAATATGGGCAAAGGCAATAAATAAGAAAGAATAGATAGAATGATAAAAGGTGTGAAAACATGCCTGAAAGAGATGTTGAACTTGAGTTGCGGGAGAGGATCATGAAACTTGAAATCAAAGTTGACGAATTAAGCAAGCGTATGGATAACATGCAAAACTACATGAAACAACTCTACACATATCTCCAACAGAACCCAAACAAACCGCTATTCTAGAAAACAAGAAGAAAGAACGGTCAAGAAAAGTAATAACGTGCAGCTTAGTTGATAAATCTTATAAAGACATCACCAACAATATTGAATTAGAGGAAAAAAAATGCTGCTACAACAATTGATAGCGTTACTAATAGCGCAAGATGAATGGGCTTGGGGATTTCTAGGCTTAGGCATATTCTGTCTGCTAATACCAGTAGTCTGGTTCATCATCAGCATCCTTCTGATGATCTGGGTTTACAGAGACGCAGAATCACGAGGAATGAGCGGAGTTCTATGGCTTATCATAATGCTAGTGCTCGGCATTGTCGGACTGATAATCTATTTGGTCGTCAGAAAAGACAAGACCCAAGGCAGAGCCCCTCCACCGCCGCCATAATCATAGCAAGTAGTAATCTCAAAAACTCCTTTTTTTATATTCTTAAAGGGTAACATGAATGGGATTAATTGAAGAGATAGTACGCATCTTTGACTTCATCGGCCGTCTAGTCTGTCATCAAAAACCGGAAAGAACATTGTGGATTGGGGGACATTACCTTCCAGTGTGCGCAAGGGATACTGGAGCTCTTGTAGGACTTCTGTTAGGGTACATATTACTGTTGTTTCTACGGAGGAAAGTGGCGAAAGGTCCTCCTAATCTGTATTTTTCATCAGTAATGATGCTTCCGCTGTTGATAGATTCTTTTGGACAATTGCTTGGGTTTTGGACAAGTACGAATGACATTAGGCTGTTGACGGGACTGCTATTCGGCACAGCGCTGGCGCCTCTGCTGATTTATGTACTTTCGCTATACCCATTAGAGGGAAAGATACCGGTGATGAGAAGAATTCAACCCGAAAAAGCCATCTTGGATGATAAAGAATCTTGGTTTGGCGCAAAAGCATTATTCTTTGGAACAATACTTTCAGTAATTTCATTTTTCGTCATTAGATCCCTTGTAGGTTCTGAATCTCCCCTGTTCTATTGGATGCTAAGCATACCGATAACAGTCGAAATCTTTTGGCATCTTTTCATTCTTCCGCCTCTCTTGTTAATTGTAGCTTTGAGAACACTTGCACACAAGAAACAATAGGGTTGCATTCTATTGGTGCTGGTTTTCGTATGTATTGTATTGGTTCTAAGTTCTAGGAGGGTTAACTCCGATTGTTTCCATTTGGGGAAAGGTTTACGGGCTTTGTGCGATATACTAGAAGCGCCTTGACCTGCCGGAACTAAGCTCTAGTCAGCGATACCGGTACAAAGTGGGTTGACGTTGTAGCTTGCAGGAACTGTGGCGAAACACTACTCATAGCACTTTTTCATTGAATCGAAGATTCTTTCACAAGTCATAAAAATAAGGCAGACAACAATGATATTGGATGAACATGCAAGCAAAATCGTCGTTGTCAATAGTCTTGTCTATTCTTATCATAGTTGCGTCAATGCCAATACTTCACTTCCGTGTAGTTACAGCTCATGATTATGGAATAGTTCGGATCAAAGCAGACGGAACAGTAGATCCGCCAACAGCTCCAATAGAGCGAAACGGAGATGTCTACTCCCTAACAGACAACATAATCGCTAATGTCAGTAGCGACAACTATGGCATTGATATAGAGCGAAACAACACGGTTTTGGATGGAGTAGGCTATTCTGTCAAAGGAGCAAACTCTATGGGATCACAATGGGGCATATTCTTTGAAGGCACGAATATTACAGTCAAGAATACGAGGGTTGAATCGTTCGGTTTTGGCGTGGAGATTTACACCTTCAGAGATATTACAATAGTGGACTGCAACCTAACAGGCAATCGCATTGGTATTTACATTTACCAAGCTTGGGACAACAGCATCATGGGAAACAGCATAACGAATAACACTGAGGGTGTCTATCTCGATTCTTGTTCGGGCAACAACGTAACCGGAAACAACATAGTGGGCAATCGTGTCGGTATCTATCTCCTAGACGCATGGGAGAACGGGATTAGGGGAAACAGTATAATGAAGAATGAATTGGACGGTATTTATGTTGAGCAGTCAAGGCGCAATACTGTGGTTGGAAACGACATAAGAGATAACGGACAATACGG
>CAYHEV010000090.1:0-7690 GCA_964355725.1 uncultured Candidatus Bathyarchaeia archaeon | reverse complement strand
ATGAGAACAACAAGGTCAACTTCTACGATGGAAAAATCAGAGTAGTCGACCCCAGCGGCAATGAAGTTCTGAAATTCGAACCCAAAGACTACCTTACCCACATCGGCGAACATGTGGAGGAGTGGACCTACGCAAAGTTCCCGTACCTGAAGAAAGTAGGCTGGAAGGGTCAAGTTTATGGAGCAGACAGCGGAGTTTACCGTGTCGGTCCACTTGGCAGGCTGAACGCTTCGAACGGCATGACTACGCCGCTAGCTCAAGCTGAGTATGAGCAGATGTACAAGACTTTAGGCGGGAAACCCGTGCATGCCACTTTGGCTTTCCATTGGGCGAGACTAATCGAGCTACTATACGCTACCGAACGAGCTTTAGAGTTGGCCAGAGACCCAGAGATTACAAGCACAAACATACGCGCCAAGCTAGGTGAGCCAAGCGAAGGCGTAGGCGTTGTTGAGGCAGCAAGAGGAACGTTGTTCCACCACTACGTACTGGACAAGGATGCGTTGGTCAAGGACGTTAACCTGATCGTTGCTACGACGAACAATTATCCTGCGATTTGCATGTCGATTCGTGATGCGGCCAAGGGCGTCATTCACGGTGGCAAAGTGGATCAAGGCGTGCTTAACATGGTTGAGATGGCTTTCAGGGCTTATGACCCGTGCTTCGGGTGTGCCACACACTTTGCGGTAGGACAAATGCCATTAACTGTGAAGATATACGATCACAAAAGACAACTGCTTAAGACAGTGCAGCGCTAGACCTTTTTTCGTATTTCTCCTTCTTAGTTTAGTGGTGATTTCTGATGACCAGCGGGAAGTGTAGTCTTCGAAATGAGTTGAAACGGTGGCTCTCAAATGCTGAAAAGGTTGTTGTGGCTGGCATTGGAAACCCCATCCGTATGGACGACTTTGTCGGAGTCAAGATAGTTCAAGACCTGCATGGCAAAGTTACTGACAGGGTCTACCTGATTGAATGCGAAACTGTCCCAGAAAGTTTCATCCAACAAATCATAGATTTCAACCCAACACATATTCTCTTGATCGACGCTGCAATTCTAGAACTGAAACCTGGAGATTCAAGGCTCTTTAACCCAGAACGCTTACTGGACTTTCCTGCTTTTTCAACACATATGCTTCCAATGCGGATATTCTGTGAATATCTCGGCAAAACGACAAAAGCAAGAATCGCGCTCCTTCTTATAAAGCCCAAGACTACTGACTTTGGAGAAGAAATGACACATGAAATTACGGCTGCAGCTCAGAAGATTGCACAAGATTTGATCGGTGTTCTTCCTTAGAAGAAGATATCTGAAAGAAAAGTCTGGAATCACGAAGTCTTCGTGCTTTTCCTGTGACAGGTGTACTTGACGTTCATGGACTTGGCTAGTCGTTTCAGATCAGCATTGCTCATCCACTCGGTCTTCAGGTATTCGCAGATTCTCTTGTCACTTAATCCCAGTCTTCTCGCTTCTTCAACTGCGAATCGATACGCCTCAACTTCAGTGGGTCTCTCAGTGTAGCTGAATCTGTCATCGAAAAGTTTCTTTCCTTCCATGAACTGCCTAACGTGAACCAACTCATGGATAATGTCCAGGTATATGTCGACTATGTCGCCATCTTTCAAGTAGAGGGCGCTGACCAGAAGATGACCGTCTCTGTCGCTGACACCCATGTAGCTTCTGAATCCTGCAAACTCAACTTTCAGATCGCTGAGAGCATTTTCGGTTTTCTCGCCAAAAATCCGTCTCACAGCTACAACCTTGTCAAAACCTTTGAAGTAATCTGTGAATGGATAAGTGGTTACCTTCGCATCGCGCCGTATCTCAACTTTCAATTGTGACTCTACCGTCGCTTATCCTCCTGTTATTTATATCTCAAAAGAGATATCGATTAGTAAAGCTTATGCTCTCGTGTAAGTTTTGAATCTGCTTGTATGTTTCGCGTAAAGAATATGATCGTTGACGATTATGCGTTTGGCGTTCAAGTTACGGATGAGATGGGTTGGGGTTTGTCCAGAGCCGATTTCGAGTTTATGATGGAACTTGAACCGAAGGGATGTTTTGTCCTTCTTGACGGTTCAGAAAGAGTCGGTCTTGCAACGACGGTGAGCTTCGGTAGAGTGGGTTGGTTTGGAAACTTAATCGTTAGAGAAAACTGTAGAGAAAGAGGAGCAGGGTCGCTGCTCGTAGAACACTCTGTTAAGTATCTGAAAAAGAGAAATGTGAAAACTGTTGGATTATACGCTTACATTGACAGAGTGCCCTTCTACAAAAGACTCGGCTTTCATCATGATTCAGAATTTGCAGTTTTGAAGGGGAAAGGCCTTTCTTCGTCAGTCAGAACAGACCTGAGAAAAGTTGAAGAACAGGATATACGAGAGGTCATTGGTTACGACTGCATTTGTTTTGGTTCAAACCGGGGAAAGTTACTGGAACCCATCATCGAAGACTCGGATAACGTATGCTATGTGTCCATTGAGGACGGACGAATATCGGGATATATAGTGGCAAAGGTGTACAGAAAAATGGCTGAGCTAGGGCCCCTAGTATGCCGACAAGGACGCAGCGACATTGCAGTTGACCTCTTGAAAGCTACTCTTAAAAGTTTGGAAGGCCTTGAGGTCTCGATGTGTATTCCAAGAAAGGAATCTGCAATTCTCAGAATGCTAATGGCGTCAGGGTTCAAGGAGGGCTTTCGAGTGGCAAGAATGTTTTCAGGACCTCCTGTTGCTGAAGACTGTATCTACATCGCAGAATCCTTGGAAAGAGGTTGAAACTAATGCTGTCTCTAGATTTGTGCAGAATAATAACCGAAGATTTCCTGAAAAATTCGTGGCCATGCGTTGAAACTATAGTGAAGGAATTGGCTGCATTCAGAGAAGACAAGAGACAAAAGGTTCCCATGTTCTGCTTCAAAAGCGGACACAGAGACTGCGTTGATTTGGACGGTGGACGCTTCTTTCTGAGAGCATCGGTAGAGTATTCTAACCCACAACTGACTGTGGAAGAAGTTCAAGGAATAATCGCTGCTCGCCTGCTTGAGGCGTGCGGAAACTATTTTCATCAGTATGGATTACATGAACCAGACGGCAAAGATACCGACGCTATATGTGAAATGCTGAAGAAACCTTCTCAAGGGAAAGTTCTTCCTTTTCTTCTTAACACTGATGACATCGAACCAGACAGGTATTCGATGAATCCACTGAAAGAGTCCATAGTAAACAGCGGACAAAGCGCGTTTCCATCAGTCTCGGTTAAAACAGAAAATCTGACCATAGACCAAAAATTCGTGCAAAAGTATCAAGGATCGCTCATTTGCAAGGAAGAAGTCGAACGGATAGCGCGTCATCTTGGCTCTTGCAACAACAACTACATGGACATGATTGACGCAGTGAAGTATGAACACTTGGAAAGTCTTTCGAAATCTTTCGGAATCGACTTGTGTCTTTACTCCATGCGGATGCCGCTGACGATTTTGGAGAAGGAGACGACTGATGGTCTGTTGCACCATATCCTGAGCGAAACTCACACGGACTATCAGTCGATTGAGTGTGTCTACAAGTGTATGGGCAGGAGCGTGAAGAACCTGACCACACTTCTAACTGTGCCGCATTCGAAGAAGGGATTTGGTTCGAAACGTGCAGCGAGAGGAAGAATCTACTTTGAAGGTACAAAACTGAAAAGTGTCAAAGTGGACTATCGAACAGCGGCGCTTTATCCGAATGCTATTGATCCAAACGATGTTAGTGTTGCAAAAGCCGAAGACAGTTTCACAGTTGAAGGAGACAAGCTTGCAAACTACAGTTTCAAGGATACTCCTTCTTCGCCGCAATTTTTCCTGTACTCGCTGGCTTCACCGGAAGACGCGGTTATTTGGCATGGAATCGGCGCTTTCGGCGCCTCAGAGTTGCTGAAGAGTTATGTAACAACACGTTTAGCTTGTGCTAGAGACTTGTTGATTGGTGGTTTGACTGAGAAATTCGGAATCACCGCGAAAGTTCCTTTGCAGTTCAATTTGGTTCCAAAATACACGTGGTTCCATCCAACACATCGTAATATAGACGCGAGCATAGGTTGCGTTGAAGATCTGAAGTTCCTAGCTGATGTTGGCATGAAGATGGAATATCTTTCGACTGAGAAGTATATTCGCACGTTTTGAGAGATGGTTACTGTGTTTTTTAAGCAAATCAAGCAACGAGGCGACAACTTCTCGTATGTAATAGCAGATGATATTACAAGGGAAGCCGTTGTCATAGACCCTAGCTTCAATGCGGACGTGGTAGTTCGGTTGCTGAGAGACCAGAACTTTAGCGTGAAGTACGTTGTCGACACTCATCAACACAGAGATCATACTGCAGGCAACAAGGAAATCAAGTCAGAATTCGGTGCAAAGGTTGTTGCTCATGAACTATCTGATGTGGAGAAGGACACCTGCGTTGTTGATGGAGACATATTAGAAGTGGGCAAGATGGTCATTAAGGTAATTCACACGCCAGGACACACTCCTGACAGTATATGCCTGTTAGTTGATGGCAAACTGCTTACAGGTGACACCCTCTTCGTGGGAGAGTGCGGTCGAACAGACTTGCCTGGTGGAAGCTCTGTGGACATGTATGACAGTCTTTTTGGTAAGTTGATGAAGCTTGACGAAGACATCGAGGTCTATCCTGGTCACGACTATGGATTAAGCCCAAGTTCAACGATCGGTTTAGAGAAGAAGACGAATTATGTATTGGAGAAACGGACTCTTGAAGAGTTTGTTGAGTTCATGACAGAATCTTGACGGGAGTTGCCCCGATTTATCTGGAATCGCATAGAAAGATTTTTCTTCAGTCGGTTAGAGAGTTGAGTTGTGCGTGAAAGTTGTGCAAAGGAAAGACCTTCTCAGTGAGCCTGTGAAGCACATAAGAATAAACGGAGAATTGACTGTGGACCAGTTGATTCAGCAGTTCAAGAGTTCGGGCTCATTTGGAGCTGGGCGACTTTCAGTTGCATGTGACATTTATGAGAAGATGGTTCGAGACAGAGATTGTACGATTTTTTTGGCTTTGGCGGGGGCGATGGTTCCAGCTGGGATGCGTTCGCTGATAGCAGATTTGATTCGTGAAAGGCTAATAGACGTTGTTGTGAGCACTGGGGCAAACATGGTTCATGACGTGATAGAGGCTTTTGGTGGTCACCATTACAAGGGACATTGGCTTATGAATGACCAGGTTCTTTACACGTATCATGTGTACCGTATTTACGATGTTCTTGTGCCCGAAGATGACTTCATCAAGCTGGACTGTGGGCTCGTGGACTTGTATGATGAGATTGCCGCTGAGAGTGAAGGAAAGCCTTTGTCTTCAAGCATGTTTGCATGGGAATTGGGAAAGAGACTTAAGGATCCGAACTCGATTCTGCGTGCGGCATACGAATCGAAAGTGCCTGTTTTCCTTCCATCTGTTCGTGATTCAGAATTTGGGTACGCTTATTATCTTCATGCTTCACGTAAGGCGTCCAAGGACACTTTGGTGGTAGATGCTTTCAAGGATGTGCCGGAGATCATCGGTATCTGCAGGCGTTCCGTTAAGAATGGCATGGTGGTGATTGGAGGTGGCGTGCCGCGGAATACTGTTCAATCTGCTGCTCTTGCAACTAAATCAGGGTTGGATTATGCGGTGGCGATAACTATGGATCGTCCTGAGACCGGCGGATTGTCTGGCTCAACTTTGGAGGAAACGGTGAGCTGGGGCAAGCTGAAGGGTGACGCGGATAAGGTTATGGTTGTCGGAGATGCTATGATTGTTTTTCCGCTTATGGTTGCTTCAGTCGTTGAGAGAATCGGCAAAGAATTCAAACGGTCTCCGTCTAGAAGTGTGGGGAAACCTTAATGAAGAAAAGGGCTGAAGTGGAACAGAAGTTCTGTGGCAATTGCGGTGGTCACAATGCTTACAATTATCCAGTTAAGGTGTTTTGTACGAGACGTTTTTTGGAAAGCAAGAATCCTATAGTGAAGACCCTGTGGCATTGTGAGGAGTGGAGTTTGAATTCGCAAGAATGCCACTGCGTCGAAGAGGCTGCGAAAAAAGAGAAATCATAAATGTTATTTGCCTGATTTGACACTTAATCCATCGTACATCGTGGGAATCTAGCCACGAATCCTGATCTGTCTAGGGGTTTGATATTTTTTCCTTGATGCTTTTGTCTTTTCCAACGAGTGACGTTGTTTCTTATGAAAACGCACATACTTTCTCGCAACAGTCTTCCATATCTGGCACTCTTGTTCAATGAGAGTGAATTCAAGAAATATGTTGATGGTTACGGCTTTACTTCGTTTCTTCTATGGCTTCTTGGAACAGTTTCTTTACCGCTGTAATCCTGGCTTTTTGTGCTAACACGTCGCTTGTGACTAGGTCTAAGGCTTCTTCTGGGCACCATTTGATACATTGGGGGTCGCCTTTCTCCTTGCATAGGTCGCATACGTAAACAATCTTTTTCTCCGGATGCAACATGACTGCCCCATAGTCGCAGGCTTCGATGCACCATCCGCAGCCGTTGCATTTGTCTTTGTCCACCGATATTGTTCCTGTTTCTTCTGACTGCGTTAACGCGTCTCTTGGGCATGCTCTGACACAAGGTGGGTCTTCGCAAAGTCTGCATGTGACTGCTAGGTTGATCAGCTGATTGATTCTGACTACTCGTATTCTCGATTTCAGCGGGTTAAACGCCTTGTCTTTCGTGTATGAACAGATGTACTCGCATACTTGGCATCCTACGCACTTGTCAGGGTCTGCCGAGATGAATTTTCTTTCGTGAATCTTCACCATCTTCTAAGCCCCCGTCTTCTTCTCAACTATGCCAATCAAGTCGTCCATGCCTAATTCCTTCAGCTTCGCTACTGTCGGTACGCCTTCCTTGCTCCATCCTCTTGCCTCGTAATAATCGTCTAGAAGCAGGTCCAGCTCTGCCTGTGTTACCATGGCTCCTTTGGATGGGCCTTCGTCTGGGATTGGTTCATGCATAACTTTCCACGGCAACGTGTCATCTTTTCTGCTTAAGCCTTCTCTGATGTTGAATAGTTTGGCGACATTTTGTATTCTCTCTCCGGCTCGCTTAAGGTCTTCAGCCATCATGTCGAAGCCTGTCACTAAAGTGTAAAGTTTAGCCATGTCAGGCAGTTCCTTGTAGTACGTGCCTCTTGAGAACTTGCAGACGATGAACGAGTCGATAAGGTTGTAAGTGTCTTCCATGTCTTTGACCATTTTGCCTCTGCCTTTTTCGGCAATGAGCCTGTTGACTTTTCCTTTCACGTCGAAGGCGTAGGCTCCATGTCTGTTGTGGTCTGCGCCTCTGAACGAAACTGCGAAGCCTAGAGCCGCTGTCTTGAGGCATCTTAAGTCGTAGCCTGTGCTTTCGACTCCTTTGATGGTTGCTGCCAGCTTTTCTGAGTCTTTTCCGATTTTTCGTGCAGCGAACATTGCTCCGTCAGCAAGAATGTCGCCTATGCCTTCGCGCTTGCCAATTTTCTCAACAAGCTGAACCATTGCATCAGCATTTCCGAACTTTGCATCTATGCCGTCAAGCTCATTCTGCGTCAGAATACCTCTTTCGTAGCAGTCCATGGCGAAACCGACGGTGACGCCCGCGCTGATGGCATCTATCCCGTAGTAGTTTGAGAGTTCCATTCCTTTTATTATGGCGTCAAGTCTG
>CAYHEV010000089.1:0-7712 GCA_964355725.1 uncultured Candidatus Bathyarchaeia archaeon | reverse complement strand
GCAAGAAATATAAGACAGTAATAGTTCGTTGAAGAACCGATCGAGGCATTATTGTATGAATGTTTGGAAGCTTCGCTTATCCATGGCTGGAACCCTAGCCGTAATAATCAGCCTTTCCACGCTGGTTTTCACAGCAATCCTGTTCTTGGTCGGACTGTTCGACATAATAACCCTAGGCCTTCTAGTGGTTGCCTTCAACATCATTCAATGGCTGGTATCACCATACATAATCGGCGCCCTATATCGCGCACGCGAATTGAAATCCAATGAAAACCCAAAACTCCACGAAATAGTCCAAAACCTAAGCGACAAAAGCGGAATAAAAACACCCAAGCTAATGCTTGCCCAAATCCCAATACCCAACGCATTCGCATACAGTTCGCCGATAGCCGGAACCCGCATTGCCGTCACAAGCGGATTGATGAACACGCTTGACTACGACGAAATTGAAGCAGTCATAGGACATGAACTCGGTCATTTAAAACACAAAGACGTTCAGACGATGATGTTCGTTTCAATATTACCAGCAGTATTTTACTACATAGGCTACTCTCTCCTGATTTCGTCCTGGTACGGCCGACAAAGACAAGACGGCAGCAACAGCACATTGCTGGGAGTTGGTTTCATGGCGTTCTCATGGGTTCTGAACATTTTCATACTCAATCTAAGCCGCACACGTGAGTATTTCGCGGACAGGCACAGCGCATCAATAGTTGAAGACGGACCACGGAAATTGTCAACTGGCTTGGCAAAAATAGTCAATACCACCAGAAACATGGGAAGAATCAAAAAACAAAAACAGAATCTAAACGCGTTCAAAGCCTTGTTCATAACAGACCCTGACCATGCAGCCATAGATTCTGCAGAAATAGCCGCAATGTCCATCCCAACAGGCCAAAAAATGGTGCAGGATATTCTGTCGAGGAAGCTGACAACTGTAGACAGGATAATCGAGATTTTCTCAACACACCCTAACATAATCAAAAGGTTGAAAGCCCTTCAAGAATTAAGCTAATAGTCTTGTTTTCATATTGAAAAGCATTAAAAACACCAATGAACATCTTATTCTGTTCCGCAAGTGATGATTATGCAGACTCAGAATATTATCTCTGAAATTGAAAGACTGAGAGAAGAGATGACACAAGCTCTGATGGAGCTTATTCGCATTCCTGCCATAGGTCCGGAAAATGGCGGAGACGGAGAATTGAAGAAAGCCGAAAGGCTCACGCAGATGCTGAAGCCCATTGGCTTTGACAAAATTGAACGTTTTGATGCAGACGACGACAGAGTCACCTCCAAGAAAAGACCAAACATCGTTGCCTATCTCTACGGAGAAAACCAAGCTGAAAAACTCTGGATCGTAACTCACATGGACATAGTTCCACCAGGCGAGGAGTCACTTTGGACAATCACAAAGCCCTTCGAGCCACTAATAAAAGAAGGACGTGTCTATGGACGCGGCAGCGAAGACAACATGCAATCGATGGTCGCGTCGATTTTCGCTACTAAAGCCTTAAAGAATTTAGGCGTAAAACCGAAAAGAACCATTGCCTTGGCCTTGGTTGCAGATGAAGAGCAAGGAAGCAAATACGGCATCCAACACTTAGTCAAGCAGGGAATCTTCAGAAAAGACGATCTGGTTATTGTTCCAGACGGCGGAGACGAGACAGGAAGCTTCATAGAAATAGCTGAAAAAAGCACCTTATGGCTAAAAGTGCACACAACTGGCAAACAGACGCACGCCAGCACGCCAAAGAAGGGACTAAATGCCCATCGCATAGGAATGGAATATGCAGTGTCAGTAGACGAGATGTTACATCAGAAATACTCGATCAAAGACGAATGCTTCGAGCCGCCCGAAAGCACCTTTGAACCGACAAAGAAAGAAAAGAATGTAGACGCCGTAAACATAATCCCCGGAGAAGATGTACTATGCTTCGACTTTAGAGTTCTGCCTAACTACGACACAGCAGAAGTGCTGAAGGACATGATCAAGCTAGCGGAAGAGTTCGAAAAGAGAACTGGCGCAAAAATACAAATTGAAGAACTGCAGAAAACCATAGCTCCCAAACCCACAGAACCAAACGCCAAAATCGCCGTTATGTTAAAGGAAACACTTGAAAAAACCAGAAACATCAAACCTAAAGTCGGCGGAATAGGCGGAGGAACGTGCGCCGCCTATTTTAGAAGAGCAGAAATTCCAGCCGTTGTATGGTGCACAGTAGACGAAATGGCTCACCAACCAAATGAATATGCAAAAATCGAAAACCTAACTAACGACGCCAAAATCTACGCTCTATTGGCCATTTCTTGATCTATGCTGCCATTCTGAACACCCCAGATTTCGTTTTCGAAAGTCTTATATGGATGGATAATCCATCCAACACTGATGAACTCCAAAAAACTAGCACTGATCGCGATTCTGGCTGCTGTTTCAATCGGTACTAACTATGCTATGATGCCGATTTACAACGTGAAATTTATGGATCTCATTGTTTTCGTGGGTGGTTTTTGTTTCGGACCACTTGCTGGGGCTTCGATAGGCGTGATTTCGTGGGCCGTGTATGGAACATTGAATCCTTATGGTTTTTCGCTTGTAATTTGGTTGTCAACAATGTTTTCCGAGTCAATCTACGGCGTCGCAGGGGGAATTTTGAGGAAGAACTTGAATCTCAATCAACTTGACGTTTCCAGAAGAGATAGAGTCAACATTGGTCTTTTCTTTGGAATGCTTGGAATGTTTTTGACATTGCTATATGACATAATCACAAATGTAGTCTTCGGTTTCGTGAGTGGCTGGAATGTTCTCTTCGCTCTCATCATGGGCTTCATGTTCGGACTTATTCATATGATTAGCAACGCCTTCTTCTTCGGGTTAGGATGCAGACCTGCGATAAACGCAATCTTCAAAGCTGTGGGAGGTGAAAACCCTGGCATTTCTAAAAAATAAGTGGAAAATGATTTCGATGTTTCTCTCTTTGTGGGCTGTCATAGCTTCATTTGTGGCCGGTTACTATTGGTTTCAGTACACAGATTTCATTGGCAGAATAGGAGGAGTGCCCATCTACGTTAACGTAGGCATAGACTATGGCAATCAAACACGAGTGTGGTATAATGACACAAAAACCATAACAGGAATGACCCTTTTCAAGGTTACAAAAGACACAATGAACGTAACATATAATACGGCAGCAGGTTTTGGCGCTTACGTGGAATCAATAAACGGCTTGGCGCGGGATGCAACTGACGGACGCGGGTGGGTCTGGTGGAAATGGGATACAGCCATGACTAATTGGACACGCATTGACATAAGCTCAGACGCATATGCATTGGCTAACGGCGAAACGTTTCTATGGTACTATGAGGGCGGATGGCCTCCACCTCCACCTTCCTAGTTCCAAAACGCAGAACTTTTTGAAAACGAAGCTTCCAGCATTAGTCTATGTTAAATACTTGAAATAGAATAAGCCTATTCCACATTCAGCATGGGTATGGTGGTCCAAACGTGACTGACCAGAAAAAGTCGCAAATATTCTCGCAGGCACACCAAGAAGGAAGGAAATACTTGCTCGAAACTGAAGCCAAAACTGTTTGCATTGAATATGGAATCCCAGTCACTAAATTTCAGCTTGCCAAAAATGAGGGAGAAGCGGTAGAGTTTGCAGAAAAAATCGGTTATCCAATAGTCTTGAAGATTGTTTCACCGGATATTATTCACAAGTCAGATGTTGGTGGCGTTGTAGTAAATCTTCGGAACGCAAGCGAAGTCAGAAGCGCTTACAAGCAAATACTGGCAAATGTCAGAAAGCATAAGGCAAAGGCGAAGATAGTTGGTATACTTGTCCAAGAGATGGCTCCATCGTCAACGGAAGTAATTGTGGGCGCCATTAAAGATCCCCAGTTTGGCCCAACACTAATGTTCGGACTCGGCGGAGTTTTTGTAGAGGTCCTCAAAGACGTAACGTTCAGAATTGCTCCCATAACCGAGGATGAAGCTCGCGAGATGATTAGCGAAGTCAAAGCATATCCGCTACTGAAGGGGTACAGAAACACTCCACCAGCAGACATTGACGCCATAGTGAAAATTCTACTTAAAACTTCCCAGCTTGTTATGGATCATCAAGAAATTAAGGAGCTTGACTTAAACCCAATAATGGTTTATGAAAAGGGAGCCAAAGTAGTCGACGCACGGATCATCCTTGAATAGCATTGAGTGACCATAGAAAACATGAACGAGCATTAGAATTTGCGGTTAGCTAGAAACACTATTTTTAATAAGATTAAATAGGATATGGCTAGTCAAACAGAACTCGTACTCCTGAAACAAGAGGGAAACAATTGTCAAAGCACGAGAAAGTCAAAGAATTGACCCAAAAACTTTCTGAATTGAGAGACCGGAAGGACAAACTGAGTTCCGAAGCTGAGGATCTGGCAGAGAAAAGAGACAAACTAGACGAACATTTCAAGAGTCTGCGCGCAGAAATCCTCACACTTAGAGACGAAAGAGACAAGATAAACCAGAAAGTCAAAGAACTGAAACAGAAACGGAGCGATACAACAACAAAGACCAGTGAGAAAATTGAAGAATTGAAAAAAATCAATCAAGAAATCGATGTATTGTCAGAAAAAAGGCCTTCAAAGAGCCTTCAAGCCCTGCAAGAAGAGTTTGAAGATACTGAATGGAAAATTCAAACGTCCTCCTTGAGTTTAGACGAAGAAAAGGAACTTGTCGAGGAAGCCAGACAGCTAGAAATCCAGCTAAGTGTGCGCAAAAAGCTTCAGAAACTAAGCGATAAGGCTTTTGTTCTAAAAACCGAAACCAGAGCACTCGGCAATCAGGGCAAACTCTGTCACGAAGAGTTGACCAAGAATGCCCAAAAAAGCCAGGAAACTCACCAGAAAATGCTGGAAAAAATCGATGAATCAAAGAAAATCAAAAGCGAAGCCGACAATCTGCATAAAGACTTTCTGCAAGCGAGAGAAAAGATAAAACCACTCCAAAATGAAATCTATGAAATCATCAACCAAATGAAGAAGTCGAAAACAGAAATTCGAGAGGAAGAAGAGAAAGAAAAAAAGGAAGGCGAAGATGCTATCCGCACAGAACTCGAAAAACAGGCAAGAGAAAAATTGAAACGTGGCGAGAAACTGTCTTGGGAAGAGTTTCAAATTCTAACAGAAAAGGGAATGTCAGAATAACACTGAATGAAGGCTATTCCCCTAACTCCATTTCTCCCGCACAATCCACCATTTTCCCTGGAAGAAATAGAACCTTCTTCTATAACCCTGTTTGAAAAACGTCAAATACACCTTCACGTAACATAGATTTGCCGAAAGTGCTTGGGGCGGAGGCAAATGGGGAAGAAAGTCTTTGGACTATTACTTGTATTCCTTCTGACCAGTATGTCTTTTCCCACTCTTAACATTCAACGGGTCAAGGCAATTGGAACGATTTACATTAGGACAGATGGCTCGGTTGACCCGCTATCAGCTCCAATAGTTCGAGACGGGGACGTATATACTCTAAGCGATAACATCAGCAGCGATGCATATGGAGTCGTGATTGAACGAGACAACATGACATTGAATGGGAATGGCTTTGTCATCAATGGTTACCCCTATAGTTGGGGGTCCATCGGAATATCTGTCGTTGGGAGACACAACGTAACAATTACGGCTACTGAAATCAAATCGTTCTTTCATGGTATTCTACTATCAGGTAGCAATAACAACACTATCTTTGGGAATAGTCTAACAGGAATTCAGTGGTGCGCAGTCTACATGTATTTCTCCTCCAACAATAGCATATGCGGAAACAATATTACGGACAATAGCGGAAGCGGAATCAGCCTTCAGTATTCAAACGACAACAGAATATGTGGGAATGTCTTGAGTAATGTGAGCGGGGGTTGTATTGGTCTGGCTGATGATTCTTCCAACAACACTATTTCTGGAAACAACATAACAAACAGCCTCACTGGCATTCAGCTTTTTCAGTCTTCAGCATTCAATGTCATCTCCGATAATTGCATAAGAGGAAATCAACAGCATGGTCTCGTGTTATCTGGATCTTCAGACAATAATATCACTGGTAATGCTTTCACCGACGACGGCATGTTTGTTTCGTCCTTCTCATATGGAAACGTCGTAAAGTTCAACAATGTCAATGATATGCCATTAGTCTTTCTTGAAGGAGTTTCAAACTGCACAATAAGCGAAGCTGGACAGGTGATACTTCTAAACTGCATCAACGTACTCGTTGAGTCTCTCAACCTTAGTAATACTTCTGTAGGCTTGGAGTTGTTGGGAACCAATAATAGCGAAATAAGAAATAACAACATTTCAGCAAGTACCGTATGTGGCATTGATCTCCGAATTTCCTTCAACAATAGTATTTCTGGAAATAAAATAGAAAACACAGGACAAGGCGTTGGTGTGCTACTGGAATATGCCTCAAGCTACAACAACATAAGCGAAAACATTGTAGAGGACAACGCAGTTGGAATAAACCTTCAAGGTTCATGGGGCGGTCCAAATTGCAACAACATAAACCGAAACAATGTAACAGCAAACAGCCAGGTTGGCATTAACCTCTACGGTTGCGGGAATAACAGCATCGTAGAAAACAACGTAACAGGAAACGGAGACCTCAGCTCTGGAGGAGGCATCGGAATTGGAAGCTCTTCCTACAATAACGTAGTCAGGAATAGCATTGTAGGCAACGTAGCTGGCGTGGTCATCATTGGCGGAGACTTCAACACAGTCTCTGAAAACAACATAACGGCAAACTGGTATGTAGGAATTGAGGTTCAAATCACAACCTACAATATCATATTTCACAACAACATCATCAACAATACCTCTCAACTATGGCTTTGGGACTCGACTAGTGCTTGGGATAACGGCTATCCTTCTGGCGGCAACTACTGGAGCGATTACAGTAGCACGGATTTCTTCCATGGTCCTTATCAGAATGAGACTGGAAGCGATGGACTGGGCGATTTTCCCTATGCAATGGACGCCGACAATTTTGACAGGTATCCACTCATGAAACCATATCCGTGGGGCACACATGACATAGGAGTAACTCACCTGACTACGTCTAAGACGATTATTGGTAGAGGATACAACATGTCAATCAACGCTACGGTCTTCAACTACGGCAACAGCACGGAGGCTACTATCTTAGATTTCTACGCTAACATGGCCCAAGTAGAGTGGCAAAATATCATGTTGACAGCTAGAACTTTTCTAATAGGAACACTTGTGTGGAATACGACAGACGTTGAATATGGGAACTATACAATAGGTGCAGTAGCCAACGCAGTCTTGGGCGAAACAGACATTACAGACAACATATTGATTGACGGATGGATAGTTGTCACGATTCCCGGGGACGTAACAAGCGTTGTGCCAGGAGTCCCAGACTACAGGGTTGACATGCGTGATATTGGAGCTATCTGCAGCAAGTTTGGAAAGATTCAAGCCAGCCCCGGATGGGATCCAAACATGGACATTAACGATGATGGCATAGTGAACATGCGTGACATCGGCATAGCTTGCAGCAACTTCGGAAAACACTACCCATAACACCTTTTTTCTGTTGAATAGAAGATTGTTTCAAAAGTCTTATCCGCTGGTGCGACTCTATTTTTGATTGGGAGAAAGGAAATTGTTGAAGAAAACTGTTTCTGGAATATTCTTTTCATTGC
>CAYHEV010000088.1:0-7753 GCA_964355725.1 uncultured Candidatus Bathyarchaeia archaeon | reverse complement strand
ACATGTATTCTTTGATGCTGGTGGCATCTACGATTATGCCTTTGTAGCCTTGTTTTTTGAGGTCTTCCTTCATGTAGTCAAACATTGTTTTTCCGTATCCTTTGTGCATATAGTCGTGGAGTATTTCTGTGCAGTAGACACAAGCCACTTTGGGCTCGATTCTGTATGGAACCAATGCCTTCTCAGATGTCTCCCAATAGATGTGACCTACAACTCTGTCACCGTCAAGCAGATGATATCCTTCCACATGCTTTCCTAAGTTGCTCTTGAACCATTCCTTTGACTCTGGCAAAGCCTGTATCCAAGAGGCACCAGCGGGAGATTCAGTCACGCAACAATAGCACGCTTCCAAGTCATCTTCAGCTACTTTTTCGACCTTCATCCCAAGCACCAAACTATTTGTTGTTAATTCCGTTTCCTGATCATTTAGTGTAAGTGGTTCAGCTATAACTTTTCCGCGAAATCAGAAACAGCAAAACAACATTTAAACAACGCGCTCTTCGAGCGCACTAACGCGCGCGAAAATGGGAATATTCTTAACAGAACCCCCATTTTCCATCCGCAGTTCATGCCGTCATGACTGTTTGATCAAAACTGCTTTCTGTTAAAAGCCAAGGTAGACATGGCCATTAGGACAATGGACATCAATGCTCCCAAGCATATTGTGAACAAAGCCGAGTTGGCAACGTTCAAGAGGTTCGGTAGAAGAGGTATCACGGAAATCTGGTTCCCTCCATATATTACCAGAATGGCTCCTACGAGGACGGAAGGTGAAACCACGCCTATGAGTACGCCTACGGCGCTTGAGACGGCCATCATCGACAGACTGATGGACAACGATTGGGCAGTATCGCTAAGAACAGTTCCAGGTAGTGCGCCTCTTGTCAGGAAGTCGACAGCCATTGCCAGGATGATTGCGAGAAAACTTGCGATAGCGATGCAGGAGTAGACAGATAGGAACTTTGCGAGGATTATGTTTCGTCTTTTGACAGGTCTTATCAAGAACAGTTCGTACACATGTCTGTTTTTCTCATTGACTATGGATACTGCGAGCATCACCGAAGCAAGGGTTCCTCCAAGGCTGGAGACGACGAGCGATGAGATGACTGTGAACGAAATGGCCTGTCCTGTGCCAGTGGACAGGAAGCGAAATAGAACAGAGATTAACGGCAGTCCGATCCAGAGAGAGACCATTACCTTTGACTTGTAGAATCCCTTCAGCTCGTCAACGAGAAGCAAGGGCAGACTCATTTCATCTCACCTTCCACATACTTAAGATACACTTCATCCAGTGCAGGAGACAACGGAATAACGCTGTGTATGCGATTGCCAGACTTAATCAGAGCCTGAATGACGTTGTGAATAGCTTCGTCCACATCTGCCTCATCGTCGAGGTGAACAATCAGTTTGCCAGCGTAAGACCGCTCCAAACTTTTCACTCCTTTGATTGAATCCAAGTCCCGCCCGTTTCCACGTTCATAAGACAAGACTATTTCGACGTCATTTCTAGTCGGAAACCGTGCCCTCAACTCATCCAATGTGCCAATTTGCCTCATCTGGCCTTGGCTTATTATTCCGATTCTCGTGGCAACGTCCTGAACGTCGCTGAGTATATGTGAAGAGAAGAAAATTGTGGTTTTGTCCTTTCCAAGCTTCCTGATAATCTCCTTTAGCTGGTGACGACTGGCTGGGTCTAGTCCGGCCAATGGTTCATCTAAAATCAATAGTTGGGGGTCATGAAGGAGCGCTTGAGCCAAACCAACTTTTTGAACTGTGCCACCTGACAGTTGAGAGATCCTCTTGTTTCGCACGTCCGACAGAGACAAAGTGTCCAAGACCTCAGAGATGCGGCTGCTGACATTACGTTCTTCCAGTCCTGAGAGCCTTCCAAAGGTTCTCAATGCCTGATCTACCGTTCGCCATTCTTGGAAAGCCACATTTTGCGGAAGATATCCAAGCAGCCTATGAATCTCATCTCTTCGCTCAGGCACTCGATAACCACCAACAGAAGCCTCGCCCTCAAAATCGCTCACCAGACCAACCAAAATCTTCATAGTGGTTGTCTTTCCAGCACCATTCGGACCGATAAATCCGAAGATCTCGCCCTCTTTAACCTCGAAAGAGATACCATCCAAAGCAAGCAAATCACCAAACTTCTTGGACACACCATTCAACACAATAAACCCATTATCAACGCCAGAATCCTTCATAACCATACAGATCACACGTGCTGTTTGCTCAAACCAACCACTTAAACATTGTCAGAACGGTGAATCATCATAGCTCGACAAAACCTTACAAGCTAGTCCCACTAACGTAAGCCTAAAGTAGACATCCCTAGCACGCGTTTCCATCTTGCAAAAAGCTCTAGCGCGCGCTTCGTGCGCACTACTACTGGCCCTCTTTGTAACCTCTCTGTTGTAGTAACGATATGATTACTGCTCGTTTGTCATTGTTCATCTGCACGCGCGTCCGCCAGAGCCTGAGTGAGCGGCCTTTTTTTCTGTGCAACAGATTATTTTTTAATTAATATACTGTATGTAACGTTACACAAGGGTTTCTCTCGGGCTTGTGTAACGGTCGTGTAACGGTTGTGACACGGTCAAAAGTCCATATATTTTTAGTTGTGTAACAGGTTGTGACACAATGTGAGACGGACGTGAGACAGTTGTTACACAGACGCGGGAAGAGCTTTTAATCAAAGTCCATATATTAGCGCGCTTGTCACTATTCATTTGCTTGTGTTTGCGTTTCAAGGTAACGTTTGAATTTCTAGTTTCTAATTTCTAAACAGGGAGAAGAAATATAATTTCTAAGATTTTTCCTTATTTAGAAATAGAAATTAGAAAATCTCTTTGATGTTACATCGTGTGAATACAGCATACTGGCTGAACGAGAGGTTATGTGCAAAGGGGTAAATGGCACGCGCGAATACTTGCGTGCTAATGTCTAAGGCCATTTCTGCCCGTAATGGCTCGTAGAGATAACCACATCCAGAATATTGATCACGCCATCGTCATTCATGTCACTGTTTGCGCTATATAGTGGGTGACCTATGAGTGAAGCGTATTTGTTCGTTATTTGCACTACGTCCAGTATGTCAACGTCAAAGTCGCCGTCTACGTCGCCAGGGATCGTTACGGTAGCGCGCGCTAGAGAAGACGCCCCAAACTCTCCGAAAGATAGAAAAAAGGAGGGGATTGTGCTAAGGACTTCTTTGTCCGTAATGGCTTGTGCAAAGAACTACGTCGAGAATGTCGATTACACCGTTGCCATCCAAATCAGCGTTCAAGTCGTATCGCGGGTCACTATTCTGAACCGTGTAAATGCTCGTAATCTTCACTACATCTAGAATGTCCACGATCCCGTCGCCGTTGACATCTCCTACCACCTGCGCTGGTGGATCAAGACACACGAAGGAAGCTTGATAATAAACGCGACCCTGACCGTATTGGTACGTGTAAGCGAAGGCAACTCGCATAGGCTGCAAGAAGGCGTCCATTTCCCATGCTGCAATCACCTGCGATCCCTCATGAGGATCTAACACAGCCGCATTACTCTGCCCGACTCCTTCGATAAGAGTATCGCCAGTCAGCAAAGCAGTACCGAAGGGGTTGTCAACCGTCACGTTAGCGTAACCACCAGTATTGAAGTAGTTCCCATCGCATCCAAGGATCTCCTTCATACCAACGCTGGCGCTATCTGTCGGGCAAAGATATGTCCACCAATCTTTACAGTAGCATCTGAAGTATTCTGGAAATCCAGCGAGAAGGACGACACCCCCGCCGTTGGCAATAAAATCTCGAACCATGGCCAAGTGCCTGGGTTCAACGGCCCAGTATGCATGAATGACTAGAAGATCGTAACCAGTCAGGTCATCAGGCATGTCACCGGCAAAATGCACATCCAGCTCAGACGTATTGAGCATATAGGCTATTGATTTAGTCCAGTTTTCCATGTCTGTCTCCGCTGGCCATGGGCCCCAACCAATCCCGTCAGTGTTCCCGTGAGCAATGTAATTGTCTTCCCAATCAATAAACAAAGTCGAATTGCCCCTTTGAGCAGCCCATTTAGCCCCACCCGCCAAAAGAGTCATTGACGCTGGGATTGTAGTAGGTTCAAAACTCTGAACCCCAACTCTTGCCGCGATCGTGCCGCGAATCATTTGAAAACTCGGCAGACTAGCAATGAACGCAACCAAAACAATGCAAAGGACATATTTTTTCAATAGGCTCTCCCCACACTACTTTGATCTTCAGAAACATATAACTCTTTCGGACACCGACAATGTAACAATTCACACACTAGTAGCCACAATTTCTAAAAAACCCTGAAAGGAGTGAAGTTTCAATTATGGAACGATATACGGAATCCCGGAGGAGTTGCTCCTTGATTTCGTCGAGGAAGTGGTGAAGCCAAAGCGCGCGCTAGGCAGTCTCTATCTAGTTAAGGAAGAATACTATTCTTGTACACCCACACACATAGCGCGCGCTTTCTATCTTTTGGGAAGCCTGAGGGGCCTTGTTTTGTAGTCTATGACGGCCAGCAGTGTTCCCTTGATGAAAGAGAGCGGAATTATTAGCATGTGAGCCCAGTCGTGCGCAAATGGGACTGCTGCAATGAACAACGGGACTGGGGGTCGCATGGCGCATCCGCCAGAAGACGTTAAGGAACGGTCGGGAGCCATTGGCTCGTACAGAATGGATACTATCTTGTGGGTGCCATCAGATATGCGTTGGATCTCGCACGAGAACAGTAACATTCCATCATGGCTGTAGGGCACGAGAGCGTTGGGGTTCATGTCTAAGACGTATTCATCGTTGAGAACTGCGAATCGTTCGCGTTGGCTCCAAGTCGAGGCAGTTAGCGTTGAAACCCATAAGCTGTTGTCTTCTCGCGTTGCCCAATTCTCGAATATCAGGCTGTTTTCCCTGTCATAGGCGATGCTTGGAAAAGTCCATGAATCATGTCCGTTGTCTCCTTTTGGAGGAGGCGTAACGTGCGAGGTTACGACTTCGTCTTTGATCTGCCACGACCCTGCATTGTTCCGGTAGCAGTAGCGGAGGTTCGTGTCGTTTGCGGAGCGGTAGCTTAGGTATACTCTTGATCCGTCTGATACAGTCGTGAAATAGTACACTGATTGTTGAGGGTAGGCAGTGATGTTTTCGATTGGTCCGACGACATGATTGGTTATCGCTCGACCTTGAATTATGTGAACTGGCAGACGTGCTGCAACGACAACGTAAGCATCGTCCGTTCCGATGTGGTTGACTGCTGTGAAGACACATTCGGTGCCGTTTCCTTTCCAGCTGCAGGTTACGTTCTTGGGGTAACCTGGGTATGTGGACCACGTGCCATCAGTTTTGTTGCAGAAAGTCACGAAAGCTTGGCCAAGACCTGTGGTCCCGCTGGTCGTAGTGTAGCTAATATAGACGTGGCCTTGAGGGGTGATGTCGAGATAGTCTGGTTTTGCTTCTATTACAGGGGTTGCTGAGACGATGAGTTGCTCTCCTGCACTCCATACTATTGAACCATTTGTCGTCAATGCTCCTCTGCGATAGATGATGGGGCGGTTGACTTGGCTGAACTCTCCATAGAGACAATGAACGTAATCTACGCACCCGCGATTCTCGTAGTAGAATCCTCCGGAGAGCCACATGCCTGATTGCGCTGAGCGAATATACACTGGTGCTGACCATGAGATGCCATCCATGCTGTGCGAGTAGACGAAATTCTTGTTAGCGTCGGCCCAGAACATGTACCAACGCTTGCTGTTGATGCCGTAGAAATTTCTGCGTGAGGGCGGATGGCAAGCCCACGTTGAGGCGTTACCCAGTGTTTTCATGTGATCTGCCAGGTAGGTTTCTGTTGTCTTGATGACTGGAAAAGTGAGGATGTCGGTGTTTTCCCATCTACCTAGCGTGTTCTGGACCCAGACTTTGTAGGCCACGCATTGACTGCTTTGCGGGTTCAACGTGATCGTGAGGTTGACCCATGTTGTAGAACCGCTCAGCGTGCCCGTGATGTTTGTTGTCAGGCAGGAACCGCTGCTGTTATGGTTGAAGGCGAAAGCCCGCATTGTGGTATTGTCATACCATTTGGTGTAGATCGTGCTTGTTTGCCCTTGCTGCCGGCTCGTCTGTCCATACGCAATGAGGTGGGGTCCAACGACAATTCTGAGTCGAATGGCGGTCACAGTCGTTGCGTAGATCCCGACTGCCGTGCTCTCGATCATCAGTCTGCAATCATTGATTTTCTGCTTCGTATTCAAGAAGCTTGTTACGTTCATGCATCGCCAGGTTCTCTTCGCATAATCCAAGTCTGTGATGTTATATTCTCGGATTTCGTTTCCATTCCAGACTTCAAGGCTTAGGTTGTCGCTGCTGTTGTCTTTGCTGCTCGTTGCCAAAACCTCGAGATAGACCTGCTTGGGTGTGTGAGCGGTGTTGCCGAAATAAAACCAGCCGATGCTTCCTCTGCCAATACTGCTGACAAAGCTTGCCGTCAAATCGAAGGAGTCTGGACAGACAGGGTTAATATATGGCGAGGCTCCTGACGCAATCCAATTGGCTTTGACTGCCTCATCGTAGTGGATGACAGGAAGAAGCTTGCCGAAATTGCTGAAAGCCATGTTGTCAACAAGGCTATTGTAGGTTGAGTTGCCGAAGCAGAAGTCAATTCGCGTTGACTGACGAATAGCATCAACTGCACGTTTGGTCCACAGCTGGAAAACCCATTTGCCGCCAAAGCTGACCTCCTTAAGTTTAGAGGTGATCCACTTGTCTTTGAAGACCCATCCAGCTGAACCCACTTGTTCATAGATTGAAAGAACGATTCTTGTGTCAATCGGAACACTAGTGTCTGGACAGGCCCAACTGGCATTCTGAAATCCACATCCATCGCTTGCTCTGCTGACATTGACGTAGGAGTTAATGGTTCTCAGGGTCTGTGAGCCATTCGGAAAGAGAAATGCAACCTCTATACCCACATAACACTCGGACGCTGGGGTTCCTCTCTCTTCGTGGCTAAAGTTGCCGAAACCTGATACTATTGTCGTGTTCAGGATGTAAGCGGATAAGCCCTCGACCGCACATTTCCTGCTACTGAAGTAGAAAGGCATCTCAGTCTCGATGGGGGAGACGTCACTTGCGTTTGATGTTCGGAAGGGCAGGGGATCTGGACAAAGTGATTCGGCGAGAGCCGTCGCTAGGACAAGAATAACTAAGAACCCAGGTATCGCAGTTCTCAAACTTCATGTCACTGCCACGGGATGCTCGTTCTCTTCTCTATGATTACCTTAGTTTAGTCGGGATTTTAACAGTTTTGGAAGAATTCTCTAGAGCAAAAGCTCGAAGCGGTCGGTTGGAGCCTGACCTGCGAGCGCACATTACATAAGTGACCGGAGTTTGCTGTGATTGATGTTGAAGTGGACTGGGTGGATTTGAACCCGTCTCCCAGTGGCGACGTCGCCACAGACTCCCGCAACTTCCCCCTTTTTCTTTTGTTTGATCTGTGCTGCAAAACAGCGGTAAATTGAAGTGGACGCGCGCGCCATTATTCTGCAAATCGTATTTAGCTTTTGTCTAACGCTTTTCCAGTGCGAATCATACACGCAAATTTGGGTTGAAGCTAATCGCGCGCGAGAGGTCTATAGAAAAGCTGGACTAGAAGCATTTAGTTGACTCCACTGGTTTCTGTGAGAGCTATTTCATTGCCTAGATATTTCTGGTTGCTCATCTTCTTGACTTTCAGG
>CAYHEV010000087.1:0-8099 GCA_964355725.1 uncultured Candidatus Bathyarchaeia archaeon | reverse complement strand
AAAAATCCAGAAAAACTGATTTATGCAAAGACTGGTTGGCCACGCCTGCAGAGATACAACTTATTCAGATCTTACTGTCAAAAGCGATCAACAGAAGATAGAGAAATTGGTTCTTGAGTCTACAAAGTACTCATTGGTTTTATGCAATTAGTAAGAAAATTGCCGAAGGCATATCTTTCAATGCGCACTTGTTTAGTGCATCAAATTCTGAAAGCTATGAAAAAGGGGAGTTGTGGAAGACATCTCCACTTATGAGAGGGTTCAAATCCTACCAGCGGCGTCATCGTCATCGTTTTTTAAGCCTGCGGTTACCATCTTCCGTTTTCTGAATAGGTAAACCTCGTTAACGGCGCAACAGATGAACGACAAAGACCAGCATGAACACAAAATATGAAATTCGGGTTATTTCCCAACTTTGTCCGAATGTTTCTTCTTCTTTTGAACATTCTTCTTTTTCAATGAAGGCATACACTAATCTCCACGGAACAATACTTGCTATTAACAATATAACACTACGAAAGCTTAAGAAACTTTTCACCCATTAGAACTCCACGAGTTAAGAAAAATGGGGGAGTTACAGGAAACATCTCCATTTGTCCGTGGGCTCAAACGTGGACTTCGATCTAAGCGACACCACCAAAGCATCTTTCGGCAAAATAACCGAAACTGTCCATTATTCTGAGAGATAAGTTCGAAAAAATCAGTCTTCGTCTGCAACCAAGCGGATATGATTTTTAGAAAATGAAGAACAAGAAAACGTCCTACGCGATAAAAGAAAATTCGAATCGTTATATAGTACAAATATGCATTTTGAAAACGGGGAAGCGATCTTGACCAAAGTAGTGGCCGTAAATGGTAGCCCCAAAATGGAGAAGGGTAACACTGCGAAGATTCTAACCCCTTTTCTCGACGGCATGAAAAAAGCTGGGGCTTCGGTTGAACTATTCTATGCCAAACGCTTAGACGTCAA
Source organism: uncultured Candidatus Bathyarchaeia archaeon (assembly GCA_964355725.1). Classification (GTDB taxonomy): domain Archaea; phylum Thermoproteota; class Bathyarchaeia; order Bathyarchaeales; family Bathycorpusculaceae; genus CAYHEV01. The sequence continues at coordinate 7,129 of CAYHEV010000087.1, read as the reverse complement.
GCCCTGCGCCGGAGAATTTCACTGCTGGAATAAGAAGCCAGGTCAATGCTACATCGTCGACAGTATGCAATCTCTTTATCCCAAGCTGCGTGACACAGATATACTTGTGTTGGCTACACCCGTCTACGTCCCGTTGCCCGGCGAGATGCAGAACCTAATCAATAGACTTGTTGCTCTTATGGAGCCCGTCCTCAAAAAGCGGAACGGTCGCACTCGTGCCAGATTCTGCGCCGACGTCAAAATCAGCAAGTTTGTACTAGTATCTACGAGTGGCTGGTGGGAGATGGGCAACTTCGGAACCGTTCTTAGGACTGTCAAGGAACTAGCAAAGGATGTGAATGTCGAGTTTGCAGGCGCACTACTCCGACCTCACGCGAGATTTATGACTGAGAACAAAGAAAAGGCTGAGAAGGTCTTTGAAGCAGCAAGGCAGGCCGGTTACGAGCTTGTAAAAGAGGGAAGGATGTCCAGAGACCTCCTAAAGATCATCGGTCAACCGCTCATTTCTGAGGAAAAGTGGTGGCGCCAGTAGCTTCAGCAGCTCGACAGTATAAAGATTCAGGTATTCGATTTATGAATGAGGTTTCAAACGTGGGCTTTAACCTAAGCGACTCCACCACAAATACCGCATATGCATGCAAACTAAATCATGAAGTCGCTGTCAGATTTTGGAATGAATTAGACAAATAGAACGTTCATCCTGGATCTTTCTTCTAAGCGATGCTCTGAAACGACACTGTTAGCGAAAATGCCATCCGTATCGCATGATTTTCTGGCTTAATCGACCAGTTTGCACTTGTATAACGCGACTAGATATGTCTCAATACAGGTGTGGAAGACGTATGGAAGCGTCAGCGGTTGGCCTATCAATTTCGGAATGAACCCGCTTAACCTTGCACTAGGCAGCATAACAAAAAAACCTGGAGTCGTAGGCGACAGAATAGAAATTCGTGAATACCTTCATGTGACTATGATATTTAATCATGATGTCGTGGATGGAGCTCCTGCAGCCAGATATACGGCAAGACTAAACGAACTGATAAGGAGCGCATATGGATTAGAAGAGTTCAGCACGTAACACATGTTTTTTATTCTGGCAATCTTATAGGTCTGTCGACAATGTCATGTCTGAAACCCTAAAATCGCTTGGCACAATATCCAGAGCAGAATTCCTACTGCCGAATCTAGGATCGCTAATCATGGGACTTGCTTGGGGAGCAACACCGTCCACAAGTATTGCTGACATGCTGGTTCTGATAGTCTTGTCCTTTGCCATAATCAATCTAAGCTCTGCCATCGGCGCTCAAGTCAACACTCTCTCCGACCGCGAACTGGATTCAAAGGATGAGCGCAAGAAGAAACTTGTCGAAGCAATGAATTCTTTTGGAGCAGACCGGCTGAAAAGAGTACTAATAATCGAATTTCTCCTCACCTTGATTCTCGTCTCTCTATTCATGTATGTTCTGCAAAAACCCGTTCTCCTGCTGCTCTGGATAGTTGGGATCAGCTTGGGCTGTGCCTATTCTCTTCCACCCATAAGACTGAAGTCAAGAAACTGGCTGGCTCCTGTCTCGCTGATTCTCGCACTCGCCTTCTTCCCAGTCCTGTTCGCTTATTACACTTTCACACATGAACTGAACCTTTTCTTTCTAATATCGCTAACAGGACTCGCTCTAACAGTGTACGGCGTCATAATACCGACGGAAACCCGCGACTACTTCGGAGACAAAGCAATGGGCATCGAAACATTAACAGTTAATCTGGGTCTTGTCAAAGCCTCCATCCTCGCCATAGCACTTCTAACAACAGGAGCAACATTGACTACAATCGCATTTCTTCTGCAATTCACCTACGCCCAACATTCATTCTTGAGCATTTCCCTATTTGCAATACCAGCTGCCGGATTCTTCGTGTTGAAGCAATTCAGAAAACTCTACTCTCTCTCCAAAGAATACATCGCGTCAAACAGCAGCGATCTAATTGGGGAAAAGATCGTGAACCTGTCTGCACACAACCCTCAATGGATAATGATAATCACGCAGACCTACAGCTTAATCTCCATCATTCTGTTGTTGAGCAAGTTCTTGCTTTAAGCGTGATTAATGCTCGCAGATAACTAGTCGACGGAAAAAGAGGGATCGTGCAGGGGCAGTTGGTCATGTGAAGACGGAATTGTGCGGGAGCCATCCCCACTTGGAACAGGACAAATTTCCAGCAACTCTACTACAGAATCCACAAGCAGGTTCAAATTACATGTGCTTCAAAGTAGGGTTTTGACAGCTAAGGATATTAGCCTACGGTACTAACAAAACATTGGCAGGGTCTTACTTTGGAAACTATAGAAGAGATTCGTGCGAAATTTCCAATAACTAAGAATTGCACATTTCTAAACCATGCGGCATGTTCTCCGCTTCCGAAGCCCGTTGGGGAAGCTATGCACGAGTACATCGATAATATGTCAAACTGTAGTCCTAATCATGAAGATCTGACTGATCTTGGGAAGACTTGCTTCGCTAAGTTGGTTAACGCGGATATTGACGAAGTTGCGCTTGTTGAGAACACTTCTGTCGGTATGAACGTGGCTGCGAATGTGCTTCGTTCTGCAGGCAGGTTGAAAGTAGTGACTACGGATTTGGAGTATCCTACGGTAGTTTACCCTTTCCTTCGCAAGAGTTTGGGTTACAAAGTCCATTACGTGAAGAACGTAGATGGAAAGATCAGGCTCGAAGACATTGAGAAAGCCGTTGACGACAAAACTGTGGCTGTGACCATAAGCCAAGTTGAATATGCCAACGGGTTTCGTTTTGACCTAAAACCAATCAGCAAAATAGTCCACCAACATGGAGCCTACCTGATAGTTGATGCCATCCAAGCATGTGGTGCAGTTCCAGTGGACGTAAAGAGAGACAATGTTGATTTCCTAGCAACAGCCTGCTACAAGTGGCTTCTGAGCCCTCCTGGAGCAGCTTTCCTCTACGTGAAGAAGGAGCTTGTCGAGCGGTTTGAGCCACCTATGGTTGGCTGGGCAAGCGTGAAACAGGATGTATTCAACACCGTCGACTTCTACGACATCTGGAAAATGCCCTATGCAGACACTGCTTCACGATTCGAAATTGGCTCACCAAGCGTGATAAGCTTTATTGGCGCAAGAGAAGCCATCAAGCTCCTCCTAGATACAGGAATCCAAAACATCGAGAAAAAGATCCTCAAACTGACAGATTACTTGATAGACTCGCTAGGAGATTTAGGATTCGAGTTTCAAACACCCCTGGAACCACAATACCGTTCGGGCATAGTCAACTTCAGAGTCGCCAAACCCAAGGAAACAGCCGACAGACTCGCCGAGAAAGGCATAATCATCTCCCCGCGAGCCAACGGCATAAGAGTGTCACCGCACTTTTACAACACCGAAGAAGAACTGGATAGGCTAGTTGAAGAAGTCAAGAATAGCGAGAGATAAGAGCTGACTGTTCTAGCATTGTTTCAGAAGGCGCATTGGTTCAAGAATCGTGGCGATCAATACTGAGAAAACAAGATAGCGTCTAGTCTATGGTTGTCTTTCTGGCGCAGAAGACTTTTTTGTCAGTCCTTTTGAGCGTGCCGATACAAACCAAGCAGAACATGAAATGCATCACATCTTGAAAAAAACGCTTATTAGTCGACCTTTCTTATCCTCATTTAAGCTATTAGGAGTGTTGAAATTGGCAAGTATATCCAAGAGAACAGGCGCATTAGGCACTGAAAATGCTTTTACAGTTCTGGCTGAGGTTAATAAGAGATTAAGAGAAGGAGCGGACATAAAGAATTTCTGTATAGGCCAACCAGATTTTGACACACCAGAGAACATAAAGCAAGCAGCAATTAAAGCGATAAAAGGAGGCAAAACCGGTTACACTCCTTCTGCGGGCATTTTTGAATTGCAGCAAGCTGTGGCAGCTAGATTCAGTAGAACAAGAGGAGTCGAAGTCAAACCTGAACACGTTGCGGTTGCATGCGGTGGAAAACCCTTCATCTACTGGAGTATTCTGTGCACAACCGATTATGGCACAGGTGACGAAATCATCTATCCCAATCCTGGTTTTCCGATTTATCAAAGCCAGATTGTTGCTAATGGTGCCAAACCCGTTCCACTTCCGTTGGTCGAAGAGAAGGAATTCGCGTTTGGCATAGAAGATCTTAAGAAAAGGATAACCAAGAAAACAAAGATGCTGATCATCAACTCTCCGCAAAACCCAACTGGCGGAGTTCTAAAAAAGGAGGAATTGAAGGCAATCGCAGATCTTGCAATTGATCATGATTTCTGGGTCTATTCTGATGAAGTGTATTCGACATTAGCTTATGATGCGCCTTTCCAGTCTATAGCCTCAATAGATGGTATGCTTGACAGAACAATCATGGTTGACTGCGCTTCAAAAGCATACGCGATGACTGGCTGGCGTCTAGGCTATGCTGCAAACAAGACGTTGGCTCCACATTTTGCAAGATGGATGACGAACACAGATAGTTGTGCTAACCAACCGACTCAGTGGGCTGTTGTAGAAGCATTGAACGGTCCACAAGATGAATCGGAAAAAATGGCAAAAAGCTTCAAAGAAAGAAGAGATCTGATCGTCAAATTGCTGAATAACATTGAAGGAATCAAATGTTTAAGACCTGGCGGAGCATTCTATGTCTGGCCAAATGTAACGAAAGCCTGCAAGAAAGTCGGGGCAAAATCAGCGGAGGAATTTAGAAAAATGCTGTTAGATAAAGGAGTTGCTTGTTTGGCGGACATCCATTTCGGAGGAAAGAATCCAGGTCAAACTGAAGAATACGTAAGATTCAGTTATGCTACAGCAAAAGATGGCATCATCGAAGGAATGAGAAGAATCAAGGAATTTGTCGAAGGGTGAAAAAACAGCTGTTGACGCTAAGGCACAAGTAACCAAGAATCAGCGCGCTCTAAAGTGATTTGGCTAGTTCTTTGACTTTGTCCTCAATTCGCTTGTAGATCCTCTCTGCGTCTTCATGCTCCATGAAATATGGATCTTTGATATTCCACACGTAGATCTTGTTCTCACATTCTGGACACGTGGTCAGAATAGCGTCTTTATGTTTTTGATCCATAGCAATTATCAGACCATAATCTTTGAGTCTTTTGCTCCTTAGAGTCTCAGGGACTTTCTTAAGGTATTGATCTGCGTTCTCCTTTCTGAGGTATTGCCGCACTTCTTCGGATACTGGAATAGCAACTTGTAATCCTGCAGAGTCCACTTCCAAGTCAGGCCGCATTTTCTTCAGCAATGCTTCCGCCAACGGGCTTCTGTGAGCGTTTCCAGAACACACAAACAGTATTTTCACATAATTTCACTTTTTCGATGCCCTTCACCGTACTGATGCTCTCTATTCCTGTTTCTCACCAGTTTCCTCTTGAACATGTCATCCATGTTGACCGAGGGGCACGCTAGTCTACTCGCATCCAAGACATAGAATATTACGTCAATCAACTCCTCAGCAACTTTGTTTTCATTTTCTCCTTTCTTCCAAGCATCACTGGCTTCTCCGAGTTCTATGAATGCAAAAAGCAGCTTCTTTGGAATGTCTTCAGGTTTGTTGTAGAAACCCTTCTCAACGACAAGTGCTTGAATTTCTCTCTTCATTTCCTCCAGATGCATTATTATGCCTCCGATGGTGCTAAGAGGGTTCTATTCTCTAGTTAATAAGTTGACTAAAGCTTGATAGAATCTTGTAAGCATGCACAACTCTGCTGAATCAGCACCATGGGGTTTGCCACTCTTCTTTGAAGAAAATCTCAGGGAGCTCTTTTCTCGGTTTTGGGCCAGGTGTTTCATTGGGTATGCCGATTGGGAGTAGTGCGACGACTTTCATTTTTTCTGGGATTTTGAGCAGACGTTTCACTGCGTCTTCGCTGAAGGCACCTATCCAGCAAGTGCCGTAGCCTAACGTCGTGGCCGCCAAAACCATGTGCTCCAGAGCTATCATTGTGTCCTTCTCGTACCACCTTGCTGAGACGTCAGGATCGCCTACAGCTGCTACGATGACAGCAGCATCTTTAAGGAACGTCTGATTGTTAGCCGCTTCTGCCAACGCCTCCTTTCGATCTTCGTCCTGAACTACGACGAAACGCCAAGGCTGCCGATTTGAAGCAGAAGGTGCCAGACGAGCAGCCTCGAGAATGGATTCCAACTTCTCATTAGGAATAGACTCCTGCTTGTATTTTCTGACGCTTCTTCGGGCTCGTATGGCTTCAAAAACATTCATATTTCGTTTCCTCCCTTTGAATGCACTCTCTAATTGGACTTATTACCTTTTCCCAGAGCGCAAGCATATACTGTAACAGTGTGAATGCAAGAAAGTAGGGATCTTGCGGGTGATGTTTCCACTTGATGTAAGGTTCAAATCCCTCCAGTTTACTCCCATTGGGATCAAACTTGCGCATGCAATATGAAAGAAGCCTCAAAGCCTCTTCAGAAATCACAAGTTCTCTTGAGAATTCAAGTTTATTAGTAGAAGAAGGGAGCGATGATTTTTGTTCCCGTCTTCTTCTATCAGCCCAAGCCGACGTATTTTCATTTACACAGAATTACGCCGCTTTCGAAGCTTTTGGGTTATCACAATGTTAGTGTTGAGTGATCGGTCTATGCTATTACAAAGAGGAAAAGAGGGGAACTGCGGGAGCAGCGCGCACGGAGGTCGAGAAATTCTACAGCTATCTCGGGAACAAAGGTTACAGCATCAACAAAAGCGCTACTTGAAGGATACACAATCCACTATAACTTCTCTCGCCCTCACCAAAGCCTAAACGGAAAGACACCTGCTCAAGCTGCTAGAACAGAAGCTCCTAGCACATGGAAGGGTTTGATTGAAGAAGCAACAAGACATGAAGCACAACTGTTAATCAAAGCAACAAGTCCTGAGAGAGAAGAGAAAAGAGAAGTGGAGGCGATTACAAATTGAAAAAAGTCCTAGTAGCACTTCCAGAAAATGTTGCTGATCTCCTGAGCAAAGAACTGGTTGGCAAAATAGGAGAAACATGCTCAGATACACTACGCACAATAATAATGAACTGGTTAAGTGAACAGGGTTATCTTGCAAAAGGTGGAAAACATGAAGAAAAGCAAAGTTAAGC
>CAYHEV010000086.1:0-8313 GCA_964355725.1 uncultured Candidatus Bathyarchaeia archaeon | reverse complement strand
GCCGATTTTCTCAACAAGCTGAACCATTGCATCAGCGTTTCCGAATTTTGCATCTATGCCGTCAAGCTCCTTCTGAGTCAATATGCCTCTCTCGTAGCAGTCCATTGCAAAACCAACAGTGACGCCTGCGCTGATGGCGTCAATTCCGTAATAGTTCGAGAGTTCCATACCTTTGATTATGGCGTCAAGTCTGTCTACACCGCAATATGGTCCCAACGCCCAAAGCGTCTCATACTCCATACGCGTCATAGTGTTCTTGTACGGGCCTTCACCTACTACGCACATGTGTTCGCACCGCATCGCACAAGAACTGCAGCCAATGATTTTCGCGACATACTTTTCGTTCAGCACTTCTCCGCTGACTTTTGCTGCTCCTTCAAAAGACGCATTATTGTAGTTTCTCGTAGGCATACATGCCAACGAATTGTGCACGAGAATGTTTTCAGGTGTGCCCAGTGTCCTGTATTTCTGGGTAGCTGGTCCCTTCATTCGCTCATGAAATTCTTTGACGTACTCCATGAACTCATCTGGCTTTGCCACTACGATGTCGCGGGTTCCACGGACGGCGATCGCCTTAACGTTCTTCGATCCCATAACAGCGCCTAAACCTGTCCTTCCAGCTGCTCTGGTTTTGTCATTAATGATGCAGGCCATTCGAGCAAGTTTTTCTCCTGCGACGCCGATGGCTGCAACGCGGATGTAATAGTCACCCAGCTCTTCTCTAATCGCGTCTTCAGTATCGGCAGGTGACTTACCCCACAATTGTGAAGCGTCTAGCAGCTGGACTGAATCATCGTCAATCCAAACGTAAACAGGTCTCTCAGCTTTGCCTTTGAGGATTACAACGTCGTATCCTGCTCTCTTCAACTCGGTTCCAAACGTGCCGTGCGCTTTGGCTTCTCCGACTCCAAAGCTCTGCGGAGACTTTGAGACAAACGCGTGCCCGTTTCCGCCTGTCGGCCACATTGTTCCTGAGATTGGGCCTGTTATCAGAAGTAAAGGATTTTCTGGGCTTAGCGGGTCTACGCCAGGCTTGGAGTAGTCCAGCCACATTCTGATGCCTAAGCCTATTCCGCCGATGTATTTTTTCGCGTAATCTTCATTCAGCGGTTCGACGTGAGTTTTTCCGGTTGATAAATCTACGTGAAGTACACGGCCAGCATAACCGTACAACATGTTTTCCTCCGTGCTTGTTGAATGTAAAGAGGGTTTCTATGTCTAATATTAGTTTATCTATCTACGTTGCTGAAACTACACGTTCAAAAACTGGAGATAAGCGTAAGCTCACTGGACGTGGCTGACGCAAATCTTTGCCAATCAAAAAGGGGAAGGAAAGCTTAGAGTGCTTCTTTTAATAGTTCCAGAATGTCTTTCACGACAATCTTGTCTTCTACGTCCAGCACTTTTACTGCGTCTTCCAAAGTTGTTATGCAGTACGGGCAAGCTACGGCTACGGTGTCAACTCTGAGATCCAGGGCTTCTTTGACTCTGTTCACGCAGGGTCTCTTTTCGGAAGGTGCGTCTTCTGTCCAGACTCTGCCAGCACCGCCGCCGCAGCAGAAGCTACTCTGTTTAGTTCTTTTCATCTCGACAAGCTCCAAACCAGGTATTGCCTGCAGAACTTGTCTCGGTGCGTCGTAGATGTCGTTGCGTTTTCCTAGGAAGCATGGGTCGTGATAGGCGACTTTTCTCTTGACGGGTTTTGCTGGTTTGATCTTGCCTTGTTTGATGGCTTCGGCTAAAAACTGCGTGTAGTGTTGGACGTTGAGTTTTGAATCGGCGTATGGTTTGTCGTTTTTGAACGTGTTGTAGCAGTGTGGTGAAATCGTGACTATTTTCTGTGTGTTGAGTTTTTGGAACATGTCCATGTTGTGGAGTGCTAGTTCTTCGAATAGTCCTTTTTCGCCCATTCTGAGCATGTGGTCTCCGCAGCACCATTCTTCACTGCCTAGTGTGGCGAAGTCGACGCCGAGTTTGTTGAGTATTTCTGTCATGTTTTTGGCGGTTTCTTGGTTTCTCATGTCGTAGGTGTTTGAGCAGCATGTGAAAAGCAGCACGTCAGCTTTTGTTGTTGCCGGATATGTTTTGATGTTCAGGTCTTTGGCCCAGTCCATCCGTTTGCTCTGGTGTGTGCCCATTGGGTTGTGGTATTTGTAGACGCTTTCAAGCACGTCTTTAACTGTTTTTGGGATGTCGCCGGCTTCCACGAGTAGACTGTGGTCGTCAAGTATCGAGTTTGCGCAGCCAACTAGCTTCGGGCAGAACAGCGTGCATGAGTTGCATTGTGTGCACAGCCAAATGTTGTCAGCCATAGGCTTTAGACGTCCGGGGCAGCCTTGGTCTCTTGAATCTGTGATGAATCTGTAGTTCGCTGTTAGGCTTGCTGGTCCGAGGAATTTGTCGTCTATTGCGGCTGGGCAGGCTGAGTAGCAGATGGAACATTTTATGCACAGCGTCAAGTCCCAGAACTGCTTAAGCTGGGTTGGCATCTGAACGAATTCGTCTGGCTTTTTGAGTTCTTCTTCAGGCTTTATCAGGATCGTCTTCATCTTCTTGTACTGGTCGAAGAATGGTTCAATGTCGACGACTAGGTCTTTTATGATGGGCATGTTTGCAAGGGGTTCGATTGTGAGTGAATCAGCTTCAAGATGCAGTACCTGTGTGTAGCAGGCTAGCATGGGTTTTCCGTCTATGTTTACTGCGCAGCTTCCGCAGATTCCCATTCTGCATGAATGTCTGAAAGTCAATGTTTCGTCAAGGTTGTCTTTGATGTAGAGTAGGGCGTCAAGCACTGTTGTTCCTTTGCGGATGGGCACTTTGAACGTGGACACGTAATGTGCCTTGCTTTCTGGGTTAAATCTGCTTATTTTGAGCTCAACGATTTTCTCAACTTTGGTGCTCACAGCTTTCACTCTCCTAGTATGTCCTTGCGACTGGTTGCCACTTTGTTATCGTGACTGGCGTGTACTCAAGTCTGGGGCCGTCGCTCGTGTAGTAGGCCAACGTGTGTTTGAGCCAGTTCTGGTCGTCACGTTTCGGATAATCAGTTCTCGAGTGGGCTCCTCTGGATTCTGTTCTCGGAATCGCGCTGACAACTGTGACTTCCGCAAGCTCTAGCATGAAGTCAAGCTGCAAAACGTTCAAGAAGCCAGTGTTAAACAGCTTGCCTTTATCTTCAACCTTGATGTTCTTGAACCTCTTTCTTAGCTCCTTTATCTCTTTCAGTGCGCTTTCGAGCTGGTCGCCTCTTCGGTAAATCCAGACTTTCTCGTTCATGACGCGTCTCATTTCGTCTCTGATGAGTGAGATTCTCTCAGGTCCTTCTCTGTGGAAGAGCTCAGCCACTCTTTTCTCCTCTGCCAGAAGTTTCTCTTGCGGAACTTCATGTAACGTGGCTGTTTGTGCACGTTTTGCGGCTTCTTCGCCAGCTACTGTGCCAAAGACTAGGCAGTCGGCTGTTGAGTTTGTGCCAAGCCTGTTGGCGCCGTGTACGCTGATGCATGAGCATTCGCCAGTGGCGTATAATCCTGTGATTGGCGTTTCAGTTTTGATGTTTGCTTTGATTCCTCCCATTGAGTAGTGTGCTGCGGGTCGAACTGGGATAAGCTCTTTGACGGGGTCTACTCCTCCGAGTTTTATGGCCACGTCTCGGATGAGTGGTAGTCGTTCGTTTATTTTTGCTTCGCCTAAGTGTCTGAGGTCTAAGGCAATGTATTGTCCGTGTGGTCCTTGGAGTCCTCGTCCTTCGTTGATTTCGGTTTGTTCGGCTCTGGAGACTACGTCTCGTGGGGCTAGTTCCATTTTTTCTGGGGCGTATTTTTTCATGAAGCGTTCTTCGTTGGCGTTGATTAGGTATCCGCCTTCTCCTCGTGCTCCTTCAGTTATCAGGACTCCTGATGGGACTAGGCCTGTTGGGTGGAACTGGACGAACTCCATGTCTTCTAGGGGTGTGCCTACTCTGTAGGCCATGGCCATTCCGTCGCCGGTGGTTGAGTGCGAAAATGTGGTGAATTCGTATATGCGTTCATGTCCGCCTGTGGCTAGGATGATGGATTTTGCGCGGAGTGCTTGCATTTCGCCTGTTTTCATTTCTATGGCTGTTAAGCCTATGGCGGTTTTGTTTTCGGTTATGATTGAGGTGACGAACCATTCGTCGTAGAATTTTATGTTACTGTACGTTAGGGCTTTGCCGTAGATGGCGTGCATTTCGTGGAATCCTGTCATGTCCGCGGCGAAGCATGCTCTTGGGAAGCTGTGTCCTCCGAATGCGCGTTGGTCTATTTTGCCGTCTGCTGTTCGGCTCCATGGGCATCCCCAATGTTCCGTGAGGACTATTTCTTTGGGTGCTTGTTTGACGAAGAATTCCACGGTGTCTTGGTCTGCGAGGAAGTCAGCGCCTTTAACAGTGTCATAAGCATGTAAATCAAATGAGTCTTTTTCGCGCATTGCGGCTCCTGTTCCGCCTTGTGCGCAGACGGAATGTGATCGTAGAGGGTGGTGTTTTGAGAGTACGGCTATGTCGAGTTTGTTGTTTGTTTGAGCTGCGGCGACTGCTGCTCTGAGGCCTGCTAGGCCTGCCCCAACGATGATTAGGTCGTGAGTGTATTTTTCCATTGTTTTTCACCTTTTGGTGAGAATACGCATAAGTTTAGGATGTAGGCTTTATAGTTTTTCCAGAGCTTGTGATTGTTGGAATGTTTTTTTCGTATGGTCTCGCTGGGAAGAAATAGCGGTTGTTAGAAACTTTTTTATAATGTGTCTTACATGGCATCTAACCATTCCAGAAGAAGGGGTTGAAGGGTGCATGTTTACTGGCATGGATCATGTTGGTGTTGCTGTTAAGAATTTGGATGAGGCTTTGAAGGTTTATCGTGATGTTTTAGGTTTCAAGCTTGAAGGAATACACGTTCTAACGGAACGAAAAGTTAAAGTGGCGTTTTTGTCCACTGGCGGCCAGACTCAGATAGAGCTTCTGGAACCGCTTAGTAGCGATAGTACGATTGGCAAGTTTCTTGAGAGTCGCGGTGAAGGTATTCATCATTTTGCGGTGTACGTCAAAGATGTTGAAGGTGTTTTGAAGGAGCTTAAGAGTAAAGGTGTTGCGTTAATTGATGAGACGCCTAAGATGGGTGCTGAAGGAAAGAAAATTGCTTTTGTTCATCCTAAGAGCACGAAGGGTGTTCTTTTGGAGCTTGTTCAGAAGCCGTAGTTGGCAGACCTTGCCGTGTCAACAAGGATAAACGTGGACAGGCTTCAGGAAGGTTTAAGGACTAAACGTTTGGGAAGGAACATCTTTTTTAGTCGTTCGGTTGGTTCGACGAATGAGTGGGCCAAAGAACTGGCCTTGCTTGGCGCCGCTGAGGGAACGGTTACAATTGCAGAAACTCAAACTGCCGGTCATGGCAGACTTGGTCGAGAATGGTTCTCGCCCGAAGGCGGATTGTGGTTTTCTGTTGTTTTCAGACCCCAGCTTCGTGCTAGTGAAGCGGTTGGACTTGTGTTTGTGGCTGGTTTGGCTGTAGCTGAGGTTCTCCGTGAAAAATACGGTTTGCAGGTGGAGACAAAGTGGCCTAACGATGTGTTGGTTAAAGGACGGAAGATTTGTGGGATACTTACTGAAACGAACACGACTGAAGAAACAGTGAACTTCTCAGTTGTTGGTATTGGTGTTAACGGGAATTTTGACGTGGAGAAAGCTTTTCCGGAAGAGCTGAGAAGAGCTGCAACTTCGCTTGAGAAAGAGATCGGCAAAAGAGTCAATCTGGAGCAACTGTTCAGATCGCTGCTTGAGAAGCTGGAAAGTCTTTATGATTTGTTCATAGAAGAAGGTCTTGCTCCGGTTTTAGAGAAATGGAAAAGACATGCTTGTTTTATTGGCTGTCAAGTGGAAGTTACGGATGGAAATGAGAAATGGGTTGGTCTGGCGCTAGACGTTAGTGGTGACGGTTCGCTAATCGTACGGCTTAAAGATGGAGAAGTGAAGCAATTCTTTGCTGGAGACGTTTCCGTGCATGAGCCCTGATGTGTGATATAAGGTGAAAGCGTTTCATTTCGAAATCTAACCAAGATTGAAATACGAATGACGGAATAATGTGTGCCAGAAGCACCTCCTGGAATGGAGAGCCAGTCTTAAAGCAGAGATTATAGTGCTTATTTCAATTTGTTGGAGAGAAACATTCTCTTAGTATCTATTCAGAATCCTTCATGTGTAAAAGACAGATGAATCTATTGTGAGTGATAGAAAAGAAAAGGGGAAGTTGTGGAGTCTTCTAGACTTTGACTATCATGTTGTTTCCTTCGATTTGAAAGATGAAGCCAACGACAGCCAGTTTCGGAGGCAAGGCGAGGAATTTCAGTTGTATGCTTTGACTTATCCCATTATCGTGGTCTGCTCCCACGGTCTGCGTCTTCCGGTCGTCACTGAACAATAGTTGAGGAAGAACGTTGCCGTACTCAGAGTGTCGTGCATAAATCAGTGGCAGCTGGACAGTTCGACCGTCTTGAAGAATGGCAGTCAATTTCACCTGATCTATGTCGCTTATTGTCTGTGAATGTTCAATCAGTCTGAACATATACACGCCGTGCACAGGCCGCGGAATTGCTGTCAGAGTTTGGCTTGTTATCACATCTATTCCCTGTGCATCATGTATGTCAAGTAATCCTTCGCATACAAAGTCTGCACCGTTCCACACGTACAAATACGGGCAGCCGCCTCCACCGCCGCTGGTGATGCTGACCGTTTTGGTGGAAGAATTGCCGCTCCAAGCTCCATATGGATCTTGCGCTCGAACTGTTACGTAGTAGACGCCCACAGAACTCCAATAGTGATAGGCTGTTGCTGTCGCACCGGATGCATACCATCCTGTTGTGGTTCTTGTGCTGTCACCCCATGCAAACTCGTATCTGACGTAGTCATTGTTGGGATCTGTTGTACTTGTCGAATAGCTGTACGTGTACCAGACATATCCAGAAGATGGGCCAGAAGGAGTAGAGGGCGTGTTTGGTGAATTGTTGCTGCCAATGATGTTGACGTTCCCACTTGTGGGATGTGCATAGATTTCGGAATTTGCCGCTTCAGGGTCCTTGCTTGTTAGGGTTATGTTGATTTTGCCAAGTCCAGTAGTCGCTGAGGACGCGACATTTAAAGTCAGGGTTTCAACGTAATTGGCGTAGTTTATTGGATTATACTGTTTTGAACTGGAAGCCACCTTATTTCCAGCTGCGTCATATAGGCGCACGGTCAATGTTGCATTCTGAGTCTGGTTAACAAACCATGAGAGCTGGACGTTGACAGAATAACTGTAGCCCTTGATCAGTGATGACAGATTCTGCGAGGCGTGGTTGTAGTATATGCTGTAGGACGTTATGTTGCATGGATGATTCAGAGTTCCAGGTATGGATAGTGATGGTGGAGGATCAGTTTGTATTGGTGGAGCGTTTGGTGGATCTACGATTAGCCATCCGCTGTCTTCCCAGCATTTGAATGGGTCATTCCATTTCCATGGGTCTTCGTCGTAGATTCCGTGCAAGGAATCTACTGCAACAGTGGGTTTGTAATTTTCGGGTACTTCAAACTCGAAGAAGAAGGTTATTGTGTCGTCATAGAGTCTTCCATAAGACCACTGGATTCCAGCCCACCAGACAAATGACTTTGCGTTCCATGATACTTTTAGCTTCCCATTTGACACTTCTCTGTGATAATCAACGGAGTAGCGTGGAGGCTGTATGCTGAAACCGCCGCTCATGCCGAAGGCTCCTACTCCCACCGAAAAGGAGACTGGAGAGGAGCCGTAGTCGCCTTTCAAGGGATCATGTGTTATCTCTTGACACCAGTCGGGCATTTCTAGATAGAGCTGAAGTTCCTTTGGATGATGCGCAAAGTTTCCTTGCTCGATTGACCAGACGTTTTGTATAGTTATATAGACGGCGTAGTAGTCCAAATCTGGAACATGTTCGTCACCATCGTGATACAGTTGAACCCGTGTACTCGTGTAATCTTTCTTGACGAATTTTTCATCAATCTTTCCCGGAGGCACGTCTCCTTCGCAGTAGGTTACCTCAAGCTTAGGTTCGCTTCCCCCTGAATCGCTCGAATACAAGCTAAGGTCTTCGTCGCCAGTAGGACTTGTTCCCTCGCGGTTGCTTTTGAGCTCAAACTGAGTTACACCAGTTTTGTTCACATGTGCATCTTGGATTGGCACATCAAAATAAGATCCTGCGGCGGGAAGGCCTGCCGTGTCGTATTCTGCCTTCCTTGCACCACCACAACCCCAATCCGCGGCGTCTAGACTGTTGCCATATATGTATTGTGTT
>CAYHEV010000085.1:0-8437 GCA_964355725.1 uncultured Candidatus Bathyarchaeia archaeon | reverse complement strand
GGCCAGTTGCCGGGCACCTCCACATCGACGTTCTGGGCGGGGAAGGTGTCGAGGACGCCATCAGAGGGAGAGAACCATGCCTCCAGATCGGATGTCTGGAGCGAGACGCTATCGAAGCTGACGACATCTAGCTTGTAGACGGCCACTTAGAACCCCCTTGACATAGCGAGAGAGTGTGATACGATAGAAGTCCTCGCCGGAAAGGATGGAGAAGATGGACGACAATCCGCTCTCTTGGATTGCATACGGTGTAGGTTCAGCACTTCTCACTATCCTCGCAGGGTTCCTCTTGGCCGTCGGCTTCCGGCTCTTCAATTGGCTGTTGCCCCCAGGCCGCGGCCCTTAGCCTCACCGCAAAATCCTCTCCAACTCTTCCTCTAGGCTTGCCCCACTGGACGTTACCTGTACGGTGATCGGGCCATAGAATGTCTGCGTGCGGTTGCCCGCCGTCAGTTGACGGCCTGCTGGCAAGACCGGCTCACCGGCGTGGAGATATGCCAGCCCCGTATAAGGCATAATGCCGCCGTACTGGAAGGACGGGATGGCTTTCCCACCCTGCCAGAGGATCGCAAGCTGCTCTGCGCTCGCTCCCGCGAGGGCTGCGCGCTCCCCCTCTGTGGACTTCGCGTAACGCTCAAAGGCTCGCTGCGCGTCGCTGGCACCGCCTGCCAAGTTGTTGAACCATGTGGTCAGGTCTTGTAGCCCCCAAGTGGCGATGAATAGCTGGGTGTTGAAGTCGGCAGCGGTTGTTGAGAGCGGACCCATCCCGTCGATCAACGCCTGGGTCATAGTCGCCTGGTCCTTGTCGAGCAAAAGGGTGGCGTTCTTCACGTCCATCCACGCCCTGTCCACCTCCTGATGCGCCCGGCGCACGTCGATGTCGGCCTGGATAGAGGCGATCTCCTCGTCTATCTTCTTGACCTTCCGGCTGTCGGCCTCGGCGCCGCCGGCGATCAAGGTGGCCCGCTGTTCCCTCAACTGAGCGAGGGCAAGATTCTGCGCGGCCCCTTCCACGGTGGGCTTCTCATAGAGCTTGTTGAAGGCGTCGTACAGGCCGTTGACCGCGCCCATCGCATCTTCCGCTTGGGTCTGGAGGTCTTTCAGCGCAGTCAATTCTGAGATGCGCCGCCCGAACTCCTCAGCCGCCAGTCCGCTTCGGCTCCAGACATCGACCAGATCCTCCAGGCTCATGTCGAGGGCCAGGGCGGCATCTGTGAGCCAAGCGGCGGCGTTCTGGCACTCTATCTGCCACCGCATAAACTGCTCGGCGCTCATGCCAGAAGCATCGAGGGCCTTCATTAGAGCGAGGAGGGCTTCCTGCTCGGCAGTAAGGGCAGCCGCTGCTTTAGCGGCAGTCTCGGGCCAGACTCCAGCCCAAGCCCCCGCCGTATCCTCCGCCGCCTTCTTTGCTACCGCTGCATTAGCAGCCAGCGCCTCTGTGTAGGGGGTTCCGCCTCGGTATGGCCCAAAGGCTTGCTGAATCGGCCCCTCTGCCGGAGCGGTAACTTTGAAGGCTACGGATTGGAGAGTAACGACGCTGGTAAGAGCATCAGTGAGCACACCCGCCGCCGTCGCCAGGGCATAGAACTGCTGAATAGCTGGACTCGCATCGTAGGCATCGCTTTGCGCCTTCGTCCACGCGAGCGCCCGCGAAAGGCGGTCGGTTTCAACAGATGCTTTAAAGGCTTTGCTTGCTTCAGTATCTAAGGAATAACCCATCACCCCGAGCGCGGCGCCGATGCCTAGAATGCCAACGGCGATCCCTACCGGCCCCGATGACCACATCAGGGCAGTCCCAACGGCCAGGATAGCCGTGACAAGGGCTACCTTGTGGGCAATGAGCCATGAGCCGAACTCGAACATCGCCTTGCCCAACGTAGCGATCCCGATTGCCGCATCGATCAGCGTCTGGCGATTCTCTTGTAGCACCCGCCATAGGGCGGTCAGCCCCTCCCTCACCTTATCAATCGCATTGGCGACGAACTCTCGCATCTCGGGCTGGTGCTCGACAAACCAGTTGGCGAACTTCGTCAATTCGGGCATGAGGGCCTGGCCGATTTGGAGCTTCAGGCCGCCAAGCGCTTGGTTCATCATCCGGTGTGCCTGCGTGTATTCCTTGATCTGGGCGACATTCTCGCCTGAGAGAGTCAAGCCAAGTCTGTCCGCCTCTGCCCCGAGTTCTGCGATGGCCTTTGAGCCGAGGTTCAGGAAGGGCAACATGTCCTTCCCTGAGCGCCCGAAGTTCAGCATAGAAAGTGCCGTCTCGCGCATGCTGTCCGGCATGGCTACGAAGGCATCGCTCAACTTTCCGAGACCCTCCGTGGTCAGTCGCCCGGCGGAGTCCGTCAAGTCCTCAGCCGTTACACCTATATATCCCAAGCCCTTAGCGAAGGCATCCTGCGCCGCCTCCCCGCCTTCCTCCGCCGCGAACATCCCTAGCAGGTGTTTGGAGAACATGCCCAGGCACGCACTGGCCTCATCCGCGCCCACGCCCGTCTGCTTGAAGGCGAAGATTAGACGGGAGGCGTCTTCGGTTGCCAGCCCTGTCTCACGACTGAGCTTACGCACGCCGCCAGCTAGGGCCTCAGTGGAACCCAGCACGCTCTTGATCGCCTCAAAGCCCGCGAAGGCCCCAATACCAGCGACCGCTGCGCCGGCAAGCATTTTCATGCCCGTGCCCAGTTTGCCGACTCCAGCATTGATCTGGCTCATCGCCTTCGACGCCTCGTCCTGGGCCTTGATGATGATGCGGAGTTCAGCCGTCCCTGCCACTTATGCGCCCCCTTCAGCCCTACGACGGGCCATGTCTGCCGCCCGCGCTGACTCGACTATCACCAGGTCATCCCGGTAGGAGGCCGGCTGCGCGAGATACTGCCAGTAGTCGACGATCCCCATCGCCTGCATCTCCAGGATGTACCCTAGCTCGCCCGGGAACGGCGCCTTTCCGCCCGAGACAAAGTACGCGAAGCATTGGTCGTAGAGACTTTTTTTTGGTCATCGCTCCGGCGCACGCTCAGGCGGTCGATCTCTTCCAGGACCTGCTGCGCCATCTCCGTGGGCATCTTCTCTACGTTCTCCCACGACACGGGCTCCGGTGCGCTCCAGGCCGCGATGCGCCGGAAGAGTGTGGCCAGCCGGAAGCCGCCGATGTTGAACTGCATCTCGGCACCGGTCGTACCTCGGGTGCCCACATTCAGGGCCTCCGCATCGTCGCCGATGAGGGCGCAGACCTTGATGTCCACCCAGGCGCCGCCGTCGAACTCGATGCGCTTGGTCTCGTTGTTGCCCTTTAGAAAGTCAACCTCGAATGGCATCCAACCCTCCTTTGGGAATGCCCCGTCTTGCCACTACGCTGCCCGTCAGCCGCCGGAACTAAGGCAGCGTTACCACCGCATTGGAAACGACAGCCTGGAAGCTCTTGGCCGATGTCGGATCGTAGGCCAGCACCAGACTGAGAGCCGCCGTGTCGTTGGGTCCCTGGGTGCCGTCGACCCAGAAATCGCCCTTGGCGTGCTTCATCGCCATGTCGATCACGAGCGCCTTGGTGCCGCTGCCAGCCGCCGAGATGCGCACAAAGCGCAACGCCTGGGAAGCCGCCTTCGCCCTCTCCGCCGCCGCAGTCGTCTTCCACTCCAGCACGATGCCCAGCGTCCCGCTATGGGGGCCGAACTCGTAGGCAGTGAAGTCCATCGAGGCCCGGCCGTCGATGCGCTCGCCCGCCGACAGCCCCGTCTTGTACATCAGGTCGAACGAGTACACCTGAGCCGATACCTGAGTCCCACCTAGCCCTGCCCAGGTGTCGTCGATGAACACCTTGCACAGCGAGGTCGGGATCTGCTCGACCGTCGGGAACGTGAGCGCCGGCGTGAAGGTCGATGTCGCCAGCGCACGCCCGACCAGCGCCGCCTTGATCTTCAGCATATCGCCGAGGGCCCCGGAGATGGTGAACTCGGGGCAGAAGACGTAGGGGATCTCGATATCCAGCGGAGTCGTCCCGTCGGTTATCTGCGCCTCCATTGTGAAGGTAGTCGGAGCAGGGTCAGCCGTCTCAGGCGCAAGGAATGTCCACACCGTCGGGGACGTGCCCACGCCGACGACACCGCCCTTGACACCCATCAGTAGGAGGTACATCAGTTGCTCGTAGGACACCGCCATCTCAAGGGCGATCTCCGATCCCTTGCGGATGACGATATCTCGCCCGCCGCGCACCTCGCTCAGCACGCCGATCGGGGTATCGTCGCGCTTCACCTCGTCGATGGGGGTGATATCGAGGCCACCGACCAGCCGCGCAGTGGCGGCCACGGTAGTCCCCCGCGTAGTCTCCTTCCCCATCTGGAACGCCCGCATTGCTTGGATGGTCATTCAGGGCCTCCTCTCGTGTCGGCCTTCGCAGGGGCCGGAGCCTGTTCATGCTTCCACTTGCCGCTCTTCTTCAGGCCCGGAGTCCGGACCTCGTACTCGTCCATCTCGGCGTCGGTGAGATCGCCGGCGGGGACGCCGGGGATGAAATCACCGTCTTGGCCTATCCATTTCCACATGCCGTTACCTCCTAGCCCGAGAAGGCTTTGCCCTCCTCGATATGCACTGTCAACAGGGCATCGAAACCCGTGTAGGCCTTCGCCCCATAGGTGAAGCTTGACGCCTCTTCCACCGTCGGCCCCTCGATAGCGGTCGCCGTGTGCGTCAGCGTCAGATTGACATCGAAGAGGTCTATGATCGCCTCCCCGTAGGCGTCAACCAGGGCGGACGCTTGGGACAGGTCAGCATCCGTCACCAGGAGCCGCAGGCGCACGGTGTAGTGCTTCGTCCGTACAGAATTGGCACGGTCAACAGCCCGCGCCGGCGGGTACACGATCACGCACGGCACGTCGCCGATGGTGCCCGGCGGGTTCGGGTAGACGCGCTTGATCTCCGACTCGGGCTCGGTGATCTCCAGCGTCTCCAGGACTGCGACAATGCGCGCCTTCGCGTCTGCCCAAGCCATCAGCTACCGAACTTCCTTTCGATGGCCATAGCCGCCGTCTTGCAAAGCTCGTGGGCCTTCTTCTCGCCCGCCTCCGCCGCGCCGGCCATGAAGTGAATCCCCTTTGTGCCCTGCTTGCCGATCTTCTGGGCCAGCAGGTAATAGTTCTGGATGTACCCGTGCGCGACGGCCCAGCGCTTGATCGCCTTGACCGGCGGCGGCTTTCCGGGGCGACGGCCCTCTTCGACTGAAAGCGCGATGCCTACCACACTCTTAGGCGGGGCCACCGTCGCCGATAGCGCCATCCCCTTGCCCGCGAAGTTGACTTTGATCACGTTCCCCAGCGTCCCCTTATCCGCCGCGTGGGGTTTGGCCCGCGTCTTCGCCTCTTCGCGGATATAGGACGCCAGTTTCGCAAGGCCCTCCTCGACAGGCTCCAGCGCCCGCCCCAGTTTGGCCTTCAGCTTCTCTAGCCCCTGCACCTCGACCGTCGTTGCTGGCATCTCACACGAACCATGTCTGCTTGGCATACTGACGCTCTATATCCAACAGGAGCGCACTCATGTTCGGCGACACGGCGACCGCCGTCTCAATGCTTTGCAGGGTGAGCGTGGCACCCGCCTCGTGCATGTCCCTGAGCTGGTGCGTTACGCTGATCGTCGCCTCCTTGATGGCGCCGGGCACCGCCGGCCAGCCGAAGGACGCGGTTATCTGTACCGCCCGGGCCTGCTCTGGCCAGACGTTCAGGCGCCCGTTCCCGGGGATGATCTCCAGGTATTCGAACGGCCACACCTCCGGCCCCTTGTCCGCATCGGCGGGTCCGACCCAGAAGTGTGTGTTGAGCGTCAGGGTCTCGTCCGCGTTGTCGAAGTCGAAGTCGCCGTCCAGGTCGACCTTGACGATCAGCCCCGTGGCCGTGGCGATGTCCGGGACGTACAAGCGCCGCTGGCCGTCGCCGTCGAGCGTGCGCACCACGACCGCCGCATCGCGGGTAAAGAAGCGCCTCAGCCGCTGGTCAAGGTAGCGTGAGACAGCCGCGAGCTGGGTCAAGAGCGTGTCGTCGCCTTCGGAGACGCTCTGTGTGCTCCGAGTCCGATACTCCTCAGCCGTTGCGTAGGCATCGGTTACTGCTGCGGTCATCTACGTGCCTTTCTTCGGCGGGCAGTACGGCCCGTGCTTCAGCAGCCAGCCATTGTGATCGTCGAGCGGCTTCCTGCACTTCGGGCAGATACCAGTCGGCGCGTCAGCGTTCGGCATCACCATTGGCTACCTCTTGCGCCGCACCTTGCGCCTTTTGTTCTCCGGCGGGATGATCGCCTTGTTCTCCGGCGCGTCCGCCTGCTTGTCCTCACCGGGTCCCTCGGCCTGCTTGTTCTCGGCCTGGTCACGTCCCTTCACTACCAGACTCCCATCCTCGTCTTCGATGCCGTAGCGCTCGGCGCTGGCGCGGTCGAGTTCACAGCCCTTGCCGACCAGCAGCGAGCGCTGGTCGGTGTCGCTTTCCTCGACCACACGCAAGCGGTCGGCGGTGAGGTATAGGTTCCTATCTGCCCGCATGGCATCCCTCCTCTCAGCTTGCCTTTGCGATGCCGCGCACCGTCGCTGTCCCATGTGCGCCTGGTGTCGTGGACTTGATCTTCACTCGGTAGTAGCGGTATGAAGCCTGAGCTACGGCATATGTACCAGTTGCTGCCGCTGCCACCGCCGCCTCAGCCTTCACGACTTGCTCGTCGCTGTAGTCTGCGGCATTGGCCCCGAACACCGTCCAATCTACCGAGTTCGTCACGACCGCAATCGTATAAGCCAGGGAAAGCCACGGCCCAGTGTCAATAGCTGCTAGGGCTACGAGGGAGTTCGTGCTCAGGAGCGCAGCCGGCTCTATGGTCTGGAAGTTCGCATCTGTGACGGCCATGCCCTTCCTCCTACGTCTGCAAGAGCTCGACGGTTACCGGCGTGGCGGCCAGCGCCGAGTTCAGGTCGATGGTGTTGCTCTCCAGCGCCGTTGCGCTGAAGGCTACCGTGGGCGCCGTGCCCTCCAGGACGTTGTTCAGGAAGACCCGCTGGACGGTGTTGCGCTTGAGGCACACGCCCAGCCCCAGCACGTCGCCGAAGCCGATGGCCGTCGTCGCGCCGTTGCCATCGTGCGCCGGGATGGTGATCGACGTCACCTTGGCGAACGCCTTGGCGCCCACAACGGTCGTCGCTGTGTTCTCGGTGAAGACGGGCAGGGTCTCGGTGATCGCCCGCCCTTGCTCGTCGAGACCGGCGACAATGACCTGGATCGCCTTGATGTCTGCGGCCGTGCCTCCCGAAGTCGCCGTGATGTTGCGCGGAACGTCAGGGAAGTTGATCGCTGTGGTGATCACCTGCTGCACGCCGGTGTCCGTCACGGCGGCGTGGATACCGTTGGTGTCGGCTGCCGCCGGAACGCCCGCAGCCCCGACCGAAGTCGTCGCGCCCGTACCGTCGTGCGCTGGGATGGTGACCGAGTTGACGGTTGCGAATACCTTGTCGCCCGTCACGCTGCCCGCCGTGTTGACTGTGAACGCCGGCAGAACCTCGGTGATCGCCACGCCCGCCGGGTCGGTACCCCCGATGGTGACGGTGATCGCCTTGATGTCCGCGGCGGTTCCTCCCGCCGTCGCCGTGATCCGGCGCGGCCGGTCGAGCGGGAGAATCCCCGTGGTGATGACTTGCTGTGCCCCAGTATCGGTTACGGCCGGGAGGATAGCGGCGACGCCGAGAGCGGCGGCCCCTATTTCCTTGACCAGCACCCGGCGTCCAGTGCCAGGCATTACAACTCCTCCGTCAATGACTGCCATGTCAAACCTCTTTCTGAGGGCTTCGGGAGAGAGGACTACCCCCCCCCTCTCCCGCCCTCGGATGCTAGATACCCGTAACCTTGCAGAACGCCGTGGGCCGGTAAATCGGGAACGCTACCCGAACGTCGGCCCTGATCGCCTGCTTGCCCTTGATGAAGTAGTCGTCGTGGCTGTTGCTCACTTGGACCTCAACGCCCCTTCGAGCGGCCAGCTCACAGAACGTGAAGTCACCCACGAGCCCCGTGTTCTCAGTGAGCCGCGATGCCTGCGCCACGGGTAGCCCCCAGATGCGCTCCGGTCCCGCCTCGGCGGGCGAGCCCCAGATGTAGATGCCGTCCGCCGTCCGCAGCAGGCGAATCGACTGCCAGTCGTTCGGGTGCATCACGACGAGGTTGGGGTTGGCGATACCCGTGACGCGGACGAGGGTCATCGCCTTGTAGATCGCGTCCGGCACGGGGTCGGCTCCCAGCGCCTGCGACTGCACGCCGACGACGTTGAGCAGCCCCATCAGGTTGGGGGCTGCGCCATCGCCGACCAGCACCTGTAGCTCCAGCCGCTGCCGGAGCATGGCCATGAGACGGTTGTTGACGTAGCCCGTTACCTGGGGCACGTCCTCCATCTGCTCGTCGGTCACCGGCAGGAAGGTTGCGAT
>CAYHEV010000084.1:6584-8522 GCA_964355725.1 uncultured Candidatus Bathyarchaeia archaeon | reverse complement strand
CTCTGGCTAGACATTTTCTTAAAGTGCTGTCGGAGTCTTCTGGACCTATGGTTATTGCTGTGACTGTTCCGCCTTGCTTTTCTCTTATACGCACTGCTTCCTCTAGAGCGTAGTCATCCCATTCATTGATGTCGTAGACTAAGCCAGTTTTTTCTATGGCTTTTCCGCTGGAGTCGATTTTCAGTTCTGCTTCAGCTGTTTCAGGAACATGTTTCACACATACAATTATGTCCACGTTATGTTACTCTCCATTATGCTTGAACAGAGTTTCATTTTCCGCATCATAAAACTTTTGCTAGTTGCATTGTATTCCAGATGTATCAAAACCGTTCTCTACATAATACCGAAAAATGTTCCACAAATATTAATACCGATTCGGAACATAAACCAGCACAGAAAAAACTAGGAAGTATTTGAAATGAAGAGACAAAAACTCTACTTAGGCATAGTGTTTCTATTCGTCTTCATCTTCACTGTTAATGCTACGTACGCATACTATCCAACCGCAATTCCATGGCTCATGGATCGAAACGACATAGCACGCACCGGAACAACAACCTCAACGGCGCCGAACACCAATACCACTCTGTGGATTTACTCATACTCAGGCTCACTAAGCACGCCAATAGTCGTCGACGGAAAAGTGATCTTTTGCCTCACCACCAAAGTATACGCTGTGGACGAAACAACAGGCGTAAAACTCTGGGAATCCGTAAGTCTAGTAAGTTATCTAGGCACTCCAACGTGTTCAGGCGGCATGATATACGTAGCTTCATCTGGAGGTTACGTATACTGCTTAGACGCCGTCACAGGCACAAAACTGTGGGAATACGATGCCAGACC
The DNA here is from genome assembly GCA_964355725.1 of uncultured Candidatus Bathyarchaeia archaeon. Lineage (GTDB taxonomy): Archaea > Thermoproteota > Bathyarchaeia > Bathyarchaeales > Bathycorpusculaceae > CAYHEV01. The sequence goes on along the minus strand of CAYHEV010000084.1, from coordinate 7,679 downwards.
CGGAACGATACACACAGACGCAATAGTCAGTGCCGGAAAAGTTTTCTTTGCAATATCCGATGCTTCAGGCAATTATCTTTATGCTCTGAACGCAACCAACGGCTTATACAAATGGTCATACTCAACGCCTGACGCCATCTACTCTTCGCCCGCAATCGACGGAGACCTGCTTTATTTCGGCTGCGACGACAACAAGATCTACGCATTGAACCACACTGGAAGCCTTCCTGCCCTGAAATGGTACAACGTAACGAAAGGGCCGGTGAAGGGAACTCCTACTGTGGCTTATGGTATGCTATTCTTCTCATCAGGACAGCAAGATTACTCAGTTTTCGCCTTCAACGCAACAACAGGAGTGCTGATATGGAAATATCAATTCCTCACTCAGTATGCCGTCAACACCCCCTTGGCTGTGCACAATGGTATCATATACTGTGCACCATATAGCGGAAAAAAAGTGGTCGCTCTCTACGCTAATGCCACCCAGTTCCAAAACTACACTGAAAACGATCCAACCATCAAATTGTGGAGTACGACGCTCGACAACTACTACCCTTCAGGGCTAATCTATGCTGACGGCAAACTATTCGTATCCGATTATGGTAAGCTCATTGTTCTCGACATATCTGATGGCCACGTAGTCTGGAAATATACATTCCCATCCTTAGGAGTAGGAGACCCAGTTATCGCAGATGGGCGGCTTTTCGTTTCACAATCTAGCGACATGTACTGCTTCGGAGATTTTTACCCGCCAGTGACTTATCATTACACAGTGAACGCAGGCGGGCAAGACTGGGACGTGATGCTAGTTATCAACGCAACTGCCTCACAGTTCGACACAACAGGCCTATTGACGCTGAAGAAAATAACCTACAAACTTGAAGGAATACCGTTGACAACAGGAATGTCAAGCATCACAATACCAAACGGATTGCTGGGCGGACCGTACACTGTTTCCATTGATGGAGGAGCACCGCTGAACCCGCCAGACGTACATGACAATGGAGATAACACGACAACGATATCCTTCGCTTACTATCAGAGCGTTCATACAGTGGCAATAATAGGCACCACAGTGTTGCCCGAATTTCCACA
>CAYHEV010000084.1:0-6484 GCA_964355725.1 uncultured Candidatus Bathyarchaeia archaeon | reverse complement strand
TAATTCTATCCGTAAACATTGTGAACAGTTCAGCAGCTTTTTTGTAGACTGGCAATGGCACGTAACTGTAGCGCACTCGCATGTTTTCAATTCCAAAAGCTGCTAGCTCTCGTCCCATGTCAATCATTCGTTTCTTCGTGAACCGCTCATCAATTTCCTGTGTTCCTTCAATCACTAGTACGCCGTCAGCACCATAGGCAAATGCGCTGAGTATATGTTTTTTGCCCAAAATGGCTGTTGACGGAACTGCCACGATTCTAATATTCTCTGGGTACTTTGCACGATCCAGCCCCAGGAAGTCCATGCCAGTATAACCTACGTTCTTGTCCACAAACGCCAAAACTCTAACTTCACCTGCTGCTTTGTCAATTAACACTCCGCGCACTTGAGCCATAATCTGTCTTGTCGTTGAATTCTTGAAATCAATGGCTTCCTGCGGACAAACTGGGATGCAGGCTCCGCAACCAGTGCACTGGAACGGGTCAATTTTGGCTTTGCCTTCCTGCATGCTAATGGCATTTACTGGGCAGATTGGTACGCATGTGTTGCAACCATTGCATAAGTCCACGATTACGTAGGCTTTCTCTGGACTCGTAGTTACATAATCGCCTTTCAGGAACAATGCTGCTTTGGCAGCTGCTCCCAAACCGTCTGAAACCGTGTCGCGTACGTCCTTTGGGCTCAACGCACAGCCACATGCGTAAATCCCTGTGACGAGCGAGTCTACGGGGTCAAGCTTCGGATGTTTCTCCGTCACGAAACCGTCCTCGCCTATGGAAACTTTCATTTTATCAGCAAGTTCCTTCAGCCCGCTGGGCGAAACCATAGGCGTGGCTAAACCGACCATGTCAAACTCTTCTTCCTTAATCTCGCTTGCTAATGTGTCTTCAGCCACAACGACCAGCTTGCCAGTTTTGTTGTTCTTGTAGACTTCTGCAACTTTGCCTCGAATGAAGGTGACGCCTGCTTCCTGATCACGCCAGTAAAGGTCTTCGTAACCTTTGCCCGTGGCTCTGATGTCCGTGTAATAGATTGATACATCGATTCCAAGCATCTTCTTGAGTACAAAAGCTTGCTTTAGTGAATACATGCAGCAGATTCTGCTGCAGTAAGAAATGTAGTTCTTGTCACGTGAACCGGCGCACAAGATGATTGCCATGCGTTTGACGTCGCTGCCATCTGCTCGCTTAACATATCCGCTTGTTGGGCCAGTAGCTGAGACTAGTCTTTCCAAGTCCATCATAGTAATGACGTCTTTGTACTTGCCGTACCCGAATGTTTCCAGATTCTTCGCGTCGTATAGCTGGTAGCCAGTAGCCATAATTATGCCGCCTACATGCAAGTCAACGGTGCATCCTTGATCCGCTAGGCTTACGGCTTTGGCTGGACAAAGCTGTTCGCATTTTCCACATTTCGTGCAGCTGTTGAAATCAATCACGTAGGCCGAGGGAACCGCCTGCGGAAATTCTACGTAAGCTGCTTTTCGCTGCGATAGGCCTTCGTTGAACTCGTCTGAAACAGAAACAGGGCAATCCTTTGCACAGACGCCGCAGCTCCGACATTTTTGAACATCAACGCCTCTGGGTTTCATGAACACCTTGACGTCGTAGTTGCCTGGGCGTCCGCTGACTTCTTTCACTTCTGCATAAGTGTACAAGTTCACGTTCGGGTTTCTTCCAACTTCAGCCATTCTAGGCGTGAGAATGCATTGCGCGCAGTCCAATGTTGGGAAAACCTTCGTCAGCTTCGCCATGTTTCCGCCTATGCTCGGTTTTCGCTCAACGAGATGAACCTTGTAACCCAAATAGCCCAGTTCCAATGCTGACGTAATGCCCGAGATGCCTCCGCCTATTATCAGAATTTCTCTCGAACCTTTTTCGCAGATGGTTTGCAGCGGCTCAAGCTGCATACTCTTCTCGTATCCGCCTCTAATCAGGCTGATGGCTTTCTTCGTAGCTTCGGGAGATGGGTGTGGACCGAGAATCCACGAGTCTTGTTCACGGATGTTAACGAACTCCAGCATGAACGGGTTCAAACCTGCTCTTTCCATTACGTTCTGGAATGTGGCAAGATGCATTCTCGGTGTGCAACTGGCGACAACAACACGATCCAGGTTTTCCTTCTTCACAGCGTCAAGTATCATTTCCTGAGCTGGTTTAGAACATAGATACTTGTGAAATTTGGCCACGGTAACGTCTGGCCAGCTTTTGACCGTGTCCACAACCGCCTTGACATCGACGACCTCGCCTATGTTGCCGCCGCATTCGCAGACGAAAATTCCGATTCTGGGCGATTTTTTCTCCATGAGCGGTAATCTCCCCACTTCATGATTGGTTTTAATCAGTACACGGGAAAACGCTTTAATAACCTTACGCCCCATTTTTTTCAAAAGCGATGGACAACATGAATGCTCAAGAGCTTGCCCAAAAACATAAGCTTCTTGAATGTATCCAATGTGGAACATGCACTGGAAGCTGTCCAGTGGCGAAGAAGGCTAATCTCAATATTAGAAGATACATGCGTGAAGTTGCTACAAATGGCAAGTTGACCATTCATCCTCAAAATGAGTTATGGGCTTGTACGACATGTTCCACATGCGGTGTGCGTTGTCCAAAAGACCTTAACCCATACGAGTTCCTCATTGACATTCGAAGCATGGCGGTGGAAGAGGGGCAAATAGCGCCGACGATAAGAGATGCGTTGGAAAGCATATTCAAGAATGGTAACCCGTGGGGAAGGATACGTAATAAGCGTTCAGAATGGAACCAAGGCCTAAACCTTAAGCATATTTCTCAAGGAGCCGAGGTTCTGTTTTTTGTCGGATGCACATCCGCTTACGATCCTAGAGTCCAAAACGTAGCCAAGAGCCTCGCGGGCGTGTTTACAAAAGCTGGACTGAACTTTGGAATCTTGGGCGACGAGGAGAACTGTTGCGGAAGCGAAGTTTACGGTATGGGTGAAAAGGGCTTGTTCGACTTTCTCGTTGAAGAGAACATGAAAGCCTTCAACAAATACAACGTGAAACAAGCCGTGACAAGCTGCCCACATGGCTATCATGCCTTCAAAAACCGCTACAATCAAACGAGCTTTGAAATTCAGCACCATACGCAACTGCTGGCCAAACTGATTGAAACCGGAAAGCTCACTTTCTTAAAGCAGCTAGACAAGAAAGTCATTTATCACGATCCATGCTTCTTGGGCAAACAGAATGGCATATACGATGAGCCACGCAAAGTTATTGAAAGTGTGCCTGGTGTGAAACTGCTGGAGTTTGATCGTTCACGAGCCAGAAGTACGTGCTGCGAAGGCGGCGGCGGAAGAATGTGGGTTGATATCCCCGGAGAACGTCTTGCCGAAACTCGAGTTAAAGATGCTGCTGAGTCTGGCGCAGAGATTTTGGCCACAGCATGTCCGTACTGCCTGTTAACCTTTGAAGATGCCGTGAAAATCACAGGGTTAGAAGGTAAACTGCAAATAATGGACATAGCAGAACTATTGGCACTCGCACTGTAGACGTAGAATGTTCCCCTTGATTACCTTGTTTAGTTTCACGACTAATGTTGTTCGCCGCGATATGCTTAAATAAAGGCGTGGAGCAGTATTTATCAAATAAGTTTCCTAGAGGGAAACAAAATGTCTATGGACCAAAGAGCCCAAATTCTTGAAGCGCTAACATCTGCCACATTCGGCGTCAGAGAAATAGTTCAAGCACTGAACTGGAAAACGTCACGCGTCGTTTATTTATTGGAAAAAATGGAAGATGAAAGACTTATCATACTGCAACAGACCGTGCCTTTGAATCGAGGCAGACCCAAAAAAACCATGACCTGCACATCTCTTGGCACAGAGTTTCTCGAAACTTACAGAAGGTTGAAAACAAAACCACTTAAAGCAAGGAAAACAGATTTGGAGCGCGCTGTGGAGGATGCACGATATGCGGACAGGCTTCTGGCAAATGGGCATTCACCGTTTAAACTTTTCATGGAGTTAAACGCTATTGTTAACAATATTAAGGTCTCTTCAGAGGCTCTTCAGACTACTTGAAGATAAGGGAGTTCCGTATATGATAATTGGCGGATACGCCCTTCCGTTCTATGGGAGAATCCGAACAACTATTGACGTGGACTTGGCCGTAGCGATTAAAGATGAAAAAGAACTTGGGCAGTTCCGCGGATGGTTGCAATCAATTGATTTCGAGACTACCAATTACTCTGCACGAAACCCTTTGATCGTGGCTTTGGATCGAAAGGAGAAAGTGGAAATAGAGCTTTGGTTGCGACCTGACGGCATTGTTTTTGATGAAGAAGCCCTCAGAAGAAGGAGAAAAGTCAAGTTGGATGAAAACCTTGAGGCATGGATCATTTCTCCTGAGGATTTCATAACGAACAAGCTTGCCAGACCTGACCGTGGTGCTGTTGACGAGCAAGACGTCAAAAGCGTGTTGATCCGACAGGAAGGCAAACTGGATGCGAAGTATCTCCAGAGAAGAGCCAAGGTCGCTCAAGTACTTACGATTCTCGAAAATCTCCAAACACAATAACAGTTCATAACCAGTACCTGGTTCTTGTCGACATAAATGTCTTCACGACTAAAGGCAGGATTCAACTGTTCCATCAATATGATGCACATGAAAAGGTTTACAAGATTCTTATATTCCCAGTCTAATCTCTAACTCGTAGGGGTTTCATGTTCGACAGCGAGAAATTCATTGCGGAAAAAATAGAAGAAATAAAAAATACCATGAAAGGGAATGCGATTATTGGAATTTCTGGCGGCGTCGACTCAACTACTGCGGCAGTCTTGGTTAACAGAGCAATCGGGAAGAGTTTGAGATGCGTTCTAGTCGATACTGGTTACATGAGGAAAGGAGAGATTGAGCATAACGAAAGGATGCTGAAGGAACTAGGTTTAAATGTTCTCGTTGTTGATGCAAAAGAAAGATTCTACACAAAGCTGAAAGGCATAGTGGATCCTGAACAGAAAAGAAAAATCATCGGTGAACTGTTTATCAGAGTTTTTGAAGAGATTGCAAAGCAAGAGAATGCCAAGTATTTTGTCCAAGGAACCATCGCGCCAGATTGGATAGAGAGCGGCGGCGGATTAAGGGACAGAATCAAATCTCATCACAACGTAGCAGGCTTGCCTGAGAAAATAGAGTTTGAGATAGTTGAGCCTTTACGGGATTTGTACAAAGATGAGGTCAGAGTTGTCGGAAAAAGCTTAGGTCTGCCTCCTGAGGTTTACGAGCGGCAACCGTTTCCGGGGCCAGGTTTGGCCGTTAGAATCGTCGGTGAAGCGACTCCGGGAAATGCTAGGATAGTGCGAGAAACCTGTGCCATTGTTGAGGAGGAAATTGAAAGGGCTGTGAAGAATAAGGAGATGAGTAAGCCATGGCAGTACTTTGCCGTTTTGTTGGCTGGCAAGGCTGTAGGAGTTCATGGTGACGTTAGAGCCTATGGCAATATTGTTGCTGTTCGCTCTGTTGAAAGTATGGATGGGATGAGTGCCTCTTACTCGCATATTCCTCACAGTGTCTTGGAAAGAATATCGGTTAGGATAACGAATACTTTGATGAATGATGTGAGTAGGGTGTTGTTTGATGTGACTAATAAGCCGCCGGGAACGATTGAGTATGAGTAGTCCAGTCAAGGTTTACGTTGTTGATAACGGTGGTCAGTGGACGCATCGGATTTGGCGGGTTCTGAGAGAAATTGGTTGCGACTCCAAAATCATCCCTAATACTGCGTCTGTGAGCGAGATAGATGCTGCTGCGTTAGTATTGAGTGGTGGAGCGCCTCGCATAGTCTGGGAATCTCCAAAGCTTGGGAATTGCATTGACTATTTGAACGAGTTTCGGGGACCGATCCTTGGAATATGTTTGGGTTTGCAGTTGATGGCGATTCATTGTGGTGGAAAAGCTGGTCCTTCAGAAATTCCAGAGTATGGACTGGCAAAGCTAAGAGTCATCGAAGAAGATGACTTGCTCAAAGGACTGCCGAAGGAGTTTCTTGTTTGGGAGTCGCATAATGATGAAGTGAAAGTTGCGAAAGATTTTGTCGTGTTGGCTGAATCTGAGAACTGTCGTATTCAAGCGGTGAAACATGTGAAAAAGCCATATTATGGGGTTCAGTTTCATCCGGAAGTTAACAATACCGAGCACGGCGAAGAGATTCTCAGAAACTTCGTTAACACGACAAAAAAGCAAAGGAAAGAGTAGTACGCAGGTCTTAGTCGATTCTACATGTACTTCTTTGGGTTACTGTCGAACTCTTTCTTGCAGCCTGGCGCACAGAAATAATACGTTTTTCCCTTGTACTCACTCTTGATCTTAGCAGTTTTCTCGTCAACTTTCATTTTACATACAGGATCAATTGCCATAACAACCACCAAGTATCACCCTATCTTACTCCAAATATAAATTTTTGGCAAAAAAGAAAACGCAATACAAATCTGACAAATGAAGAAAAGAGGGGTTTGCGGGAGA
>CAYHEV010000083.1:0-8590 GCA_964355725.1 uncultured Candidatus Bathyarchaeia archaeon | reverse complement strand
TGCCTGGCGAATTTCTGCATCGCTCCCTGCTGGGCTTCACCGACCACCATGTCGCCGAGGTTTTGTTCAGCACCGTGTGCATGCTCTTTCTAATCATGGCCATCAAGCGAGCTCGGGAGAGAGAGATTTCCTTTGCCCACATTCTAAATAGAGACTGGTCGGCCGCAAGGAAGCCCCTCGTGTACACCCTGCTTGCTGGCATCTTCCTGGGTATTTACCTGCTGGCATGGACAGGAGCACTGCTGTTCGTGTTCATTATATTTGCTTACCTGGTGATTCAGTTCGTCGTGGACCACGTGAGGCATAAATCGACTGACTATCTGTGCATTATCGGCACCCCTCTTTTCCTCATCGGCTATCTCATGCTTCTTCCCATATTGGGTGTAGGTAGTCTCGATATCTATCATGCTGCTATGTTGATCGCCATAGTCATACCTATTGCCTTGGTTATCGTTTCAAGACTCATGGCACGCAGGGCTTTGAAACCTGTCTACTATCCCTTGACCTTGCTAGGAGTGGGTGTAATTGGGCTTGTTGCTCTGCGTGCCATCAACCCCTCCTTGTTTAACGGTATGTTCAGCCTATTTAGCATCTTCGCCCCGCGTGGCGCTATGCTGACCGTCATGGAGGTCTCACCTCTTCTCTTTCCTTATGGCAGGTTCTCCTTCGCAATGGCCTCGTCCAACTTCGGCGCCTCCTTCTTCATCTCGCTTGTTTCCATTGGCATGCTTATCTATGTCGCTATCAAGGGGAAAGGTGGCGACAAAATCCTGTTCCTGGTATGGAGCATAATAATGTTGCTGGCAGTCCTGGGGCAGCGTCGCTTTGGTTACTACTATACCGTAAGCGCCGCGTTGCTGACGGGGTATTTCTGCTGGAAAATGCTGGACATCGCCGGCTTAAACAAATTGCTGGTTAAGTCTAAGGAAGCAGTGAAGGCGGTTAGGAAATTCAAGAAGAAGGAAAAGAAGAGCAGAGAACAAGCGAAAGGCGGAGGGTTTATGCAGCCGAGAGGCGCCTGGGCGAGGGTCATCGTTGTCGGAATAGTCCTATTCGCCATTGTCTTTTTGCCCAGTATTTCCTCGGCTAAAGCACTTGGCGGGTCGCCAAATATGATTATGGACGGGGGATGGTATAACTCACTTGTGTGGCTAAGGGATAACAGCCCCGAACCTTTTGATGACCCGGATTTCTACTATGAGCTGTACCCACCACAGAACGAATTTGAATATCCCGCGACTGCCTACGGTGTGATGTCCTGGTGGGACTATGGCCACTTCATAATGCAGATTGCCCATCGCATACCCAATGCCAATCCCGGTCAGGCTGGGGCCGTCCAGGCTGGCCAGTTCTTTACCGCCCAGAATGAAACCGCAGCTAACGAAGTCGCGGACAGGGAAGGTACGAAATATGTGATGATTGACTTTATGATGGCAACCTCAAAGTTCTACGCCATGGCGCGATGGGCAAACAAGAGCGAGGACGAATTTTACGGAGTTTACTACATTCCGTTCGAGACTGGTGGGCAATGGACAATGTTATACTACCCTGCCTACTACGAATCCATGGTAGCCAGGCTCTACAACTTTGATGGGAAAAACGTGACTCCCACGCAGCCCGTGGTCATATCTTATGAAGAGAAGGCAGGCGGCACGGGAGAGAAGTACAAAGAAGTCACCAGTGGGCAGTCTTTCCCTACCTATGAAGAAGCCCAGGCGTATGTTGCAAACCAGACGTCCGGAAATCACAGGATAGTCGGCGTTGACCCCTTTAGCAGCATCGTGTCCCTCGAAGCACTGAGCAGCTATGAGCGCGTTTATCCAGCTGGGGCCAATGTCACCATCAACACGACAACCGTGAAGATTTTTGAGTATCTCGGCTCAGACGAGTCCTGAGTAAAAACACAGTCATCACTACTGGCAGGAACTCTCCTCTTTGTCATTGCGAGCGGAGCGTGGCAATCTCATTGCCCCCACAAAGATTGCTTCGGCTGGCTTCGCCAGCCTCGCAAGGACAGGGCACACGTGTCATTGCGAGGCCTTCGCCAGAACGGCATGGCAATCTGCTTGCTCAGAGCCCAGACACGATTGTAGTGCGACCTTTCAAGATCGTGAGGTCCCGGCATTGCTGTGGCTCCCGCGCATGGATGACATCGGAACTTGGCAGGAAGTGCCTAGAGGGTATATGATAAGCAAAGGACATGTTACACGATGAGGAAACGGTCGCCACGCAACCAAGTATTTCCAAGTATCTATCGTATTTATAGAGGGTAAAGCTTCAGAGATAAGTACGCCATTGAGTAACACCTCGCGAGTGTTTCGGTTAGTTTTCATTACACCATAGGAGGGAGCTAGTGATTGTAGTTCAGACTCCTCTGCGAATAAGCTTTGTCGGCGGAGGCACTGATTTTGATGACTTTTATTTATCTCAAGGTGGGGCTGTCATTAGTACTACTATTGATAAATATGTCTTTGTCATTGTAAAGGAGAGATTTGATGATCTGATTTGCCTGAACTACACGCAGAGAGAGCGAGTAGAAAGGGTAGATGACATCGGCCATGAACTTGTCAGAGAAGCTATGAGAATAACGGGAGTAAGTAAAGGGATAGAGATTACGACCCTTGCTGATGTGCCTGCGGAGGGAACTGGCCTTGGTTCATCGAGTAGTGTTACTGTAGGGTTGCTTCAAGCCCTCTATGCTTACCAGGGTGAACTCAGGACATCTGAGACTTTAGCTCAAGAAGCATGCCGCATCGAGATAGACATACTGAAGCACCCCGTAGGAAGACAAGATCAATACATCGCAGCATACGGCAATCTTCGATTCATCACCTTCAGCGATGCTGGCGTTGAACTTGAGAAAGTCGAGCTTCCTCCCGAAGAGAAGAGAAGGCTAAACGATACTCTCCTTTGCTTCTATACAGGCATGACTAGAAAAGCGAGCGAAATTTTAGAGGAGCAGAAAGCCAACATAAATGACCGCCTTAACGTGCTGGGTGAAATGAAAAAGTTTGCCTTCCGGGCGAAAGGTGCTATCCTGCAAGGCGCTTTTGATGAGTTGGGGGAGATTTTGCACTCAAGTTGGGAATTAAAAAAGACCCTTGCCAGCAAGATAACCAATCCCCAGATAGACGAAAGGTACGAAGCTGCTCGGAAGGCGGGAGCCATCGGCGGCAAGATTACTGGAGCTGGTGGGGGTGGTTTTTTGCTTCTATATTGTCCGAAGGAGAAACAGGATGCAGTCAGAAAAGCCCTCAAACTTCGAGAGCTTCCTTTCCGCTTTGAGCCAGACGGAAGCAAAGTAATCTTTAACTATAGGAGAGGGAGTTGAACGTCTTGGACACCATAAGGAGATACATCGCTGATATCAACGTAGCATTGGAAGGGCTTCCGATGGACAAGATTGCTGAAGCTATTGGTTTATTGGAAAAAGCACGACTTGAAGGCAATAAAGTTTTCATTTTTGGCAACGGAGGTTCGGCGGCTACCGCCTCACATTTCGCCAGTGACCTTTCAAAAGGAGCTATCCGCGAGGGAAAGCCAAGGATAAAGGCTTTTGCCTTAACTGACAACGTACCCCTGCTTACAGCTTGGGCGAATGATACCTCTTACGAAAACATTTTCGCTGAACAATTGGAGAATTGCGTTGACCGTGGAGACATTGTGATTGGTATCAGTGGTAGTGGCAATTCGCCGAATGTACTTAAAGGTGTGAAGGTGGCGAAGAACAAGGGAGCTACTGCCGTCGGCTTTATCGGCTTTGACGGTGGAAGGCTTAAGAGCGTTGTGGATATTGCCATTATAGTTCCCAGCCATAATATGGAGCAGGTCGAGGATATCCATCTCCTCTTGGAGCACGTTATCACCACCTGCCTAAGAGAGGCATCTTAAGATGAATGTTCTGGTTACTGGCGGGGCAGGATACGTGGGGAGTATTGTTACTGAACGACTGCTGAGAGAAGGACACGAAGTCATCGTGCTTGACAACCTCCAGCAAGGTCACAAGGAAGCTGTCCTGCCTCCGGCTGAGTTCATTTTGACTGATATCTGTGATACTTCAAGCCTCGAGAGCGTCTTCTGCCAGTTCAAGATTGATGCTGTAATGCACATGGCAGCCGAGACGGTGGTGGAATATTCCATGACCGACCCCAGAAGATACTTCCAGACTAACATCGTTGGTGCAATGAATCTGCTTAGTGCCATGCTGAAGCATGGTGTAGATAGGATTATCTATTCTTCTACTGCGGCTGTATATGGTGAGCCCCGCAGTATTCCCATAGGGGAAGACCATCCTGAAGCTCCGATAAACAGCTACGGGGAATCGAAGCTGATGTTCGAGCACATTCTGGACTGGTATGGTAGAGCCTATGGGCTGAGCCATATATCCTTCAGGTATTTTTGTGCTGCTGGGGCTACGGAGCTTCTGGGCGAAGACCATCGTCCTGAGACCCACCTCATCCCGAACGTCCTTAAAGCAGCCTTGAACGCAAACAATCCGGTTTCTGTATTTGGCACAGACTACCTGACGAAAGATGGAAGCTGCATCCGGGACTATGTCCATGTGATGGACATTGCCCAAGCCCATCTGTTAGCTCTAGGGAAGATAGGTGACCTAAGCGGGAACATTTACAACTTAGGAAATGGCAAGGGGTATTCGGTGCTCGAGGTCATAAAGACCGCAGAGGAAGTTGCAGGTGTAAAAATCCCGGTCAAATTTTGCCCTCGCCGTCTTGGAGACCCTGCAATACTAGTGGCCAGTGCAGACCGAGCTATGCGAGAATTAGGCTGGAAGCCTCAATTTTCTAGACTCGAAGATATCATCGAGGGCGCTTGGCAGTGGCTCAGGGGCCATCCTGATGGATACGAGCGATAGTCGAATCACCAAAGCGATGATCCTTGCCGCAGGGGAAGGCACTAGGCTAAGGCCACTCACCTTGGAAACCCCGAAGGTGCTTTTACCTGTAGCGGGTGTCCCACTGATTCACTATACCCTTACCTGGCTGAGAAGCTATGGCATAGGGGAAGTATGCATCAATCTCCATCACCTGGGTAATAGGATAAAGGAGTCACTTGGAGATGGCTCTCGGTTCGGAGTCAAAATCCACTACTCTATCGAAGAAAGCCTGCTGGGGACTGCTGGTGGTGTGAAAAAAGTGGAACACTTTTTTGATACCACTTTCGTTGTTGTCTATGGTGATGTCCTTACTGACTTCAATCTCTCAGCCATGATGGAATTTCATCAAAGGAAGAAGGCTATAGCCACGCTGGCAGTTACCAGAGTATCCAGTCCTTGGGAGACAGGCATTGTGGAAATGAAAAGGGAGGGGAGGATTATTTCCTGCATCGAAAAACCCCCTAAGGGAACCGAAATGGGGAATATGGCAAATGGTGGGGTTTATGTCCTGGAAAGACAAGTCCTTGACTTCATTCCAAATCAGGGTTATTGCGATTTCGCCTGCGACGTCTTTCCCAAACTTATAGGGGCGAACCTTCCTCTTTATGGATATGGACTCGGGTGCAAGGATTACCTCATTGACATTGGCGCCATTGACAAATATCTCAAAGCGAATGAGGATGCAAAATTAGGGAAAGTGAAAATGGCGTATGAAGAACAGAGCAGTGTTCTTGGATAGGGATGGCACTATCGCCCGGGATGTTCACTATTGCCGGCGGCCAGAGGATTTCGAACTGCTTCCCACCGTTCCCCATGCAATAAAGCTTCTAAATGACAGCGGTTTCAAGGTTATAGTCATCACCAACCAGTCGGGTATTGCTAGAGGCTATTTTACAGAGCATACGCTGGCTAAAATTCACGAAAAGATGGAAGATGAGCTTGCCAAGCCTGGAGCAAAGGTAGATGCTATTTACTACTGCCCGCATCATCCTGATGACGGCTGCGACTGTCGGAAGCCCAAGACTGCTCTTTTTCTCTTAGCTGCTGAAAAAATGGACGTTGATTTCAGCTTGTCCTATGTGGTTGGGGACTTGCCCATGGATATAGAAGCTGGCAAAGCTTTGGGCTGTAAGACGGTCCTTGTAACCACTGGACCTAAGGCAGGAGAAGATATTCTTGACCCACCTGACTACACTGCGAACAGCCTTATTAAAGCAGCCCTGTGGGTAATAGCAGATGCCAGTGTAGAGAATTCAGGATTGTAGTTCTGTTGGTTTGGGTCTTAAGATACTACCAGGCAAGACAGTATTCTCATTCTATTGATAATTGTGCTTTTGTTGGTGGAGATTCTAGCGAGTGTAAAATCTCATCACACTTTTGCTTATACCGTTGTACATTCAATAGTATAATACACAAATAAGAGAACAAGAAACACCACAGGTATGTGGGACTAAAACAGCTAGCTAAGATAGGTGGCTGTGAAACAAATAGATGATGTGCCCTTTCTGGAAAAACAATAAACCGGTAAAGGAAGCACACGATGGTGAACTTGATATGAAGAGGTCTGTACTGTCGACTTGGAGAAAAACATTGAGCGATGTGCTATCGAATGCAGGTGCAGTTTGTACACGCGGTTCAGAGAAGATATATCAATCGCCTCAAGAGAAGACGGTAATCCAGTGGTTTAGAGATAACGGGGACAAAAGACTGAGGCTTAATTATGATTTGGATGAGAATTCATTGGTCTTCGATGTAGGAGGCTATGAAGGACAGTGGGCAAGTGATATTTTTTCGAAGTATTGTTGTACAATTCATGTCTTTGAGCCAGTGACGGAATTCGCTGATAAGATTGAGAGACGGTTTTCGAAGAATAGCAAGATACTCGTCCATAAATTTGGTCTGTCGAACCATAGCAAAAAGGGTAGCATTTTATTAGCACAAGATGGCTCTTCATTGTTCAGGCAAGGTAAAGAGATGGTGGAGGTGGCTCTGGTAGGAGCGGAAGATTTTATGCGGGAGAGTAGTATACAGAACATCGACCTGATGAAGATCAATATTGAAGGCGGGGAGTACGACCTTTTAGACCATCTTTTGAATTGTGGATTCATAAGGAAAATTACAAACATACAGGTTCAGTTTCATGACTTTGTTCCAAACGCCGAGCAGAGAATGAGAAGAATCCAACAACGCCTGCAAGAAACACATTCATTGACTTACCAGTATCTATTTGTCTGGGAGAATTGGAGACTTAAAGATAACGTCTCATGATATTTGTGGTACATTATTGCATGTGCGCCATGTTCGGCGGATTGTCTTCCAGTTGGCCGAGGTGGCAGTGCCCGGACGGCTATTTGCTGCCACTATCTAGCGGATAACTCGGTTACGGGGGCCAGCCCCTGGGCTAAACGCGCACAAGGAGCGGCGGGGAGCGTGATTACAGGGGAAGGCTTGGCTCTTACGAGATCCAAGAGCTCGCATGGGGCTCGGCTCTAGGATGGTTTGACGACCAGGCACAAAGGGTGATATGTTGTCGGCGCCGGGGGTGATGAGGGCTGAATATCGCCTCATCGGGAGTTGAAATGGGAAATCCCGGATAGAGTCTTTTCCTGGCTACTACCCGAGTAACTGGGCAAGGACAAAGATAACTCACCTCGATGGTGAAAAGACGAGACTGTATATCTGGGCTTTAGCGAAAGTCAAATGATAGGCCCTGGTTGAAACTCCTCGGAGGTCATCAGAATGGCCAGAAAGTACATGCATCCTGCAGGCATTCCCCGCGAGATGGGTCGGCGAGGCCACGAACTGGATGACCGCCTAGCAGGAGTGCTCCATTTGATGGAGCATGCACCTCTGGACGATGTGCATACTGTTCTGGACGTTGGCTTCGGTGAAGGGCAGATTTCCAAGTGGCTGGCCCAAAGGGGAAAGGTCGTAACCGCCACCGGTATCGAAATCAGTTCGTACGATGTTGACACTGCTGCCCTAAAGGAGCAATTGGGTATCTCCATTCACGAATGTAAGGCAGAGAAGATGCCCTTTGCAGACAAATCGTTTGATGCAGCAGTGATGAGCCATACCCTAGAGCATTGCCCCAATGTGGCGATGGCCCTCGGCGAGCTATGGCGAGTCCTCAGGGAAGGAGGGCGCCTATTTGTTTTTGTCCCGCCGCACGACAACTACGTCTGTGCTGGACACGTGTCGATGGGGTGGACAGTTGGTCAACTCATGTATGTACTTCTGCTGGCTGGATTCAAGGTGAAGGATGGCATGTTCTTTGACGGTGGCGGTTACAACATCTGCGGATTCGTAACAAAGGACTCTGCACAAGAACTTCCTCCGTTACGAGGCGACCGCGGGGATATTCGCATTCTAAATGACGCAGGACTATTTCCCATGCATATCCTCTCTCGTGAAGCCGCCAGGAAGCATGAGGGACCATATCTGCGTTCGCATGACGATTTCAACGACGGGTTTTGGGGGAAGATCCGGTCGGTCAACTGGCCCGCCCATGGATTCGATGATGCCAGTTCCCGTAAGACAATTCTACGCAGGATCGCAGTGCTTATCTCGCGAATATTGCCCACACCGCTCAGGACACGACTTGCGACAATATTGACCGCGGCAGGAAATTTGTTTCAGGAAAGTTGAATTTGCGGATAAGATTGATGTAAGATTGAATGTGATACTGGTGAAGGG
>CAYHEV010000082.1:7176-8701 GCA_964355725.1 uncultured Candidatus Bathyarchaeia archaeon | reverse complement strand
CTGCGCCGCGTCATCTGAGCGGCAACATCGAAGACGAGGCTCGCCTGGTCGCGGTCGCAGGCGGCGCTGTAGACCTCCGCCCCCTGCTCGCCATCCCCGAAGAGAAGGTAGAGCGCTATCGCGGCGCCCAGCGTCGACTTCCCGTTCTTGCGCGGGACCGAGATATAGGCTGTGCGATACTGCCGGTTGCCGTCTGCGTTGAGCGTCCCGAAGAGCGGCTCGATGATGTCCTCGCGCTGCCACCTCTCCAACTTGAACTTCTGGCCCGCCCAGCGCCCCTTTGTGTGGGGCAGGTGCTCGATGAAGTTGACCGCCCTCTGTGCGCGTTCCTTGCTGTAGTAGGAGGTGTTCATACATCAATCGAGCTCCGGCCAGTCGTCCTCAACGTCGCCCTTGGGCACCTGAATGCGCGTGCGCGCCGCCGGCGTCAGGCCGAACTCGGAGGCGAAGGCGCGAATCTGCTCCATTGCCTTATCTGCGACGAGAAGCCAAGGGTTCTTCATCCAGCCCGTCATCTTGCTGTTACGCACCACCAGCCCCAACTCCTTGAGCTTTTTCTCTGCCTCCCGCCAGCGAGCCCAGGCTTCGCAGTAGGCGGCGAGGGCCGCACGGTCTACCCGCGTCAGCAAGCCCAGCCTTTCGAGTTCGGGAGCGATGCGCCGCCACTCACGCTTCGCTGCGCCCGACAAGGCAACCGGACACGTCGGCGCAATCGGCGCGGGCTTTGGCTCGTTCTTGTTGAGCTTCTGATGCCCGCGGTTCCCCTCGATCAAGCGCAAGGGCGTTGGTTTTGGCCTTGGGCCTCTCTTACCCACCGCTGAACTCCAATCTCAAAACTCTAGGGCGCTCAAGCGAGACTGCCGCCCGTTGCCGCGCGCCATCATTGCTAGAGATTTTTCTTGCCGCCCCGCTCAGCATCGCGCCACCGCCGTCCTCCCCCAGCGCTCGCCGTTCGTCGAGCCCTTGCGCGAGTGGCAGGACTTGCAGAGGCCCATGAGATTGCTCGGGTCGTCCGTCCCGCCCTGGTTGCGCGGGATGATGTGGTCGACCTCCGTCGCCCTGAGTCCGCAGAAGTGGCAGAAGGGATGGGCAGCCAGGAAGAGTGCCCGGAGTGCTCGCCACTCACGGGAGCTGTAGAAGGCGTTGGCTGCGGCACGGATGCGGTTGTAGGCGTGTTGGTGTCGAGGACAGAAGCGCTCCCGCGTCAGGCTTGGGCACCCTGGAGAGGAGCACGCCTTGAGAAACAGCGTGTGTCGGGCCAAGGGTTGACCCTCCGTCTGGGCAACAAAAAAGGCGACTCTCCCAATCTGGGAAAGCCGCCTCCACATCTCCTCTGGCAGCGAGAGCAAGTATTCAGTTGTGTTATCAGTTAAACCGTAGCACCAGCTTTCACCGTTGTCAAGTCCCCCTCGGCCTCAGTCCGCAGGATCACGCCGCACGGCTGCCCCGTCTTGTGGGCCAGGCGCAGCACCACGCTCACCAGCCGGAGGTCGGGCGCCGCATCCAGCGCCGAGCGGTTCTCCTC
>CAYHEV010000082.1:0-7076 GCA_964355725.1 uncultured Candidatus Bathyarchaeia archaeon | reverse complement strand
TTCGGCTCCTCGTCCTGCCTGAATCCGCAGCTCACACAGAACCAGTAGCCCAGGCGCGACAGCCGCGCCCAGGTGTAACGCTTACAGCGCGGGCAGCCTCGGGGCCAGGGTATGATGCGGAAGATAGCGGGCGGGTTAGGCATGGGCCATCCTCTGCCGCTTCCGCATCAGCCCTTCCAGGAACTGCCTGCGCTGCTGGCGGTCGGGGATGCGCTCGGCCAGCGCCATGTTCCCCTCGTCGATCAGCAGGATCGCGACGGCGTCGTATTCGTGCTCGACGCCCCGCAGTAGGTTCATCTGCGCCTTCGCCGGCGTCGTCGCCTTCGCGTGTACTACCCCCGTCTTCGCGTTCTTTACCCTCACCCCACCTTTCACCTTCACGGTCTTGTAGGGCATCGCGCTCCCTCCGGCTGGACGAACTGTTGCCTTCAAACACCGGGCAACACATTGGGCAACACATCGGGTCGTTTCAGATTCAAAAACGTGTTGCGGGTGGGCAACACATGGGCAACAGGTCGGCCCCAAGCCCCCTGTTTTACCCCCTGAAACCTACTTGACATATCTCACACCCCCCACGGGAACTGTTGCCCGACCTCGTTTTAGGCAACACATAGGCAACACATCGACCGCCTTTTGGGCCTTTTTAGATTCAATCCGCCGCCCCTTCAATGTGTTGCCCTACTGTTGCCTCATCTGTCTGTTGCGCTGCGTCACCAACTAATGTCTTGTGTGTTACGCATCCCCCTATACCCCCCCCCTTAGGGGGGGTTAGGGGAGCTACACATGACAGGTCAGACTTTTCAACAACCAACACGTTATGGAAAGTCCTCCCCGCGCTAACATTTTTTGGTGCCCGTTACCTCCCCCTACAGAGTCCTATCCGTCTTTAGGGGGCCCCATCACTGCCATCGCCTCTCTACCCGTCAGCCCCTCGAGGCTGCCCGCCCGGTCCGCCGGCACCCCCTACCCTTGCCGCCCACATAGCTCGCAGAAGCACCTAGCACCCCTGGGCATCACCAAAGAGCGAGCGGCCCCCTCTCTGTCTCGGCTGCCTTTCAGACCGGCGGGGCCGGCCAGCCGAGACGATCACTCACTACCTCACACGTCCCCCAGCCGGTGAACGTCCCCTGCCAGATGCTTCCAGCTTTCGCGGTGCAACACCCTGGAAATGGTTTGGGGCGACACGCCATATTGCCGAGCCAGGTCCTTGCCCGGAATCTTTCCAGCGGCAGCCCTAATTGCGAGCACATCGGCCTCGGTCAGTTTGGTGTTCGCATGTCCTTCGCCCCTCGGTGGCAGGTAGAGGCCCGTAGCGAACGCATGGCGAGTGTTCCGCGACGCTGTAGCCCATTCCAGATTGACCATCCGGTTATCGGCCTTGATCCCGTTGCGATGGTTGACCTCGTGACCGACGGGGCACGGGCCTAAGAAGGCTTCGGCAACTGCACGGTGGACATGGACAGATTTCGACTTGCCCTCACGGGAGAGGTGAACTACGAGATAGCCGGTGTTGAGCAGGCATGACTTGAGCAATCGGCCGGGAAAACCCATACCACCATGAGGAGCGGGAGCAATGCGCCGTACCCGGCCGAGGTCAGAGACTTCGTACCAGCCTTCCCAGCCGACGAGCGGGTGCCATTCCTCAGATTGCAGAGGCAGGAGGAGTTGTGTAGACTGAGGGGGCATCGGGAACCTCCGTTTCTCGATGTCATGCAGGCGGGCGGCCAACACCGTCGCGCCTGCTTTCTTGTAGTACACTCATTCTACCACTTCCACGCTTACAGGACAGCTCCCACTTGCTTCGGGGCCACAGACGGTGGCAAAGCCCGTCTCGCTCAGGTCCACCATGCTCGCCGAGCAGCCGGGGCAGGCGTCTTGTCGCACCGCCTCGATGCAGCCAGCCGGCCCGCAGATCGCCAGACGGGTGCCACAGGGCCACTCGGCGTATCGAGCGGGGGAGACAGCGACGATGCTTGGGTTGTCGCTGCTGTAGTCGCCCGTCCCACACCCGAGAGGCTGGCCGTTGTAGCTCTCCCCATAGTGAGTTGCCCAGCCGCCCTCTACCGCCGGAGCCGGAGCTGCGGCAGGCGCAGCCGGGACAGCAGCCGGTGCTGTGGTTGGAGCTGGAACCGCTGTCGGAACCCAGCGTCGGCCTTGCTCTTCGGCCAGCCAGCACGCATCTGGCGGAGAAGCAGGAGTGCTGCCAGCGAGCTCGCCACCGTCGCTCCCAAGAAGAACATCCTCAACAGATCTCCCATTCACTCCTCCTTTCGCGCAAGCCGCCACGCCAATCAGAATAACCGACAAGGCGCAGCGGCATAGCCACCTCAGCTCGGCCTCTCTTCGCTAGGGCCCGGCAGGTCGGCGAGCTTGTGGACCGGCCAGGCCTCCATCTTGTCGGCCTGCTCTCGGGCCGCTTTGGACAGCGCGGGGTCGCCCCCGGCCCTGTCGTTGAGGGTCGCCCAACAGCGGACGACCTCCGACCCGACCACGTCCTGGCCCCGGATGAGGAAGACCGGCTCGTCGGCCGGGATCTTCCCCTTCGGGTCTTGGATACGCTGGTAGTCGTCCCTTGCGTGGATCATCCTGTTGCCTCCTTTCGGCTTTTGACAGCTGAGATTCGATGGATGCCGTAGCGCCGGTAGTAATCACCGACGTCAGGCGGAGTCCTTGTGTATGTCCGCTTAGGTGCGCTCAACAGAGAGAGAACCCTCACGGTCAGCTCGAGCGGATCGATACGCCAGGCATTTCGCTTGCGGTCGTAATGGCCTCTGATTGTTCCGGCCCTGGCAAGGTTACGGACGCGGTGGTAGGGGGTGTTGTACGCCCTCGCGATGTCGGCCGCGGAGAATAGTCCCTGGTTCCCGCGGGCCGTGACACCGAAGTGTTTGCTTCCGATCCTCACCCTGACGGCCTGGTAGGAGCGCCCAAGAGCGCGAGCGATGGCTTGGAGCGTGTCGAGGCCGGCGTGCTCCAAGAGGTAGGCATCTTCTTTTTCGGTCCAGTCAACGTTGTGAAGCGACACGCGCCGGCGATGGATACCAGCAGCCAGCCATGCCCGTGCCATCCCGCCGAAGTATCCGAGGATGCGGTGCGCCGGCGGCCAGTCCGCGCGCCCCCGCTTGACGGTATTCCAGGCCTTGTCGCTGCACGGCAGGGAACCGGGGAGTTCGACCGCAGCTAACCGGAGCGCATTGAGGACACGCTCTCGCGTCCAATAACGCCGGTTGCCAGACGGCGAGTGGCCCCACCTAGGGAGCGTCTCGTTCATCATCCCTTCCTCCAGTCCCACCCGCTAAACCGTGGCCACCCGAGCTGTCCCTTCCGCCAGACGACGATCACGCTGTCCCACGTCGCCGAGGCCGGCGCGTCCTTGTAGCGCACCCGGCCCAGCAGCAGCCGTACCTCCGTCGCCTGCAAGACATACTGGTGCCACCACCGCGCGCTCGTGCTGGCCGGCAGCAGCGCTACGACGACCTCCATGCGGCCGCAGGCGACCTCGAGGTAGCACTTCTCGACCCACCTGGCGATGACCCCGCGCGAGTAGGGCGGGTTGACGTAGGCACTCCGGCCAAACCAGGGGACGGCCAGCCCGTCCTCGAAGAGCGGACTGCCGGGCCCGTACCAGTCGTCGGCCTTCTTGTTGTCCTTGTTCGCGCAGGGGTCGAGGCCGAAGGCGCCGAACTCGCGGCGGAGCGCGTCGATGAGGGCGTCGGGTGTCTCCCAATCGTCGCGGCTCTTGGTGCCGCGGTTACTCATTCGGGGCATGGGCCATCACCTCCGGGAACTGCTGAATCTTCGGCAGGAAGAATCCGCGCGAGTTATGCCTCAAGTTGACGTTCGCCTGGCGCGGCGCCAGGTTGTCCTTCATGTAGACGCGGGCCTTCGCTATCACCGCGGCCCGCACCAGGTCGAGCACCCACTTCGGCTCGGGCTGGAAGGGGTGCGCCCCCGTCTGAGAGCCGATGATCACCCACTGGATACCGCTGAGGTCGGGTAGGTACTCCGTCCCCATGTCCTCCAGCAGCGGCTCGAAGCAGAGGAACTTGACCGGCGCCTGGACGTCACGCATGGCCGCGAGCGTCGGCTCCAGCCGCGCCCTGACGTCCACCGTCGCCCCTACCCAGGCGTTCGCCGGCCAGGGGTTGAAGAGGCGTAGGCGCTCCGGACTCTTGGTCAGGAAGATGAACGTGTGCCGGGGGCAGGAGTCGGCCACCTGTAAGACGCGCCGGGTCCATGACCTCGGCTGCCAGGGCCCGACAATATCGGACATCGAGCACATGAAGATGCGCTGCGGCTTCTTCCAGCTCTGCGGCAGGAGGAGTTTGTCCTCGTGGAAGGTCGGCCTGAACGGGTCGTCTGCCGGATAGCCGAAGCGACCGGCGAGTCTCTGCGCCAGGCGGCGGGCGTAGCAGTATTCGCAGCCACGGCGACAGCCGGTGATGGGGTTGCAGGTGCAGTCGCACCAGCCAATCGGGTTGCTCATGTCTTCGCTCCCCTCCCTGCCTTGCGCTCCCTGTTCATCGCCGCGAGCCGTTTCCCCGCTGCCTTCCGTTGCTCCGGCGTCCAGACACGCCGGCCGGGGATCGCGCCGCCTTGCTCGACTTCACGATCGTGACGTACTTCTCCAAGATGGGCGTGAACGTCTCTCGCGGAAGGAGGAACACGGCGACGTTGCGGAAGACCTTCCCGTCCCGCACCTCCGCGAGAAGGTTTACCCCCGTGCTCGTAGTGAGAATGACGAGCCCGCAGAAATCGGGGGCGATGACTGGCGTGGCCTTGTCGTTCTTCGGCGCCATTCAACCCTCCTGGGTCTTCACCCCGTACAGAACCTTGCGCCCTTCCTTCCCGGCGATACAGAATCGCAGGTCTTCGCGCAGCAGTGCCGCCAGATTGGAGCGGTTGAAACCCATCTCCGCAGCAATATCTGTCGCTGACATCGCTCCTACGTCCAGAAGGAAGTCGTAGACTTGGTCGCCCATGCTCACGGTCTTGTTCGCTACGAGCTGGGGAAACTCCCGCGCCGTGGCCGTTCGCACCCCCGTCAGGCCACCGTCGTCGAACTCGAAGGCGAGCAACTGCATCGGGGGTATCGCGATATCGTTGGCCTGGGTGACCTCGAGGGCCACGCCGATCGTCCGACGGTCGGTTGACGGTTGAGCGGTCAGGCGCATACCGATATCCTGGCCGGCGTCGAACATCTGCGAGCCGTAGACGTGGCTGGTGTCGCCTCGTGAGGGGTGTCCTATTGCAAACCACGTTGGGCTGAGAGCACTCAGAGCGTCGACTATGGCATTCCCGACCTCGTTGGTGTTCAGGTCCCCCATGCCCGAGCGGGAGATGCTGTCGAGGAACACGACCTCGTAGGCATCGGCTTGAATGGCGGCCTGCGCCTGCTCCAGGATGTCGGGGATAGACTTCCCCCGCGCTTGCAGAACCCGAAGACGGCGGTTAGGCGGCAGACCGAGAGCACGATTCACCCGCCAGATACGCCGGTTGATGGAGTCCGCCGACCGCTCCAGGTTGATGAACAGCACATGGCGCTGTTGGACGGGCCATACCCTATCGCAGCCCGCGTCTATGGAGACCGCCTTGAGGAAGCCGTCAGTACTCTTGCCGGCGCCCGGCGGTGCGAAGAGAATCGTCCCCCCGCCCTCCAGAAGGTAGGGCTTGAGTATGTAGGTGGGCGGGGGCGGCTCCTCATCGGCGCCACCCTCGATGATGCCGGTCGCCTTGAGGAACTCCGGCATCACGCGCTTGCAGAAGCGGTCGAGAGCCACCTCCAGCAGGTCGAGGGGCAGCGTCTTTTGCTCGACGGGTCCCATGCGGGCAAAGGCGCGCTTCGCCAGCTTCCGTCGCTCCTCGCCGCGGAGGAGATTGAAGAGGTCGTCGGCCAGGTCATGTTCCCCTAGCCGAAAGGTAACGCTGGCGTGGGGCCCGGTTCGAGCCCGCCGGATGTGCTCGGCGCGCAGCTCTAGCGAACCCACTTGCGTTGTCGAGCGGGCATGGACAATACCGCCCTCGTTTGTGTACTGCCAGCTAGAGGCCGGTGAGTCGGGCATCGCGCTCCTTGCGTCGGGTGTCTATCACGGTATCGACCAGGCGTGGTGTCTGTTTCTTGGCTGGCCGGCGCCGAGCACGCTGGGCAGCGAGGCGCAGGCGTGAGAAGATGGCCGCCAGCGTCCGCCGGGGGTCTTCGTCGACCAGGAGCGGGCGCAGGATCGCGGGCGACTCCTGCAACAAGGCCCGCCGGAACGTCGTCTGAATGAGCCGGTCGCGGAAGTCAGCGGTGAACGCCTCCACGCCCGCAAACCAGGCATCGAGCGAAACGCCGGCGCCGTGCTCTTGCTCTTCTGTGGTGATGGGGAACATGCAGGCTTCCAGGATGTCGTAGCAGCGGGTGATGTAGCCGTCCTCCTGGTAGTAGGTGTCCCGCCAGAAGAGGACGAGCGCTGAGAGCAGGACTACCCTCATTCTCTCCGGGCCCCTGTCGTCCATGAGGCCCGAGCTCCAGGCCAGCAGGATCTTCTCGAAGAGATAGCGGTGGAAGATGTCGGCGAAGTCATCGGGGGCCAGCTTCCCCTCCACCAGGGGGATGGCGGCATGGGGGGCGTCTATCATCAGCCCCAGGACGGCTTGCTCCGCCTCTGAATCGTAAGGGATGGGCAGGTGGCTCAGGTTGACGAAGGGGCGCTTGACGGCGTGCCGGCCGCGGTCGTAGCAGAGGCAGCGCCGGTTGTGCTCCGTGCAGTATTCGTGGACGCTGAGGGCCAGCAGGCGCTCGGCGTCGCGGACGCCGGCCTGGTAGCAGGCGCAGTGCTCACGGCAGCGATCGTGGCTCACTCCGGGTCGGCCCCCGCTAAGAACGCGGCCTCTTCAACCGCGACTTGCAGCCGCACACGAATCTCGCGAGTGGCTGCAAAGCTGTCACGGATGGCCTTCTGGCAGGGACGGCAGACTAGAAGCCGCTCCGTCTCCGCCGAGAGGCCCATCACCGGACCGAGCGGCTGGGGCTTCCGCCGTTCGTATCCACAATAGGAGCAGGGTGCGCGATCATTGACTGCCATCTTGACCTC
>CAYHEV010000081.1:0-8761 GCA_964355725.1 uncultured Candidatus Bathyarchaeia archaeon | reverse complement strand
CTGGAGGCTGTTGCACATGTGTACAGTTATGTGTAGTTTTGTTCTACGCACAAATTATCTTATCCAAAAACCCGCTGATTCCTCTCGCAAGGAGATAAAAAGAAGATGAACATACTAAAAAGCAAGAAAGCATTGAGCACAGTAGTGACTACATTGATAATTCTAGTGGTTTCAGTTTTGCTGGCAACAGTCGTCACCTTCTACGCCATCAACGTAACAACCACACGTGTTCAAGAGGAATCACTATTCCTCACAAAGCAACACGTATGGTACAACACAACAGGCGCATGGGCAGAAGCTGGAATAGTCATCGTGAACACTGGCGGAAAAGACGTAGTCATCGACAAGATAACTGTCAGAGGACAAGACTGCAACTGGAGCGACGTGTACTACTGGAGAACCAACACTGTAGCAATTTCGGACGACTTAGAAGTGACACCTGACCAAGTAAGTGGAGCCACATTCGACATAACAGTCCAAGGCACAGCAGAAACCTTCAATCAAAGCACATCTGACCTTACACTGAAGTCAGGTTACACAATGGTAGTGTATATGAATCACCCTGACAGCATTGCTCTGAACGACGTTGGAACAACTGTCGGCATAACAATCTTCAGCGCAAACGCTCAATACTACAAAGAAATCAACGTTCAAGCTGCCCAGTAAGCAGCTCCCCTATCCTTTCTTTTCTTTTCTCTGTTTTTACAGACCAACACGCAAATGAGGAGACTCGCTAATCCAAAAACATCGATTTTTCAACTATTGATTTCGCATACTTATGTGTAGTTTTGTTCTACGCACACCATCTTATCTTACCACACGTTGAAGGTCTTGATTGGCTATGCAAGAGAGGAGGCTATAGCGAATATTGAACAAGAACCGAAGTTTACTGCGGTCCACTAAAGCTTTGGCCATTCCAGTAACCTATTTGATACTCTTCGTTTCCTTCATGGCGATAATCTCAATAACGTACAGCTTTGCAGTAGTCAAGATTAACGCTAGAGGATCCATACTTAAGGCATCAGTAGCCAAACAAAATATGCAGATTCTAGACGATGCTGTTCATTCTGTGGCATGGGGTTTTGGAGCATCAAAAACTGTTTACATGGATGATTGCGGCGGCACGTTTCAGACGCAAACTGGAGAGAAATATCTTGTCCTCAATCTTACTGATGAACAGTCCTTCAATGATGTTGTGTTCAACAATAATCTCGGTGAAGTCTTCTACGAACTTGAACCCTCAGAATTCAACGAAGCTGGTTTTTTCATCAGAGGTGACGACAGACCAATGGTTAACCAAAGTACGTCCACAATGACACAACTTTACGTCACGACAGGACAGAGCGCAAGCCAGATAGTCCTCTGCTATCGTCCTTTAGCAACTGCAGCGGTCATTGGCTCAGAGAACGGAAAACCATTGAACCTCATCCGCATAAACATCATAAACCTCAATTCTTCACGAAACCTAATGCTCAAAGAAAGGGTTTACCTTAAAATAACGTCTTTGAACGTCACAACAAGTACAAGTCATTACGAGTTTAACCAGTCGATTTCCTCTCTTGCATTGAAAACCGACTTAGATGGAACTCACAGTACAGTTAGGCTTCCGATCTCAAGCAATCCTGACGGTGCTGTCGTAGACCTAGAAATAGTTGTTTGCAGTATCAGAATCCAGAGAGTGGAGACGTAGAAATTTGCCATCCATAACGCCTAGTTATCTTTACAGTTTCATCGCCATAATAGCAGTCAGCAGCCTCCTCGTTATATCATTCATGACTTACACTGGCACTATTCGATTCTCTTCTGAAATTCGACAACTAAGGAATTTGATGGATTCCGCGGCGGCGAAAAGTACAGAATTACTAACGATTACTTTGACTACGAACGCCACGACAAAATCCTTCATTCAAATGCCTGCAACAATCGGCAATAAGCAGTATTGGCTTCGACTTACCAACGATTCCTCGGGGACATGGGTTGAAGGCGGCTTAGGAAATGTGCCCTATGAAGGAACTGATCTGCGCGTTTGCCTCCCAAGAGAAGCTTCCGCGACAGGCTCTTACATTGGCGGGTACGGGTCAGCCCTCTTTGAATGTCATCAAGAGGCTGGAGTTCCGCAGATTCGTCTTTCAAGTTCACATGAGAGTGAGTAAATTGAAATTCAGTCTAAGACCTAGTCGAGACAAACCTCAAAGTGAAGGCATCTATCAAGAGATGATGAAAGAAGAAGGTAAGTTAGTCGAATTTTTGGACGTTAAGAAATGGAGTGTGCCAGATGGCTACACGGAAATTGAGTATTATCCACTCAAGCCGCCTTTTTCCTATGCTGCAATCGTTCAAAGCGAGGAGAACATGGAATATCTCTACGTCGTCGACGAACTTCCTCTGGACAGAAATGAACGAGAAGGTTGGTCAAGGTTAAGAAACATTCTAGAGTATGAGCTGCAAGCTCCAGAAGGCGAGGAAACTCTTGTAGAATCGTTCAGAAGACAAATGCCAGCGATACTTGCCAACCACGAGAAACTCTCCAGCAAGATTTCTCCGGTGGGTGTGCGAAAAATCATTTACTACTTGGAAAGAGATATTGTCGGTTACGGCAAGATAGATCCTTTGATCTATGATGAGTACGTTGAGGACATTGGCTGCAGCGGAATCAATAAATCTCTCTTTTTGTGGCACAGGAAATACGAGAACATAAAAACTAACATAGTTTTCAGAGATGAACAAGAGCTTGACGACTTCATAATGCGCGTCGTTCATAAAGCCGGAAAACACGTAAGCATAGCCTTCCCAATAGTTGATGTTACTTTGCCGGAGAAACATCGTTTAGCCGTCTCTTTTGGAAAAGAGATAACGCCTTCGGGAACGTCTTTCACCATAAGAAAATTCCGCAAAGATCCTTTCACAATAATCGATTTGATTGAAAATGAAACTATGGACGAAAACATGGCTGCTTACCTGTGGTTATTGATGGAAAACAGGATGCCACTAATGATTATCGGAGCAACAGGCGCAGGCAAAACTACAGCCTTAAACGCAATTGCATGTCTTACGCGACCAAACTATAAGATTATTTCAGTTGAAGAAGTTGCTGAAATCAACCTGCCTCATGAAAACTGGACATCCACAATTGCCCGTTCAGGATTTGGTGTTGAAGGCGAAGGCGAAATCTCCCTTTATGATCTGATCAAATCTGCTGTAAGACATCGACCAGACCTAATAATCGTAGGCGAGGTCCGCGGAGAAGAAGCATACGTGCTATTCCAAGCGCTTGCAACTGGCCACGGAGGTCTATGCACGTTACACGCTGAAGACGTTAGCACGGTGATTAAGAGACTGACCCAACCGCCTATGAACATCCCTGCATCAATAGTTACACTCATGAACTGCGTTGTCAACGTAAAGCACGTTCGAACCCCTGTTTTCCTGGAATCTGGAAAACGTCTTTCGAGCAGAAAATTCACAAGCATTTCAGAGGTAAGAGACGCGAACACTTTCCAAGAGGTCTTTAATTGGAACCCGTCATCAGACACTTTCAGAGAATCGATTTCAGAAAGCTATCTCTTAAGAAAGCTGGCTTTGAGTTTGGACGTTCCAATTGAGAAACTTTTAGACGAATTGGAATATCGCAAACAAATGTTAGTGCACATGGTTGAACATGGCATTCGTGATTACAAGAGTGTTAACAAGGTTCTCAGCAAGTACTACAACAATCCGCAGCTTTTCTCGAAAGAGTTTCTAGAAAAACCAAAATGGTGAGAACTTTGCAGACTCAATTGAGGAAACCGAAAATATTCGGGCAAATGCTGAGGCTTTTTTCAGGCGAAGACAGAAGCCAAATTAACCATGAACTGCCATTCGCAGCGTTGCTTTTTACCTTGCTAGCTGCAAGCGGAGTGACAATCTACGAAAGCTGGCGGAAACTCACCAGAATAGAGCTGTTGCCCACGTTCCAAAAGGAAGCTAAAGAAATAATCAGACAAGTTGAAGTCTTGGGTTATGATCCTCTTACCGTTATGTTTAGACGTGCCGAAAAGACCAAATCTAAAACCTACCGCGATTTCCTGCTAGGTTATGTTTCCTCTGTAAGAAGCGGCGGAAACGTTGTAAACTATCTCAGAAGCAAATTGCGTTCCATCTTTGAGGTTCAAAGTGCCGCCGCCACCCGCTCGATCGAAAGACTAAGCACACTGGTGGAGGCATATGCAGTAATGCTAATTGTGACTCTTTGCTCGTACATACTTTTCATTGTTTTCGCGACAACATCAGTCTTCGAGCCGATGAAAATGGGTGGAACACCGGGTCTATCTCCGGTAGTGGTATGTGTTCTCATATTCTTTGTAACACCGATGATTTCGATTGTCTTCATGGCTATTGCGCATGGCGAAAGAAGAAGCAATCTTGTTGGAGTTAGACAGCCTTATCATGCTGCTATCTTGCCAATGATAGTTGCTTCAGGTTTCATGGCAGTGTTGACCTTCACTCCGCAACTTCAGTATCTGACAGCTCCACAAGTCTTCCCATTGGTTGCTACAATTTGCCTACTGGGAGTCTCACTTCCTCCGGCTATAGTCTACATGAAGATAGCTAGAATCAACCGAGACGCAGAGAACGCCATCCCCAGTTTTCTCAGAGACGTCACGGAGGCAAGAAAAATCGGGTTGTCACCTGAGAAAAGCATAATTCACGCGTCCAAAAGAACAGGCTATGGGAGGTTTTCCGACACGTTGAACCTCATCAGAAGTCAGATGGAATGGGGTGTCTCTCTCAGGAAGATATTCTCGAACGTTAGGCAGAAACTTCAAACATGGCCGGTTCTCGTCAACTTCCTAATACTCATAGAAACAATAAAAATCGGCGGAGGCTCTGCTGGCGCGCTGGAAATATTGACAGAGTACAGCGAGAAACAGAAAGATGTTGATGATAACAAGAGATCACTCTTGAGACCCTATGTCATTTTAGCCTTCATTTGGAGTGTTCTAATAGCCTTAACGACTACGATGGTTGCAATGACGATTTACGCTTTAACACAGATGTCGCTTCCAGGAGCAGCGAATATGCCTGTTGCAGTAATGGAGAGCCAAATAAACCTCTTCTCTATAGGCATAATCCTGCAATGCTGGATTTCAGGCTTCTTCGTTGGAAAAGTCAACGAAGGAACATTCGCTGCCGGTTTCAAGTATTCAGCAATGCTTGTACTCACAGCTTATGTTTCGCTTGTGCTTTCGCAGACTTTGCTGGGCGGCATGTACAGTATGGTCTCAAGTTGATTATGCTCAAGAAAAAGAGGGTTAATGTAAGATGCCTGCTATGTCTGTCGACACATTCCTTGCATGCTCGCTAATGGTTATGCTTGTGCTTTCAGCCATGGCCGGTACTTCAAAAGTTCTGTACCCCTACATCCACAGAGCAGATGACGAAAACCTTGCCGAACGATACATGGAACTCTCGAAATATCTGCTTCTGAATAGTGGGACACCGTCAGATTGGGGACAAAACGGCAATGTAATCCCATCCACATTTGGCCTAGCTAAAGCAAGTTCAGACAACCCGTTTGAACTAGACAGAGACAAAGTCTCAAGACTAAACAGCGAAAACCTGCAGTCATTAACGTATGCCCAGATATTTACCATATCCAAAATCCCCGACATTTCATTCAAGATGCAGATAAAACCAATCTTCGAAGTTAACATAGACTTGGTCTCCACTTTTGCATTAGCGAATCAAACAGTTTATCAATTTGAAATCTTGACGGAAAAAAACGGACTTCCAGTCACTGCAGACTTAGCAGAGTACGTCATTGCTGAACATTACATCGAACCAAGTAGCACTTATGCTCCTGAAGGCAGAGCATACGTAAACTTGAGCCTTTCAAATAGCATTAATGGACCGGCACTATTCGTTGTGCTCGCACTATCCGCATACGACGCTAAAATAGCGTCTTTCAATGCCTACGCCTTTGCTCATAATTCGGCTGATCCCAAACCCAGAGGTGCTTTTCTAAGACAAAGTCCATTAAATTACACGTTGAACGTCTCTGCACTACACTCGGATACAGTCCTGTCAGAAGTTTACGCTTTAAGCTTCAACTACAATTCAACTCTCATACAAGTTGCTGGAAATGATCAAACTGCAACGTATAATCTCCCTCATTTTCTAGACTCCAGTCCAACGTTAATCATCGCAACCGGAAGGAATGCCACATCATTCTTCGCCGAATGGACTGCCTATCCGCAAATACCCCTTGAGATGGGTGCAAATTTCGCTGCAACAAGCTTGTCGAATGTTTTCACTCATGTGTATACGGTAACGATAAACTCGGTTAACTATGAATGCACTGTCTGGGTAGGCGGCCCAAGATAATGAGACGCGAAAACAGAGGACAGATCAGAATAACCGAAGCTTTTTTAGCAGTAATCATAATTTTCTCATCTTTCACGATATCAGCAAACCTAACGATGACGCAAAATGCAACGAGACGCGACGACTTAGCCGCTGTGGGGCTTCAATCGCTCATGAAATTGGATTCTGACGGAAGCTTGAACAAGTATATTGATAGCCGAAACTGGACTGAACTGCGAGAGACGATCAACCTCGTTCTTCCCCCTGGTTTATCCTTCAACTTAACGGTCTATGACGAACAGATGCAGCAGATCAATGCTGATGTCATTTCAAATGGCGAGTTCGGCAGCCAAGACATAGCCTTCGTAGAATATGTCTGTTCAAGCCGAAACACAAATTTCCACTGTTACTTGGTCCATTTGCGTTTGGCGGTGGCAGCATGAAAAAGTTCAGAAGTTTCAGGACAAACAGTTCGGGGCAACTTCTAATATTGGCTGCCCTTGCCATAGCAATACTGATCGCTTCAACGACAGTTTACGTCTATGAACTCGGCAAACAGTCAACCAGCGCAGGTGAGGAGCCGATGGACAATTTTGTTCTTTCCGTAAAGCAGAACACCAGAAACGCAGTGATAGCGTCTCTTGCGAATGTTTCAAACGGAGGAGAAAAGACTGTTCTGACGTCAAACTTCGATGTGCTTTCGCAAATCTTTGCAAATTTGAGTCGCTTCCGAATGTGTGCTCTATCTTATGCTCTCCTTAACGATTCAATGTATGATTCAGGTCTTTGGCTTTCGTGGAACAGCAGCGGTATGGGCGTTTCAAGTGCGAACGCTGATTTCACCTTGAGCGTCTATAGTATGGCAACAACCATCGATGTAAACTACACTGTCAACATAACATCAGCCATAACGATTGATGGTTATTACACCAGACTTCTGGGAGATGAAAAGTTGGTGAACATGACGTGCAGAGTATATAATGAAGGGGAACCTTCTCTAGCCAAAAACATAAGTCTATTCTATCAAGATCTAGGAAATTGGACACCGATCAACTCATCAAATAACTTATCCGTAAAGGACTATGGCAATGGCACATACGCAATGTCTTTCACCATTGATATACTCTCTAACGAGGTTCAAATTTCAACGCACGTTTACGATCTGCGCGAAATATTCGTTCAAGCAAATACCACTTGTTATGAAGCTTAGTCATTGCATCCGGATTTTCGAGCCACTTAAATACGCAACATGTTACTGAAGTAAACAGAGAAATGGGGCTTTGAAATGAATGAAAGGTCTGAATGCCGCCATCTTTTCACACTTCTGAAATTGGCTGAAATGGGAGCACATCGAAGGATTGCAAAGATTTCCACAGAGTACCTTGCTGGGAAGCTGGATCTATCTCAGCAGACTGCTTCGCGGTACTTGATGGAACTGGAAAACAAGGGATGGATCAAGCGAACTATAACGCCTGAAGGATGCCTAATAAAAATCACAGAGTCTGGCATCAAGGAGTTGAATAAGCTCTACGCGAATCTGCGTTTCTTGATGGAGTCCGCTTATCCTCCGTCGGTGACCTTGGAGGGGACAGTTTTCACGGGATTAGGCGAAGGAGCTTACTACATTTCAAAAGAATCATATAGAAAGCAGTTCATTGAGAAGTTGGGCTTTGATCCTTATCCTGGTACACTCAATCTGAAGCTCACGACCGATTATGATATAAAGGCTCGTTCAGAGCTTGAAGCTTATCCGGGCATTGAGGTTGAAGGTTTCAGAAGTGAGGATCGCACTTTTGGATCTGTAAAGTGTTATCCAGTGACAATTGAGAATAGTGTTAAAGGCGCTTTGATTTTGGCTTTGAGAAGTCATTATGATGCTTCGGTTCTTGAAATTGTTGCGCCTATTCATCTTCGGAATAATCTCAAGCTCAAAGATGGACGTAAAGTGAAAGTTGAAGTTTTAACCCTGCCCTGACGGCTTTGATTTTCGTCGAACACAAATTTGTCAGTCTTATTTGAAGCTAGATAAGTCGGAAACTTGCAGAAAGGGTTTAATTGCTGCTGCTACTTCGGCAATCTTTTATGAATCTTCCCCCTTCTATTAAGTGAAGATGTGCCCATATTCTGGTTTACCTTCTAGAGTCAAAGCTTTCTCCGAGGAAAACCTAGGCACGATTCTAGTTGCGGTAGGAATCGTCTTTCTCTTAATGGGCGTCTTGGACTATTCTAGGGATACTTCGCTGATTTCAGTTCTGAGCTTGTTTGTGGGAATTCCCTTGACTGGAACGGGATTTCTGGTTAGAACGGGAATCTTTAGGTCTGACTCTGACGATTTTTCGGTTCGGAAAAAGCTGGGATGCGCTTTGGTAGTGGCTTCCGTGTTTTTGTTCGCAGGTGCTCTTGTCTCGTTTATTATGAT
>CAYHEV010000080.1:0-8800 GCA_964355725.1 uncultured Candidatus Bathyarchaeia archaeon | reverse complement strand
TGTCTACCATTCGGATGCATGGTTGAGAAATCACAAGCGGATTTGCCGGCGGCGGCGCAATTCCATCGGTCACGTACGGCTGAAAATCAATTATACTGGCATGCGTCAAGTAGATGTCATCACGCCATCGTGCCACTACAGGATAAGGTCTTATACGAGCATGCCCATGCTTTTCGAAATATGACAGAAACGCCTCACGCATTTCCCGTAGAGTGTAGCTTTTCCTTGTAGGCGGATCGTCTATGAAGGTGTAACTGGCACATCCTTCCGAACTTGCTTCTCCACAGGTCTTCTGTTCTGGTTTTTGCGTCCAAAAATACTCGCCGCAATTAGGACATTGCTTTCTAATGAATCCAGATTCTTTAAAGAATGGAAGGCTATATTCTTCCTCTGGAAACTTATTCAATTCTCAAACACTCCAGCAAGTGCACAAGGATTTTTCAGAGGATAAACGGGCTACAAAGATTTAAACCATTTCAACCAATGTGTCGAATCTATCATCATACAGTAAACCTGTGATGCAACCGTCAGGCCTCAATGAATATTGAGGAGATGGACAACGACCTTAGGTTTCATGTTGATCTCACACTCACTTAGCAAATCACCTATCCAGCATCGGAATCCATCTTAGGCATATTGAGATCGTCTGTCACCCGAGCTTGAAGCCAATCAAGAAGCCGGCAATGAAGCTCCCAGCGAATGGTAGAAGAGAGATTATGGCAACAAGCCATGAGAACGCTGGGCCGGTCAATTTAAGCGAATCTGCGAGCCAAGACCAAAGGGCATCATAATTTAGACTGATTATCCCTTGCGTACTCAAGTAGACGATAAAGATTATCAGCAAGCCAACTATGACTGCTACGAGTTTACTTATCTTCTTAACGGCGTATCCAACTATGAAACCGCCAATTGCTCCTATGCCCAACTGAAAACCTAATGATGGAAAAATGTCACTCATCAAACCCCTTCTTTCGCTTTACGTTATCAATGGATTTGGTTTAAATGCGTTTTACTCATAAGTTACGAAGCAAAAGACCAGACGGAGGTGAAGAACAATAGAACTGCTGGATCTGTACATACTGAACCTTCTGCTTACTCTGGGCATGTTTTCAGTTCTCATCATCCGTGCATGGCTAGAATTGAAGAATTATCGTTTGATATGGAGGGAGCTTGAATGGCAGCAAACGTATCAAAACATGGGACGCATACTCAAGGCAGAAAAAGACCTTTTCTCGAAAGTGGAAGGCGGCGACGAACTTTATCAAATGCTGTGCGAAATCTTCAAAGTTACCGGAAAATAAACTAGGGAAAATGCCAATCGTCAATCAATTTCCCAACTGGTACTCTGCGTTTTTCCATTCCGTACCGTCCGAATGGCTTAGTTAAATGTCTCTGGGACCGAGTTGAGGTAATGTACAAACCCCTTCTTACATCACGCTTCACTCTGACCTCAACTTTTCCAAGTTTTCCATATCTGAGCCTGCATTTCTCACATCTAAATCCTTGATTCTTCCCCATAGATTTGAGTCTTCTACCACATTTGGGACAAACTGGATTACGATAAGTGATTCTAGGTGCGAGTTTCAGCAATCGGATTTTTTCAAGGTTAATTGTTAAGGGTCGATTCTGAGAGGAAACACGGACACCACCATAAACTTCCACATAATCCCCAACCAGCAATTCTCGCGCGACACCACGCAGAGTCCCAGTGGGCTCATAAGCCGCACAGTCAACCTGAGTCGTTTCATCCTTAATCGAGAAAATTACATGTCTTCTCGGAACTATCTTCGGATATGCTGACACAATGCCTCTCACTATTACCGTATTATAGGGCTTTATTTGGTTTAGCGTGTCTGCCCATTTTAGATGGGCGTCCGTTCCCTGATTCGAGCGGAAAATGACCCATCTTTCAACTGGTTCAAGAGGTCTAACCATTTCAAATGCTTTTTTCACAATTTCAGGTGTTTCTCCTCTAATTCCAAAAAGAATCGGATCAGGTCCTCGCGGCGTAATAATGACTCTTTTTTTCTCCAAATCAACATTATTAAACGTGTACGGCGCTGTCGCCTTATCCATATCAAAAATCGAAGCCTTATCCACGTTTCTTTTTGAACCACAATCTTCAGGGACACGATACGCGAGAATTTCATACGTGTAGTCTCCTTGCAGAGTTTCCCCGACCGCTGCCAAACCGCCGATTATTCCTCTGCAACTCTTGAAACCCACAGCTTCACTCCGAAATTTCAATATGAGCTTCAATGCATCCTTGAGGCTTACTAACCCGGTAATGGCATTTTTGGCGAAGACTTTGACTTCATTTGGGATTTTCTTCCTTTCAAAGAAAACTATCCCTGGATCTGTTCCCTTAAACTCCAAATCCGCATGTTCTTCCACAGTGGCTATGACTGTTTCTTTTATCTCCTCTTCAACATTTTGGTCATTATATAGTATTCTCAAGCAAAGGGCTCCATTTCCCCTTGTTTTCCACGGCACGTTAGGGTTTAGCCTAATCAAATTTGGGTAGTCAATAAATTTGGCACCTAATGCCAGCAGTTTTTCAACGAGAAGAGCAGTGACATATGTCGTACAGCCTTTTCTTGTTGAATCTGTATCATCCAATCCAATATGCATTGTTTTCATGGTCATCCGTTACAGCCTAGTTCTATCATGAAAGCGAATCCTTCTGCGTGTTTGAGTTGGCTCTAACCTGAAGAGGTACATAAAAAGAGGGAAGTTCTTGTTACTTTGTCTCTTCAACAACGATCATAGTTAATGTTGATCTAACCTTGTCCAGTCTTCGAACACGCCATGTTACAATTTCTTTGAGTTTATCCATTGTGCCTGCCTTGACTCTTGCAATTATGTCGTAG
This sequence comes from uncultured Candidatus Bathyarchaeia archaeon, assembly GCA_964355725.1. Lineage (GTDB taxonomy): Archaea > Thermoproteota > Bathyarchaeia > Bathyarchaeales > Bathycorpusculaceae > CAYHEV01. Next base: position 5,930 of record CAYHEV010000080.1, on the reverse strand, counting down.
ACTCCGTAGACAGCGAAAGCCTCTTCCACACCTTCAACTTTTTTCAAGTCTTTCAGAACGTCTGCTTCTGAACCGATTTCAGTGTTTATTAACACAAATGCTGTTGGCATTTGAATCTCCTTGCGTACTGTAAAGCGTTGTGTGTTAAAATATTTTACTCATTTTTGCTGTGGATTAAGAGATTAAGCCTACATGTTGCCTTGTAATTCGGCTTCCATCTTTGGAGGTGTATGGATATGCTTATCTTTATTTCTTAACATTAAACAATTAGGGTTTTAGAAAATGCCCGAAAAAACCACAGTACAGGATTCCATTACCAGCCGTGAGATGAGAGCGTTGGAGCTCAACTCAGAATACTTCGGTGTCTCTAGGCTTCTGTTAATGGAGAACGCTGGGCACGTCATAGCGTGGGAAGCTGCTTCAAGGCTTAAACCAGGCAAATCCGTTGCGGTTTTCTGCGGCTTAGGCGGAAACGGCGGAGACGGTTTCGCAGCTGCACGGCACTTAACTTCAATGGGTTTTAACGTGACAGTTGCATTGGCTGGGAGAGCCAAAGAAATATCAGACAAGGCGTCTTTGGAGAACTGGCTGGCGCTACAATACTTAAGAGACGCAATTACTATCTACGAGATCTATGACAGCACCGTCATACCTGACATAACTACGGACATAATCATAGACGCGTTGCTTGGAACTGGCTCAAAGGGAAAATTGAGACCACCAATTCTGCAACTTGTCAGAAAAATCAATGGTATCAACGCTTTTCGGATTGCCGTTGATGTGCCAACAGGAATTGACTCGGACACAGGCGAGGTTTTGGGCGAAGCAGTCAAAGCCGACCTGACGGTGACGTTTCACAAGACCAAGAAAGGTTTTGAAAACGCAAAGAAACACGTGGGGAAAATAGTTGTAAAAGGAATAGGCTTGCCCAAGCAGTTTGAAAGATTCGCAGGCCCTGGAGACGTTTTGCAGATTAAGGCATCTCGCAAACCGGAATCTCACAAAGGAGACTTTGGTCGTCTGCTAGTTATCGGTGGGAGTGAAACGTTTTCAGGTGCTCCTGCATTAGTAGCGTTGGCTGCTTTGCGCACAGGTGTCGACTTGGCCTATGTTGGAACTCCGGAGAAAACTGCATACGCAATTAGCTCCATGACGCCTGATTTGATCACGATAAAGCTTGAAGGAAACCATCTGAACCCAGACAATATTCAAGCTTTGAGACCTTATGTTATAGCGTGTAACGCTATTGCTTTAGGGCCAGGTCTCGGTTTGCACTCTGGAACGAGAAAGGCGGTTGAAGCCATAATTGATGCTGCTGAAACTGCTGGCAAACCATTACTTCTAGATGCTGACGGTTTGAAAGCGTTCGCGGAGTTTCGGCGAAAATTGAGAGTGCCTTTGGTGCTTACGCCTCACGCTGGAGAATATGCCATACTGACTGGTAAGGAGTTGTCAGAAGACTTGGAGAAGAGAGTTTCTGATGTTAATAAGGCGGCTGCAAAGCTGAACGCTGTAATACTCTTGAAGGGTAATGTAGACATAATTTCGGATGGAAGACGATTCAAACTCAATTTTACGGGTAATCCGGGGATGACTGTTGGCGGAACTGGAGATGTGCTTTCAGGAATTGTAGGCGCTTTTCTAGCTCAGCAGGTCAACCCCTTCGAAGCTGCAGTTGCTGGTGCGTTTGTTAATGGCGCTGCTGGTGACTTTGTTTTTGAAGAAAAAGGTTACCACATGGTTGCAACAGACCTTATCCAGTGGATTCCTCGGGTTCTAAACGATCCCATGAGCCATCTGCAGGTGCGAAAAACAGGTGCAAGAACAAGTTAGAATCGTCGTTTATCATGCTCGGCAATGCGATCCTAAAAAATGTACGGCTTTGAAACTTAAGCATCATGAAATGGTTCGCTTGGTGCCGCAGCTACGGTTTTTGCCGAAACGAGCTGTAGTGCTTAACCCGTTCGCTGAGATTGCGTTTTCACCAGCTGACAGAGTGCGTATCGAGAGTTTCGGGTTGGTTGCACTGGACTGCAGTTGGGCGCATGCCACTGAAGTCATGTCAAAACATGTTAGGGGGACATCTCGTTGCTTGCCAATTCTTATTGCTGGGAACCCTGTTAACTTTGGCAAACTAACCAAGCTTGCTACTGTTGAAGCTTTGGCTGCGGCGCTTTACATAGTCAACTTCAAAGACAAGGCGGAAGAACTGCTTTCTATTTTCAAGTGGGGACATACTTTTCTGGAAATAAACTGCGAGAGATTGGAAGAATATGCGAAAGCGAAGGACAGCAAGGAGATAATAGAGATTCAAAACCGCTTTTTTGGTGAATACTAACTTGAAATGATCGACTACGCTGATTCTTGAGTGATCACTGTGTAGTCACACTTCCAGATCGTGATTAGATTGTTATGCACTTGCAGATCCCTAGCAGGCTTAAGGAATAGTGTTATCCAGCGCAGCTATCGCGATGGCAACGAAAAAGATGATAATGCCAATTTCTACCAATGGCACGCAGAGGTATGAATATGGTCGTATAACATCCATGCAGAGTTTCGTGTTTACGTGAGCACCAACGAACCTTGTGATTTTGTATACCAGATAACTATCTGTGAAGATCATGTTTGCGGCTGTCACGAAAAGAATCACAGACGTGAAGAATTAGGTAATGATACTAAAGCTTCCCGCTCCCAGATGTGTACGTATTAAACCAAGCTTGATCAGCAAGCCAGCACACAATAGAATTGTGCCGATGTAACCAGATATCGTATAAATTGTCGATCCAAATGTTGTTAAGCAAATTAGCCCAATAAAATAGGCAATTAGTCCTGCGCAAATGGAGACTTCACAGCCATATTCTCTGATGGTCGGGAAGATTTTGGCCATGCACGTCCACCATATTAGACTTGCACAGCATTACATAAAAGCTTAACTTCATGCGATCAGATCTACGTGGTTCATTTTGCTTTCCATTTTGCCAGAACGGTTACTAGGAATACCGTGATTCCTGAAAAAACCACGAACGGCCCAGTCGGTAAGTTCAAGTAGCTGGAGAACAGAATTCCTGAAAATGAGCTGGCAGCTCCGATACAAGCACTGAGCACTGCGTATTTGGTCAGGTCAGTGCTGACGTTCTTTGCTGCTGCTGCTGGAACGATTACTAGGAAGCCCACTAGAAGAGTTCCTACAATTCTGATGCCTGCAGCCACAACGAGAGACACGAGCAAAAGATACAATAGATTTATTCTGCTTACATTGATGCCTTTTGAAATTGCTAGTTCTTCCGATATCATGCCCAACACAAGCTTTCTGTAGATGGTCTTCGTCAAAGATACCGCTATCACAGAGACTACTATCGCCGCTACTGTTTCTAGAATTGTTACTTTCGTTATGTCTCCAAACAGTGCTTCAAGTAGGTCAACTTCTGGAATGATCAATATGCCGATTGCAAGGGCGAGAGTGAAAATTGCGCCGACGATTGTTTCAAAAGACAGTTTGGTAACTCTTCCTAGATGCCAAATGATCAAGGCTGATGTAAATAGGAAGGCAAAAGCTCCTAAGAAGGGGTTGAAGTTGAACAAGATTCCGAGGGCGAGTCCTGGTAAAGCTACGTGTGAAAGGGCGTCGCCCACGAGAGCCATCTTTTCGAGGACCATTAGAGAGCCTAAGTAGCCAGCAGATACACCCACGGAGATTCCTATTAACAGACTAAGCGTTAATGTTTCTGTCATCGCGGATCACTCGTTTTCGTTTGGTGTTCCAGCGCACACTGTTTCGCCGTAGATTATTTTCTGTACTGATGGGTTCATTATTTCCTTTGATTCACCAAAGAACGTGATGCATCTATTCAATGCCAGCAAGTAATCTGAATATTCTCTGATAATATGTACGTCGTGCGTGATCAAAAGTACGGTGATCCTGTTTCTTTTCTTCAGATCGTTAAGCATTATGAATATGGGTTCTTCGCTGTCGTGGTCAACGCCTGTTGTCGGTTCGTCAAACAGCAGAACATTTGGGTTATCAGCCAAAGCCCATGCGATTAGCACTCTTCGAAGTTGTCCTCCAGATAAGACGCCAAGAGTCTTGTTTGCAACATTCTTGTTGTTAAGTCTCACAGGACTGAGGGAACTTTCAACATCGACGTGATTTTTGAAGGACAAGAACTCCTTCACAGAGATGGGGATATCATCTACATCTATGTTCTGTGGAACATAACCTATCTTTACCATTTTTGTCCATTCGATTTTTCCATTGTATGGCACTAGGTTTAGCAGGGCTCTGAAGAGCACTGTCTTTCCGGCACCGTTTGGTCCAACAACAGCCAAGACGGTTCCTCTTTTCAGTTTGAAACTTACGTTGTCCAAGATTGTCTGATCTTGAAGTTTCACACTTAGATTTGATACCTTCAGAACATAATCATCGCTATTTTCCATTCGGGTGCCCAGTTCATCTTTGATTCTTTTGTCAATATAGGTTTTGCTTTACGTGTAGGTATTTGTTGCTTGAGCTACGTGGAGCGAAAGTAGGGCGTGTTTCTACGTCTACTGGCATGTTTGTTGTAACTCATTCTACAGTGGAGATTTCTTCTGCAAGATGCCTTTTTTTTAAGTATCATAGCACGCCGTCGAAATGCTTTTACACTGTAAGAGAAAAAGAATAAAGAACATGTCAGGAATGGAGTTAAGAGAGAAGCAAATTCTTCAGCTTAAGCGAAACTTGGACAAGATCTATAGACTGAAAAATGAAATACTCAAGTTGGCTGGCGAGTCACAAAACGCAGGGGCTCTAAAGAACAAGATAGCTGAGGTCTTGCTCCTTTTGGGTTCGATTGCAAGTTGTGCAAATCCTAGGAATGAGGAGCTTGAGTCTTTCATGAAAAAGGCAAACTTGCGGTTTGTGGGAATGGAAATCGAAAGTTCTCCGTGGCCTGCTATCGAGCATGAAGTGGAGCTATTCTGTGAATACATTAACTCGATAGCTTTCAATTTTACGACAAAAGGAGTCAAGGTATTCATTACAAACGCTGGAGAAGCATCACAATAGCGTGTCTTACTGGAAAGGCGAAAATCTATTTTCCTTAGATGATTGTATCTGTCTTGGCTTGTTTTTACATGATCCGCTTCAGAAGAAGACTTAAGGCGCGAGAATAATCTGCACTATTTCTTCTCGATCAGTTCGATTAGAGTTCCATCCGGATCTTCGATAAAAGCTATCAACGGCCCAGTCGGACCAAGCTTGAAAGGCTCATCTGCAATTGTGACCTTTGCCTTTCGCAAGGCAGCAATAGTCTGCTCCATATTCCTAACTTCGAATGCAATATGATCAAACAGTCTCTCTTCATATTCAGCTTGGATGAACTTCCCTTGTTTCCGATACAAAGTGAGTTCAAGCTTAGCTCCCATGCTATCTGGATCTTGGAGAAATGCGATTTCTGCATTATTCTGAGGTATCTCGCGTCGACTCAGAAGACTAAGTCCCATCAACTTTGTGTAAAAATCGATAGACCTATTCATATTGCTTGTTCGAATACTCGTATGAACAAACACCAGTGTTCCCCTATACTCTCTTTTCATGTCGCTTGTATTTAGAGGCGATTGTTTCCCGTAACCTCCTCCTTTTCTGCTCAGAATGAGCTGTACTCAGTATTGAAAGAACAGCAGAGTTACATAGAAATCGTTTTTGCTCTATTGGTTTTAAGTTGCCTGATAAACTTCCCATTGTCACCGCCCTCTGCGAAGACACGCGGACCGCGCGGTTCATTTCCATATGTGTTATATGACAAAGGCCAGAACACGCGCATGCACAAGCTGCCCTATGAAAAACAATAATAAGGCAATCAACACAGAAATACTTATGGACTCTACAGCCGATAAAACACGCGCTTACGTGCTCATAGAGCTTCACCCAGGAAAGGAGAAAGAATTCTGCG